>DASRYU010000152.1:0-23646 GCA_035687045.1 Thermoplasmatota archaeon | reverse complement strand
GCGCGGGCCTGGGGGAGGCGTTTGCTTGCGGGGACGATGGCGGAGGGGAGGCCCCCGACCGCGATGGTTCCCGACTCCGAAGGGTGAGGCGCGCGGTAAAGCCGCGACTTCACTACCAACGGTGGTGGCAACCCATCCGCTGCGCATTCCCCCGGACGTTCGAGAACCGGCGCCGCCCCTTCGGGCCATGCGTGTCCTCCGCACGGGTGACACTGAACCCTTGATGCTTGTCGGGCACCAGCAGGGGCCGGGAAGCCCGGAGCCGCGTCCAGGAAAAGTCCTACCTTTTCCGCCCCATCGACCCATCGGTTCCCCCATCGTTCCCTACCGGACGCGCTCCGGCTTCCCTCCTTGTTCCACACTCCGTCGCGCGCCTCCCAGCGTGCGCCTCTGCGAGGCGCACGCGCGCGCGACTCCGTGGCAGGGGCTCTGCCCCTGCACCCCGCCAGGGGGCGGGACGCCCCCTGGACCCCCACCCTATGGGCGTTACCTTGCCTGTCGTCCGCGAGGCAGCGGCACCGCACGTGCGCATCGCGGTGCCCCGCCTCGCACAGAGCACTCGGAACCCGGCACTCGGCACTCGGCACTCGGCACTCGGCACTCGGAACCCGGCACTCGTCCCCAGAAAGCTTTGAAGGCGGCCGGGCGTTCGCGCGTCCATGGCCATCCGAACGGTCGCCGTCCTCGGCGCAGGCAACATGGGCTCCGGCATCGCGCAGGCGTTCGCCGCCGCCGGGCTCACGGTCTGGATGCGCGACGTCAAGCCCGAGTTCGTCGAGAAGGGGCGCGCCCGCATCGAGGGGCCGCTGCGCAAGCGCGTCGAGCAGGGGAAGGACACGGCGGCCAACGTCGACGCGCTCCTCGGGCGCATCAAGGGCACGACGGACCTGAAGGAGGCCGTGCAGGACGCGGACCTCGTCGTCGAGGCCGTCTTCGAGGACCTCAAGGTGAAGAAGGAGGTCTTCGCCGAGGCGTCGCGCCACGCGAAGCCGCACTGCATCTTCGCGACGAACACCTCGTCGCTCTCCGTCTCCGACATCGCCGCCGCCACCGACCGCCCGGACCGCTTCGGCGGGCTGCACTTCTTCTTCCCCGCCGCCGTGAACAAGCTCGTCGAGGTCGTCGCGGGCGACAAGACGGACCCGAAGGTCGTCGCCGAGCTCATGGCGGTCTCGCGCGCCATCGGCAAGGTGCCCATCCAGACCGCCGACGCGTACGGCTTCGCCGTCAACCGCTTCTTCGTGCCGTGGGTGAACGAGAGCGTGCGCCTCCTCGAGGAGGGCGTCGCCGACATCGCCACGATCGACGCCGCCGCGAAGGAGGCGTTCGGCATCACCATGGGCCCCTTCGAGCTCATGAACGTCACCGGCGTGCCCATCTCCCTCCACGCGGAGCGCACGCTGCACGCCGGCTTCGGCGACTACTACGCGCCCTCGCAGAAGCTTGTCCACCAGGTCGAGGTGGAGAAGAAGGACTGGACGCTCGGCGGCACGCCCGACCCCGCGAAGTTCGACGCCGTGAAGGAGCGCCTCTACGGCGTCACCTTCGGCATCGCCGCGCGCCTCGTCGAGGAGGGCGTGGCCACGGCCGTCGACACGGACAAGGGCGCGACGGTCGGCCTGCGCTGGGCGAAGGGCCCCTTCGCGATGATGAACGCGATGGGCACGAAGAAGGCGCTCGCGGCCGTGGAGAAGCTCGCCGCGAAGTGGGGCACGAGCTTCCCCGTCGCGACGGAGCTCAGGCGCCTGGGCGCGAAGAACGAGCCGTGGGACCTCCCCGCCGTGCGCCTCGAGAAGGAAGGGTTCGTCGGCGTGCTCACGATCGACCGCCCGGAGGCGCTCAACGCGCTCAACGCGAAGGTCCTCCAGGACTTCGCGAAGCAGGCGCGCGCCGCATTCGCCGACCCCGACGTGCGCGTCCTCGTCGTGACGGGCGAGGGGCAGAAGGCGTTCGTCGCGGGCGCCGACATCAAGGAGATGTCGACGAAGACGCCCGCGGAGGCGCGCTGGTTCACGAAGCTCGGCCAGGATGCGATCACGACGCTCGAGGAGGGCGGCAAGCCCGTCATCGTGGCGGTCAACGGCTTCGCGTTCGGCGGCGGGCTCGAGCTCGCGATGGCGGGCGACATCATCCTCGCCTCCGACAAGGCCGTCTTCGGCCTCCCGGAGGTCACGCTCGGCATCCACCCGGGCTTCGGCGGCACGCAGCGCCTCCCGCGCTACGTGGGCCTCCAGCGCGCGAAGGAGCTCGTCTACACGGGCCGCCGCTTCGACGCGAACGAGGCGAAGGCGATGGGGCTCGTCCTCGAGGTCGTGCCCGGCCCGCAGCTCATGCAGCGCGCGATGCAGCTCGCGAACGCCATCGCCCAGAACGCGCCGATCGCCGTCGGCCTCGCGAAGAGCGCGATGAACCGCGCGCCCGACGTGGACCTCAAGACGGGCCTCCTCTACGAGCTCGAGGCCGTCGCGCAGTGCTTCGCGACGGAGGACCAGAAGGGCTCGATGAAGGCGTTCGCCGAGAAGACGAAGTGGGAGATGAAGGGCCGCTAAAGCTGCTCCACGGCGTGCCCCTTCTTCGCGAGCGTCGCCGCGAATGCCGCGGCGAACGCCTTCTCCGCCTGCATCACGGCGGCGGGCGGCGCGCGCATCGCGAGCTCCACGCGGACGCGCTTCTTGCCGTCGCGCGCGGAGCCGAGCGCGCCGTTCGTGTCGACGGGGGTGCCGAGCGCCTCGCGCGCCGCCGCGACGCCCGCGTCGGTGGCTTCGGTCAGCACGCGGTGCGGCGTGTCGGCGTCGACGTCGAAGAGGAGCACGCTGCGGAGCTTCGCGTCCACGGCGCGGCTCAGGCGGCGCCGCCGGATAAGCGCTCGGCCAGGAAGGCCGAAACTCGGCGCTCGTACTCGCCGGGCGCGACGGCGTGCGCCTGCACGTGGGCGGCGCCGGGCACAAGCCAGAGCTGCGAGCCCGCGGGCGCCGCGCGCGCGATGGCCTCGCCGTCCTCGCCGGGCAGCGCGATGGTGTCGTCGAGCCCCTGGATCACGAGCATCGGGCCGGCGACGTGCGGCGCGGCGTGCAGCGGCGCGTTGCGCGCGACGTTCTCGCGGACCATCCAGCCGGCGAACGTGACGCTGAGCGGCCCGAACGGGTACTTCGGGAGCCCCGTGAAGGCCGTGATGCTGTTCGACGCGATGTTCTGGAGCGTCGCGAACGAGCTGTCGGCGACGACGGCGTCGACGCTGGGCTCCTGCGCGGCGGCGAGGATGGCGGTGGCCGCGCCCATGGACCAGCCAACGAGCGCGAGGTTCTCCGCCGCCTCCGGGTCGCGCGCGGCGGCGAACGCGAGAGCGCCCCGCACGTCCTGCACCTCGTCGAGGCCGACGGTCGTGTGGTCCCCGCCGCTCTCCCCGTGCGCGCGGGCGTCGTACGCGAGCACGTGATATCCCTCGGCGTGCAGGAACGGCAGGAGCGGGAGCGCCTGGTCCTTGCTGTCGCCGTACCCGTGGAGAAAGACGACGACGCCGCGCGCCTCCGGCGCCGGCACCCACCATCCGACAAGCGGCACGCCGTCCGAGGCGGCGAAGCTCACGCGCTCGTGCGGCAGGGCCGGCACCTGCGCGCTCGCGTCGCGCGCGGGGTGCACGAGCGCGTCGGCGGAGCGCCAGCTCACGGCGGCGACGCCCGCGCCCGCGAGGAGCACGAGCGCGGCGAGCGTGACGCCCGCGACCTTGCGCGCCTTCACGGCATCGCCTCGCGAAGGAACGAGAGGACCCGCGCCTCGTACTCGGACGGGGCGGCGCGGCGCGCGTCGACGTGGCCTGCGCCCTGGACGAGCCACAGGTCCGCGTAGGCGCCGGCGGCGCGCGCGAGCACCTCGCCGTCCGCCGCGGGGCGCGCGAGCCGGTCGTTCGAGCCCTGGATGACGAGGAGCGGGCGATGCATCGTCTCGGCGAAGCGCGCGGGCTCGTTGGCGTCGGGGCTCTGCGCGGTCATGCGCGAGGCGAAGTGGACGATGAGGGGCACGAACGGGAACGTCGGAAGGCCGGTCATCGACGTGAGCTCGTGCGAGACGACGTTCGTGAGGCGCGCGAAGCTGCTGTCGGCGACCACCGCGCGCACCTCGGGGGCGAGGGGCATCGCGTGGAGCGCCGCCGCCGCGCCCATCGACCAGCCGAAGAGGGCGACGCGCGTCATGTCGACGCCGCGCCCCTCGAGGTGGTCGAGCGCCGCGCGCACGTCGAGCGCCTCGAGGACGCCGAGGCTCGTGAACGTCCCGCCCGACTCGCCGTGCGCGCGGAAGTCGAACGCGAGGACGCTGTACCCCTCGCGCACGAGGAACGGCGCGACGGCGAGCGCCTGCGACTTGCTCGCGGTGTACCCGTGGAGAAAGACGACCGTGCCGATGGGGTCGGCCGCGGGCATCCACCAGCCCACGAGCGGCACGCCGTCGGCCGTGTCGAAGCCGACGCGCTCGTACTCGAGCCCGCGGTACGCGGGCGTGACGGCGCGCAGCTCGCGCGGGGGGTGCACGACGCGGTCCGCGGCCTCGTAGGAGACGGCGACGGTCGCGAGGCTCGCGAGCACCAGAAGGGCGGCGAACGCGCCCGCGGAGACGCGGACGAAACGACGGGAGCCCAGCGCGACCAAGAGGCTCGTGCCTCCGCCGCGCCCTGGACAAGACACTTTCGCACGAGGAGGAGCGCCGCGTGGGCAACGCTCGTACCCGACCGCTCAAGCCCCACCCGTCCGGCCACCGCTGCATGCACGCGCGCGGCGAATGGCTCTCGCTCGGGGCCCTCCTCCTCCCGTGGGGCGCCCTCTCGCTCCTCCTCCCGCTGCCGCACCTTGTGGCCGCGCTGGGGCTCCTCACGGCGCTTGCCTGCCTCCTCACCGTCGCCGTGCGGTGGTCGCGCATGCGCGCGGAGGCGCTCGAGCTGGATCCGGACGCGTGGGGGCTCGCCGCCGTGCTCAGCCTCGGCTTCTCCATGGGGCTCCTGCTGGGATCGGCGGACTCGAGCGCGTTCCAGGCGCTCTGCCACGAGTGCGGCCGCCTGCAGGACGCGCGCAACCGCTTCTGCCACGGCTGCGGCGCGCTCGGGTGAGGCTGCCAAGCTTCATCCCCGCGCGAGCGCTCTGCGGCCGCGGGAGAGGGATGGACAGAAGGGACTTTCTCGCGGGCTCGGCCGCCGCAGCGGCGCTCGTGGCCTTCGACAGGGCGGGCGGCCGGTGGCTCACGGCCGCGGAGGCCAAGGGGAACGCCGACGCGCACCCGATCCCCGCCCTCGACGGGACGCTTCGCACGGACCTCGCGGCCCGCGCGGAGTCCGCCACCGACATGGGGCGCATCGAGCGCGTCCTCCCATGGGCCGTGCTCTTCCCCGGCTCCGTCGGCGACATCCAGAAGATGGTCCGCTTCTGCCGCGAGCACGGCATCCGCGTCTCCCAGCGCGGCCAGCACCACAGCATGCATGGGCAGAGCCTCTCGCCCGGGCTCGTCATCGAGCGCGGCGCCCTGCGGCAGGTGCGCGAGGTGGCGGCCGACCGCATCGTCGTCGACGCGGGCGTCACGTTCAAGGAGATCCTTCTCCGGACGCTCCCGCACGCGCTGCGCCCCCGCGTGCTCCCCGGCTATGCCGGCCTCTCGGTGGGCGGGCAGCTGTCGGTGGGGGGCTGCCCGATGATCGGCAAGTTCGGCGGCACGGTCGACAACGTCCGCGCGCTGCAGGTCGTCACGGGCACGGGCGACGTGGTCGAGTGCAGCGAGACGGAGAACGTGGAGCTGTTCGAGGCGATGCTTGGCGGGATGGGCCAGTGCGGCATCATCACGCGGGCGACGCTCGAGGCGGTCCACGCGCACGCGAACGCCCGCACGTGGCTCCTCAACTACGCGGACCCGGCCGCGATGTTCTCCGACCTCCGCACGCTCTTCGAGCGCGGCGAGGTGGACGAGGTGTACCACGTCTCGTTCCCGCCGGGATCGCCCGTCTTCGCGTTCCAGCTCTTTGTCACGAAGTACTGGGACCCCGGCGCGCCGCCCGACGACGCGCACCTCCTGCGCGAGCTGCATCACCCCGCCGCGCTCGCCGTCGCGCAGGACCGGCCGTACTTCGAGTGGGCGACCTTCGTCGACGCGCAGGTCGAGCTCCTCATGGCGAGCGTCCAGTGGGAGAAGCTCGCGAAGCCGTGGTACGACGTCTGGCTCCCGGACAGCGAGGTGGAGACGCACGTGCTGGACGTGCTGCGGAACCTCCGCCCCGACGACGTGGGCGCAGGCGGCTTCGTCCTGCTCTTCCCGCACCGGCGCTCCGCGATGCGGCGCCCTTTCTACCGCGTTCCGGAGGGGGGCGCGCACGACCGCGTCTGGCTTTTCGACCTCGCCACGACGTCGAACACGCCCACGCGCGACGCGTCGTGGGTCGAGGGGAAGCTCGCCCGCAACCGCGCGTGGTGGGAGAAGGCGAAGGCGCGCGGGGGCGTGCGCTACGTCATCGGCGCGCTGGCGTTCGACGAGGCGGACTGGCGCCACCACTTCGGCGACCAGTGGGAGGAGTTCGCGCGGCGCAAGCGCCTCTACGACCCGGACAACATCCTCGGCCCGGGTGCGGGCATCTTCTGACGCGGCCGGCCTACGTCTCCTGCAGCTTCCGCAGGACCTTGATCTCGTCCGCGTACTGCTCCGTCTCCTCGACGGGCGTCTCGAGGTAGCCGGGGAGGTCCTTCCAGCGCGGGTCGTTCACGAGGCGGCGGAAGAACTCGATACCGAGCTTCCCCTTGCCGATGAACTCGTGACGGTCCTTGCGGCTGTTGATGCCCTCCTTCGAGTCGTTGAGGTGGAACGCGCGCAGGTGCTCGAGGCCGACCTCGTTGTCGAAGGTGGCGAACGTGTCCTCGTACCCTTCCTCGCTGCGGATGTCGTAGCCGGAGACAAAGACGTGGCACGTGTCGAAGCAGACGCCGACGCGCTTCTTCTCCGTCACGGCATCCATGATCTTCGCGAGCTCGAGGAACGTGTCGCCCACCTGCTTGCCCTGGCCGGCGTTCGTCTCGACGAGGACCATCGGCTTCGTCCCCTTCGTGCGCGCGAGCGCCTGCGAGATGGCGTCGCCGACGCGCTTGCACCCCCAGTCCTCGCCCATCTCCTTCGGGCTTCCGGGGTGGAACGTGATGTACGGGATGCCGAGGGCGTCCGCGCGCTCGATCTCCACGGCGAGCCCGTTGATGCTCTTCTCCCAGAGCGCGTCGTCGGGGCTCGCGCAGTTGAGAAGGTAGCTGCAGTGCACAAGCGTCGGGCCGATGCCGTGCGCCTTGATGCCCGCCTTGAAACCCTCGACGGCTTCGGGCTTGAGCGGCGAGTGCTTCCACTGCATCTGGTTCTTGGTGAAGATCTGGAAGACGTCGCAGCCAAGCGACTTGGCCACCGCGGGGACGTTCTCCAGCCCGCCGCTGATGCCGACGTGCGCGCCGAGGAGCATGGGGCTCGGGAGCGCCGGCTGGCCCATAAGCGTTAACAACATCGTGCGCTTCGCCGCCGCGTGGAAGACCGGCCCAGCGAGCGCAGCCTCCTCGTGGGGCTCCTCCTCGTGCAGGTCTTCTTCGGCGGGCTCGGCGTCGCCGCGAAGCTCGTCTACCCGCACCTCACGCCGCTGGCGCTCGCCCTCGCGCGCCTCGTCGCCGGCGCCGTCGTCCTCATCGCGCTCGAGCGCATCCTTGTCCGCTCGGCGCGCCCTCCGTGGCGCGACCTCGGCGCCTTCGCCCTGTTCGCGCTCCTCGGCGTCGTCCTCAACATCGGCCTCTACCTCGAGGGGCTCAAGCGGACGACCGCCACGAACGCCATCCTCGTCATCGCCACCATCCCCGCCTTCACGCTCCTCATCGCAGCCCTGATGGGGCGCGAGCGCGCGAGCCGCATCCAGGTCGCCGGCATCGCCCTCTCCTTCCTCGGCGTCGTCGGGCTCGTCTTCGCCAAGGGCGGCGGCATCGACCTTTCGACCGTCACCGGCGACCTCATGGTGCTCGCCAACAGCCTCTCGTACTCGTTCTACCTCGTGCTCAGCAAGCCCTACCTCGCCCGCTACGACAGCACGACGCTTGTCGCGTGGGTGTTCGCGTTCGGGGTCCTCGAGATGGCCATCGTCGGCCTCCCCGACCTCGTGGGCGCCGACTGGGCCGCGCTCGACCGCACCGCCTGGCTCGGCTTCGCGTACGTTCTCCTCCTCGGCACCGTCTTCACGTACGGCGTGAACGCGTGGGTGCTGCGCCACACGAGCGCGAGCCACGTCGCGAACTTCGTCTACCTGCAGCCCGTCGTCGGCGTGGCCGCCGCGGCGTGGATCCTCAAGGAGCCGCTCACCTGGCAGATCCTCGCGAGCGGCCTCGTCATCCTCGGCGGCGTCACGCTCGCCACGAGCGGCTTCCGCAGCCGGCGCGCGGGCAAGCCTTTCTGAGCCGCGGCGGACGCCTCAGTCGTTCTGGAAGTCGAGCGGCATCGCCTCGACCCACTCGAGGCCGCAGCTTGCGCAGTGGAAAAGGACGCCGACGCTTGTCGGGTCGCCGGCGACGGAGGCGCCGCAGCGAGGGCAGCGCATCGTCGGCGCGTGCGGCGGAGGAGGGATGGCGCCCATGCGCGCACCCTTCGGCGGCGGGAGGTTTAGACGTTGTGAGAAGCTTGTGAGAGTGGACGCTCGGCGCGCACAGTCTGGGTCATCGGGAGACGCAAATCCCCTCGGGTGCGTTGGTCATCTTCATCGCGTCAAGGGGGCAGGCGCGGTATTTCTACTTGAAGCCGCCTGCGCCCCGCGTGACGCTCGCGACGGTGGAGCTGGACGCGCAGGAGGCGCTGGCGCTCCTGCAGCTCGTGCGGACGCGCCAGGCGGACCTCGACCGCATCGTGCAGAACCTCGAGGAAGGGGAGGGGATGGACCTCCAGCGCCACAACGCGCTGAAGTCGGTCCGGCCGCAGATCGAGCTGCTGGACGTCCTGGCGATCAAGCTGGCGGGCGCCGTGAAGGAGCTCGAGCCGCGGCGGTAGCTCGCCTGGCTCCCCCCGCAGCGTCGACAATGGCGCGCGCGGCTTCGTGGATCGTCGTCATCGGCTGCCTGCTGCGCGTCATCGTTGATATCATTGACGCGCGCTCCCGCGGCTTCGGCGGATGGCGCAGTGGCGCGCCTGCGCGACTGCGACACTTGGGTACCTGACTTCACCTGTGCCCGCGACGGGGGACGTACATGCTTGGAAAAGCTCCGACGTCGCTCCGGCTGGTTGGCTTCGTGCTCGCCGTCGGCGTCGTCTTTGCCACGCCGCTTGCGACCGCGTTCGGAATGGGCGTCGATGCGGACAGCGTCAACGAGATGAAGAACGCCGGCGCGACTCCCCAGTACGGGCAGACGTGGGTCGGCAAGTGGATGAAGACCTACGGCTGGAGCGGGTTCGAGTCGGACATGCGCAAGATGCGCGATGCCGGCGTCATCCCCGTCGTCCAGTGGTACTACTACGGCGACAGCATCTCCCCCAACTGCGTCCAGTACGGCTGCGACGGCCGCACGAAGAGCGAGTGGGACGCGATGGCCAAGGAGCTCGCCACCCGCGCGAAGTCCATCATGGGCTCGAAGCCCTACTACGTCGTCCTCGAGCCGGAGTTCCAGAAGAACGGCATCCAGGACTGGGAGACGTTCGACGGCTACCTCGAGAACCAGGCCAAGATCATGAAGGCCAACGGCGGCTCGGGCGTGAAGGTCGTTGTCGGCTTCGGCCACTGGGGCAACTGGGAGCGCTTCGACCGCGCCGTCGCGGCAAGCCACCTCACCGGCTTCCAGATCCTCCGCGGCTCGACGCGCGACTCGTCCTCCACGGCCATCGGCTCGGCGGACTACATGCTCCAGCTCACGGCGAAGCTCAAGAAGGACTGGAACAAGCCCGTCCTCGTCTACGACCTCGGCATCTCCACCTACGGAGGCTGGGAGTGGGTGCAGGAGAAGGCGCTCCAGAACGTCATCGCCAAGCGGGCGGAGCTCAAGGCCGCCGGCGTCGAGGCGATCGTCTGGCGCTACGTCTACGACAACGACCACAGCTCCGGCTACTTCGGCCCCGCCGAGAAGACCTGGGGCGTCAAGCGCGCCGACGGCTCGAAGAAGGCGGCCTACGACGAGCTTGTGACGCTCATCAAGGGCTCGACGAGCACAAGCACCTCCACGTCGACGAGCACCTCGTCCACCTCGGGCAGCGTGTTCAGCGGCGTGAAGGGGAACGAGTGGTGGATCGAGACGAAGGTCGCCAACTCGCCTCGCAAGGTCGAGGCGCGCGTGGACGGCGGCAGCTGGGTCGCCCTCAGCCTCAAGTCGTGGGGCTCCTGGGCGGTCTCGACGCGCGCGCCCACGGGCAGCGTCGTCGAGCTGCGAGCCACGTACGCCGACGGCTCCACGAAGAGCGCGAGCTACCACTGGCCCAGCGCGACGCCCACGACCAGCACCTCCTCCGGCTCCACGACGTCCACCGCGACGTTCGACGCGAACTTCCGCCTCGTGAAGCTCGAGGAGTGGTGGACGCAGGTCGACGTCACGAGCGGCACGACCATCGTCAAGGTGGACGCGCGCGTGAACGGCGGCTCGTGGATCGCGCTCGAGAAGAAGAGCTACGGCCACTGGGCGGAGTCGTTCCGCGTCCCCGCCGGCAGCCGCGTGGAGTTCCGCGCGACCGCCTCCAACGGCGCCGTCGACCACTCGACGAGCTACACGCGATAGTCCCACTGCCAGCGACCGCCCACCACGCCCGCCGCACCTGTTGCCGCGGCGGGCGTGGGGCGCGGCGCGGTCAAGGCGCGTGCCCCAACCTTCTTTTCCGATCCCTTGCGAGGCCAGCAAGGCGACGCTCTTGCCCCTGCTGCACCGTCACCTGTTCGGCATTTCTGTTGCGGCAATGGCCGGACGCCGACATTCAAAGGCTCCATCCAGAAGGATTATGGACGCCTCCCCCCGCTTCACGACCCGAGGCCTGGGAATGCTCCGCCTGCTCGCGACGGCCCTCATCGCCGGGGCCCTGCTCGCCCCCACCGCGCTCGCCCAGAAGGACGTCGCGCTCGACGAGCCCGCGCAGCCACGCCTCCCCGACCTCGCCCCCGTCGGCCGCGCCATCGCCTCCGGCGCGTCCGCCGCCGCCGACGCCACCGGCGACGCCGCGAGCGCCCTCGCCTCCGGCCTCGCGTCGCTCGCCAAGGCCACCGCCGGCGCCCTCTCCGCCGCGGCCGCGGCCCTCGGCGCCGCGCTGGCCGCCGCCTTCGCCGCCCTCGGCGCCGGCCTCCTCGCGCTCGGCCACGCGCTCGGCGCCGCCCTGGCAGCGCTGGGCGCGCTCCTCGCCGACCTCGCGGCCGCGCTCGGGAAGCTTCTCGGCCGCGCCGCGCGCGCCGTCGCGGCGCACCCGAAGGAGAGCGCCATCGTCGCCGGATCCGCCTCCGGCCTCGCGGGCCTCGCCTACGCGGCGAAGAAGCTCTGGCCCGGCGTCCTCCTCCCCCTCTACTCGCGCCTCGCGAAGAGCGAGATGCTCGACAACAAGGTGCGCGCGTCCGTCTACGAGCACGTGAAGGCGCACCCCGGCGCGCACCCCTCCGGCATCGCCGACGCGCTCGGCCTCGGATGGGGCACGGTCGTCTACCACCTCGCGCGCCTCGAGGAGGCGAGCCTCGTCACGCCCCGCGAGGCGCACCACCGCAAGTGCTACTTCGCCGTGGGCGGCGAGCTCGACGCCGCCGGCCGCTCGGCCGTCGCCGCGATGTCGACCGACAAGGCGCGCGCCATCGTCGACGCCGTCCGCGCCTCGCCCGGCCTCTCGCAGAAGGAGCTCGCCGAGAGGCTCGGCATGAGCCAGGCGCTCGCGAGCTGGCACGTGAAGCGCCTCGTCGCGAGCGGCGTGCTCGTCCCGACGCGCGCGGGCCGCAGCAACCTCCTCCACGTGGCGGAGCACGTACCCGTGGTGACGGCGCCTCTCGGCGCCGTCACAGGCTGAGGCCGAGGCGCGGGGACGAGGACGAGGTAGGCCGAGGCGCGAGGCCGAGGCGCGGGCCGAGGCGAGGGCCGAGGCGAGGGCGAGGAGGTCCTTTCCGGGTCCTTGGGTCCTTATTCATCGCGCGAAGCGCGTCGCGCTCATCGGGCGGGAATCGCCCGCAGCGTGCGCCGCAGCCGCCACGCGCGGATCTGCGACGGGAGGTCGAGCCTCACCATGACGACGAGGCCCAGGAGCGCGGCGTACAGGACGCCGTGCGTCACGAGCTCCAGCACGGACGCGTCGCCGGTGAAGCGCTGGTGGATGGCCGCGATGGCGAAGGCCGTCGCGATGCAAGCGAGGCCTAGGAGGCCGACGACGCGCACGGTCGGAGCTTGGCGTCCGCCGCGTCACGCTTTCCTGCGCAACGCTCGACGCTTCGCCTATCGCTCGCGCCGCTCGTCGTCCACGATGCGGACGGGGACGCCGTGGCGCAGCAGGTGCACGATGAGGACGACGACCCACACGGCGACGATGAGCTGCACGGGGAAGAGGAGCATCATCGGGTCCTTGTACTGGAAGAAGAAGAGGACGCCGAAGAGCGCGAGGAGGACGCTCGCGACGGCGCCCCCGAGGATCCCCCGGGACATGGGCATGCGACCTTGACGGCGCGGGCCGAGCTTGAGCGTGTCGGCCGCTCAGCGGCGGGTGCTCTCCTCGATCCCCTTCACGAGCGCGGTGAGCGTCATGTTCACCGGCGTGTCGACGTTGTGGCGAAGGCCGCGCTGGACGATCTCGCCGCAGATGCTGTCGATCTCCGTGCGGCGCCCGCGCTCGATGTCCTGCAGCATGCTGCTCTTGTTCGCGGCGGTGAGCTCGGCCACGCGGCGCGCGCGCAGCAGGAGGTCGTCGTCGGGAAGCGGCGCGCCCTCGGCGCGCGCGACGTCCACCGCCTCCTCGACGACGCGCTGCATGAGCTCGCGCAGCGCCGGCAGCTCGAGGAGCGCGCCGTTCTGGAGCCCCGTGATGGCGGTGAGGGGGTTGATGCTGGCGTTCACGACGACCTTCGCCCAGATCTCGCCCGCGACGCGGTCGGTGAACTCGGCGTCGATGCCGGCGCCCTGGAAGAGGGAGGCGATGTCGCGCGCCGCGGCGTGCTCGTTGAAGGGCGAGCCCACGCGGAAGTAGCCGACCCCCGCGTGCTTGACGTGGCCCGGCTCCACGTAGGTGACGCCGTGCGTCGTGACGGCGGAGAAGGCGAGCCGCTCGTCCGTCGCCTCCGCGACGCGCTCGACGTTGCCAAGCCCGTTCTGCGCGCTCACGACGCGCGTGCGCTGCCCGAGGAGAGGGCGCGCCTCCACGAGCGCGCGCTGCGTGTCGTACGCCTTCACGGCGAGAAGAAGGACGTCGGGCACCGGAGCCTCGGCCGCGCGCTCGACGGCGTTGATCATCACGTGAAGCTCCGTGCGGCCGGACACGCGCAGCCCGTGCGCGTTCACGACGGCGACGTGGTCGCGGCGCCCCACGAGCGTCACGTCGTGCCCCGCGCGCGCAAGGAGCGCGCCCATCCAGGAGCCCATCGCGCCCGCGCCCATCACGACGACGCGCACGCGCTACGCCTCCGGAAGCTCCGCGTCCTGGCAGAGGCGGCGGTAGCGCTCGCCGGCGAACCCGACGAGCGGGCGGAAGACGGGCACGCCCACGTGCGCGTCGGCGTCGCGCGAGAGGATCTGCTCGTCGATGCCGTCCGCGACGACGAGCGCCATGCAGCGGTGCTTCGCGAGCTCGGGCGCGAGCTCCGCGTACTGCTCGCCGCGCGTGGAGCCGGTGAGCTCGCGCAGGCGGATCGTGGGGACCCACGGCTCGAGCGGCTTCATCCACTCCGCCGCGCGCTCCGGCTCGGCGGTCCAGAAGTAGAGCGCGCTCCCGCGCTTGCCCATGAGCCAGGCGGCGTGCGCCGCGCGCGGGGAGTCGACGAGGACGCCGACGCGCCCCTGGCTCCCGAGCGGGAGGCCGCCGGGCCCGCGCTCGATGCGCGTGAAGACGAAGGCCTCCCCCTCGCGGATCTCCGCGTGGATGGCGAGGTCGGGCGTCTCGAGGTCCACGCGCGGCTTCCGGTCGCCGACGGCCTGGAAGATCTTGTCCGCCGCGTGCTTCGCGACCTCGAGGCTCGTGAACGGGTGCGTGCCGGAGCGCTTCACGCGCAGGGCGAAGCTCATCCCCTCGCGCAGCCGCTCGCGCGCGAGCGCGACCGCCACCTCGGCGACGCCGTCGGGGGTCGCGGCGCAAGCGGTCGCGGGGCTCACCGACACGACTCCGAATGTGTGCGTGAGCGCGTCCACCGCGCGCTCGGGGTCGGCGGCGCGCACGAGGACGCGCCCCTGGGGGCGGACGACCTCCGCCTCGACGCCGCGGCGCGCGAGCTGCTCCTCGATGCGCTCCACGAGGCGCTTCTCGAACTGGATGCGCACCGAGCGGCTCTTGATGCCGATCTCCCCGTAGCGCACGAGGATGGGGGGCCACGCCACGCCGCGGCGATACCCGAAGCGCTCTTAAGCGCTTGCGAGTCGCTGGCTCCGTGTGGAGTGGCCGACGCTCGAGACGTTCGCGTACCGCCCGCGCGACGCGCTGATGTGGGTCCCGCGCGCGCTCGACCTCGCGCGCATCCGCGCGGCGCTCGACGTCGCGGGGCCGCGGCGCGTGGACGTCGGCGCCGGCACGGGCCTCCTCGCGGCGCTCCTGCACGCGGACGTCGAGCCGGTCGAGCCGCACCCGCCGCGCGTGCGCTACGCGGAGCTTCTTCCGGAGGCGCGGCCCCCCTACGACGCCGCGCTCCTGAGCTGGATGGAAGCGGGGAAGGACTACCGCGCGGACGTCGCGCGCCTCGCGCCCGTCGTCCTCCAGGCGTACGACGTCGAGGGCGGCTGCGGCGTGAAGGGGGACGTGAGCTTCGCCCCCCTCGGCTACGTCGAGGCCGCCTCCTGGCGCACGCCAAGCTTCGAGGACGTCGCCTACGCCCTCGAGCACCGCGGCGCGCTGCGGCGCAAGGCGTACCCGGGCAACCGCATCGACGTCCTCGCGCGCGACCCCGCGCTCGTCGCCCCGCTCCGCGCCGCCGTCGAGGGCGCGCAGGCGGGGGAGCCGCTGCCGTGGGAGGGGGCGCTCGCCCGGCTGCGGCTCTGAGGCGCCGCGACGCCTTCAAGGCGCGGCGCGCGTACGGGGTGGCGTCGCCTTGCGCTTCATCGTCCACGTGGACCTCGACGCCTTCTACGCCAGCGTCGAGGAGCTTGACCACCCCGAGTGGAAGGGGCACCCGCTCGTCGTGGGCGCCGACCCGAAGGAGGGGCACGGCCGCGGCGTCGTCACGACGGCGAACTACGAGGCGCGGAAGTTCGGCGTGAGGAGCGCGATGCCCGTGAGCGAGGCGTGGCGACGCTGCCCCCACGCGCGCTTCGTGCCGCCGCGCTTCGAGCGCTATCACGAGAAGTCGCAGGAGGTCTTCGCCATCCTGCGCGCGAGCGCCGACGCCGTCGAGCCGGCCGGCATCGACGAGGGGTACCTCGACCTCACGTCGCGCGCGGAGGGCTTCCAGCACGCCGTCGAGCTCGCGCGCGACCTGCAGGCGCGCATCCTCCGCGAGACGCAGCTCTCGGTGTCGATGGGCGTCGCGACGAACAAGACCGTGGCGAAGATCGCGACGGACATGCAGAAGCCGCACGGCATCACCGCCGTAGCACCCGGCACGGAGGAGGAGTTCCTCGCGCCGCTCCCCGTGCGCAAGATCCCCGGCGTCGGGCCGAAGACGGAGGCGCACCTCGCGCAGATGGGCGTCGAGACGGTCTCGCAGCTCGCGGCGCTCGCGCCCGCGGTCCTGTCGCGCGAGTTCGGCGCCTGGGGCGCGCGCCTCGCGCAGCTCGCGCGCGGGCTCGACGAGGCGCCCGTCGAGACGGAATGGGAGCGCAAGAGCGTGGGCGGCGAGACCACGTTCCCGCGCGACAGCGACGACCCGCACGTCTGGAGCGCGACGGTGGCGGCGCTCGCGCGCGACGGCGCCGAGACGCTCCTGCGCGAGCAGAGCCTCGCGCGCACGGTGACGCTCAAGGTGCGCCTCGCGGGGTTCGAGACCTACACCCGCGCGCGGACGCTCCCCACGCCGACCGACGACGCGGGCGTCCTGGCGCGCGTCGCGCTCGAGCTCCTCGACGAGAACCGGCCGACGCGCGCGGTGCGCCTGCTGGGCGTGCGCCTGTCGCACCTCGTGCCGCGCGAGGGGCGCCAGCTGCGCATCGACGCGTGGGACGCGGCGCGGCTGGGCGAGGCGCCGCCGTGGCGGAGCGCGCAGCGCACGCTCGACGAGTTGGTGAACGACCGTTAACTAACCAGGGCGCGTTCTTCAAGGCGCCCGCGCCGCCTGCCCCCGCGTGGACCTCGTCGTGCTCGCCGCCGGCGCCTCGACGCGCATGGGGCGCCCGAAGGCGCTCACGCGGCTCGGGGACGAGACGGCGCTCGAGCGCATCGTGCGCGCGGCCGCGGGGATGCGCGTCATCGTCGTCCTCGGCGAGCACCACGACGCGGTGCGCGCGTCGCTCCCGGCGCTCGACGTCCGCTGGGTCCGCAACCCCGCGCCGGAGATGGGGCGCACCGGCTCGCTCCAGCGCGGCCTCCTCGCGGCGCGCGCGCCCCTCCTCGTGCTGCCCGTCGACCACCCGCTCGTGCGCGCGGACACGCTGCGCGCGCTCGCCGCGCGCCCCGAGGAGTGGGTCGTGCCCACGTACGGCGGGCGCGGCGGCCACCCGCTCAAGCTCGGCGGCATGGGCGCGACGGCCGTCCTCAGCGCGCCGCCGTCCACGCCGCTGCGCGACATCCCGCGCATGGTCGGCATGGAGGTCACGCGCGTGGAGGTGGACGACCCCGGCGTCCTCGCGAACCTGGACACGCCGGAGAGCGTGGACGAGGCGCTCGGCGGCAGGCGGCACTCTTAAGCCCCGCCGAAAGCGGTCAGGGGCATGCGTGTCGAGGGTGCCCCGCCGTTCCTCCGGGCCGAGTGGCACGAGGAGGCGCGCGTCCTCGAGGTCGCCTACGAGCGCGAGGCGGTGCTCGATGACGCCATGGCCGACGAGACCATCGGGTGGCTCGACGCGTTCCGCGAGGCGCACGGCGGCCGCTTCGGGCTCCTCGTGGACGCCGAGCGGGTGCGCGACGCCTCCTTCAGCTACCGCCAGCGCTTCGGCGCGTGGTTCCGCGCGCACGCGTCGGAGGTCCGGATGGCCATCTACCACCTCACGCCGTTCGTGCGCGTCATGACGATCCTCTTCGCCAAGGCGACGGCGCTCGACGTCTTCATCGCGCGGGATCGCGAGGAGGCGATGCGTTGGCTCCAGGCGACGACAAGGGCGTGAGGCACGCGCTTCTCGACCAGATCCTCGACGCCATCGCGCAGGCCAGCGTCGGCGAGCTGGGGGCGCGCGTCGAGGTGCCGGCGGACGCCGGAGAGGACGACCCTCTCGCGACGCTTGGCCATGCGCTCAACGTCCTTCTCTCCGACCTGCAGGCGCGCGAGCGAACGCTCCGGGACACGAACGCGTTCCGCCGCAGCCTCCTCGAGGGGCTCGCGGAGGCCGGCGTCGGCTTCATCGTGAGCGACGGGCGCCGCGTGCTCCACGTCAACGAGGCGTTCGCGCGCATGATGGCGTCGACGCCCGAGCAGCTCGAGGGGCTCGACACGACGCAGCTTGTCGTCCCCGAGGAGCGCGACGAGGGGCGCGCGCGGCAGGAGGAGCGCGTGACGCGGCGCGTCCCGCAGGCGTTCCGCTGCACGTTCCTTCGCGCCGACGGCTCGACCTTCCCCGCGGAGGTGACGGGGAAGCCGCTGCGCGGAGGCGACCCGCCGCGCTTCCTCGCCCTCGTGCGCGACCTCACCGACGAGGAGCGCTCCCGCGCGGAGCTGGAGGCGGCGCGGCGCCAGGTCGCGCAGAGCGAGAAGCTGTCGGCCCTCGGGAGCCTCGTCTCCGGCGTCGCCCACGAGGTGCGCACGCCGCTCACCTACCTCCAGAACAGCCTGTACCTTCTCCAGCGTCGCCTCGAGCGCGCGGTGGCGCGGCCCGGCGCCGACGAGGACCTGCGCGCGCTCCTCCCCGACATCGAGACGACGGTGGAGGCGGCGCAGCGGATCGAGCGCCTCGTCGACGACCTGCGCCGCTACACGCGCCTGCGCGCGGGCGAGCCGCAGCCCGTCGCGCTCGACGTCGCCGTGCGCCAGGGCGTCGAGCTCTTCCGCGCCACGCACAGCGGCGGCGTGGAGGTGCGCGCGCAGCTCGAGCCCACGCCCCGCGTGGATCTCGACGCGCTCAGCGTGCAGCAGATCGTGCTCAACCTCCTCTCGAACGCCGCGGACGCCTCCGTGCCAGGAAGCGCCGTGCACGTGCGCACCCGCGCGACCGCCGAGGGCGCCGAGCTCGAGGTCGCGGACGAAGGCTCGGGGATCCCGCCGGAGACGCTCGCGCGCGCGTTCGACCCGTTCTTCACCACGAAGTCGCACGGCACCGGGCTCGGCCTGAGCATCGTGCGGCGCATCGTCGAGGAGAGCGGCGGCACCATCTTCGTCGCGTCCGCCCCCGGCAAGGGCACGACGTTCCGCATCGAGTTCCCGGCGCGCGAGCCCGCCCCGCCTTCCGGTGGAGCCCGCGAGCTGCACGAGGGTATATAGTCGGCATTCCCGTTCGCGCAGCCGATGCGCCTCGCGCCCCTTCGCGCAGCCGCCGGGGAGGCACGCTGAGAATGCAGCCCTCCCTCCTGCGCACGGCGGCGGAGCTCGCGGAGCGCGGCGTCGCGTGCGCCATCGCCACGGTCGTGGCGGCCACCGGCAGCGTGCCGGGGAAGGTCGGCGCGACGATGGTCGTCACCGTCGACGGCACGAGCCGCGGGACCGTCGGCGGCGCGGGCCTCGAGGAGCGCGTGAAGAGGCTCTGCGTCGAGGCGCTGCGCGCGGGCAAGGGGGGCGTCCACACGTTCGACCTCGCGCGTTGGAAGGAGAACGGCCTCGATTCCCTCTGCGGCGGCACGGTCGAGATCGCCATCTCGCTCGTGCAGCCCACGCCGCACCTCCTCCTCGTGGGCGCCGGCCACTGCTCGCGCGCGCTCGCGCAGGTCTGCGACGTCCTCGAGTGGAGCTACACCGTCGTCGACAGCCGCGCCGACTACGCGACGGTCGAGGCGTACCCGCGCGCCCGCGAGGTCGCGTGCGGCCCCACCGCCGGCTACATCGACGGGCACGAGGACCTCTCCCGCTTCACGCACGCCTACGTCATGGGGCACAGCCACGAGGAGGACGCGCAGGCGCTCCTCGCGCTCCTCGCCCGCGGCTTCCCCGGCGTGATCGGCGTCATCGGCAGCAAGAGCAAGATGCACGCGTTCCGCCAGCGCGCCGCCGAGCGCGGCCTGCACGCGGACCGCGTGCGCTGCCCCATCGGCCTCGACATCGGCGCGCGCACGCCGCCGGAGATCGCCGTCGCCATCGCGGGCGAGGTGCTCCGCGACATGCGCGCGGCCGCGAACAGCCATCCCATCCCCACGTCACGAGCTGAGACCGCATGAAAAAGGTCCTGATGACCCTGCGAGTGAACGGCGTCGAGCACACGGTGGCCGCGCCCGAGAACGCCATCCTCCTCGACGTGATCCGCGAGACGCTGAACCTCACGGGCACGAAGCGCGGATGCGACATGGGCACGTGCGGCTGCTGCACCGTCAACGTCGACGGCGAGGCGCGCCTTGCGTGCCTCACGCTCGCGTCCACCGTGCAGGGGCGCGAGATCACGACCATCGAGGGGCTCACGCCGCGCGACGGCACGATGCACCCGATCCAGAAGGCGTTCTGCGAGGCCGGCGGCTCCCAGTGCGGCTTCTGCACGCCCGGCTTCATCATGACGACGAACGCGCTCCTCGCGGGGACGCCCGACCCGACGCGCGACGAGATCAAGGAGGCCATCAGCGGGAACCTCTGCCGCTGCACCGGCTACATCAAGATCCTCGACGCCATCGAGGCGGCGACGAAGGAGATGCGCGTCGAGCGCGTGCCGCCCGAGCACCGCCACGTGGAGGTCGAGCGATGAGCGCATCCGCGTCTCGCCGCGACGCCACGACCCGACTCCCCGCGGCTTCGCGTCTTCGCGTCCTCGCGGCAGGGAACGAGGAGGTGCGGGCTTGGTGAGGCTGGACCCGAACCCGCGCGCGAAGGACATCGTGCGCGAGGAGGCGCGCCTCGAGAACTGGGAGCCCTACCGCGCGCCGCTGGAGCCCGGGAAGCACCCGCACATCCCGGCCAACGGGCTCAAGGTCCTCGGGAAGCGCGTGCCGCTCGTCGACAGCCCGAACAAGGTGACGGGCCAAGCCATCTACACCGATGATATCAAGCTCCCGAACATGACGGTCGCGAAGCTTGTGCGCTCGACGAAGGCGCACGCCCGCATCGTCGCCATCGACACCACCGAGGCCGAGCGGCTTCCCGGCGTCGTCGGCATCGTCACCGCGCTCGACCTTCGCCCCGAGCAGCGCTTCGGCGTGCTGCCCCTCACGAAGGACGAGCACCCGCTCGCGGTCGACAAGGTGCGCCACATCGGCGACCCCGTCGCCATCCTCTGCGCGGAGGACGAGGCCACCGCCATCGAGGCCGCGCGGCTCGTCCGCGTCACCTACGAGGAGCTTCCCGAGCACCTCGACCCCCTCAAGGGCCTGAAGCCCGTCGAGGAGAAGATCCACCCGGAGATCGGCACGGACCAGACGAACGTGCAGAAGTACGTCGACCAGGTCTTCGGGCACCCCGAGGACGCGTTCGCGGACGCGCACCTCCGGATCCGCCACACGTTCCGCTTCAAGGGCGTCACGCACGCGATGACGGAGCCGCACGCCGTCATCGCGCACCAGCACCCCAACGGGCGGCTCACGGTGTGGAGCGCGACGCAGGTGCCCTACTACGTGCACCGCTCGCTCGCGGAGGTCACGGGCCTCCCGATGCACAAGATCACCGTCATGCGCCCGAAGGTCGGCGGCGGCTTCGGCGGCAAGAGCGACCCCTTCAACCACGAGATGGCGACCGCGCTTCTCGCGATGAAGGTCAAGCGCCCCGTCAAGCTCCTCTTCGACCGCGAGGAGTCGTTCATCACCGGCCGCGGGCGCCACCCGACGGAGACGGACATGGAGATCGCGCTCGACGAGGCCGGGAACCTCACCGGGCTTGATATCAACGCCGTCATCGACGGCGGCGCGTTCGCCTCGTTCGGCATCATCTCGACCTACTACAACGGCGTCCTCTCGATGGGCCCCTACAAGGTGCCCAACTTCACCTACAAGGGGCGCCGCGTGTACACGAACCACATCCCCTCGGGCGCGATGCGCGGCCACGGCGCCGTCAACTCGCGCTGCGCCATCGAGGTCCTCCTCGACGAGGCGGCGGAGGGGCTCGGGATGGACCCCATCGACCTGCGCCTGCGCAACCTCATGGCGCCCTACTCGTTCACGGTCAACAACTTCCGCATCACCTCGAACGGGCTCAAGGAGTGCCTCGAGCAGGTGCGCAAGCGCAGCGGCTGGGACCAGAAGTTCCGCAAGCTCCCGCTCGGCCGCGGTGTGGGCATCGGCTGCGGCTTCTACATCAGCGGCTCGAACCTCCCGATCCACTGGGACATCGAGCCGCGACGCTACCCGCAGAGCACGGTGCACATCAAGATCGACATGGACGCCGGCGTCACCGTCCACACGGGCGCGGCGGAGATCGGCCAGGGCTCGGACACGGTCGCGGCGATGTGCGTCGCGGAGGTGCTCGGCATCGGCACGGACCGCATCCGCATGTACAGCGGGAACAGCGACACCGCGCCCGTCGACCTCGGGAGCTACAGCTCGCGCGTGACGTTCATGATGGGCAACGCCGCGCGCAAGGCCGCCGAGGACGTGCGCCGCCAGCTCGTGCAGGCGACCGCGCGCAAGACGGGCCACCCGGAGGAGCACTTCGTCCTCGAGAACGAGCGCGTCGTCTCGATGGCGAACCCCGAGGTCGGCCTCTCCTTCGACGAGGCGGTCCGCGAGGCCATTGCGGGCGGCGGCGCGCTCGTCGCGAAGGGCACGTTCGTCTCGACGCCCATGGGCGGCCAGTTCAAGGGCGCCACCGCCGGCCTCGCGCCCGCGTACTCGATGAGCGCCTACGTCGCCGAGGTCGACGTCGACCTCGACACGGGCCTCTGGCGCGCGAAGAAGGTGTGGGCCGCGCACGACTGCGGCAAGGCCATCAACCCGCTCTCCGTCGAAGGCCAGATCGAGGGCTCCATCCACATGGGGCTCGGCCAGGTCATGAGCGAGTCGCTCGAGTACCACCGCGCGAACATGCGCACGATGAACTTCCTCGACTACAAGATCCCCACGCCGCTCGAGATGCCGGAGGTCGAGGTCATCATCGTGGAGTCGAACGACGCGGAGGGCCCCTTCGGCGCGAAGGAGGCGGGCGAGGGGCCGCTGCTCCCCATCCTGCCCGCCGTCGTGAACGCGCTCTACGACGCCGTCGGTGTGCGCCTCTACGACATGCCGATGACGCCCGACAAGGTGTACGCCGCGATGCAGCGCAACGGAGGCGCGAAGAAGCCGGGAAGCGTCGCCCCTCAGGTCTCCGTGCGGAGGGTGAACTGATGCTCGCGGTCCCGCTCCAAGTCTCTGCCGCGAAGACGCGAAGACGCGAAGCGGAGCACGATTTCGCGTCTTCGCGTCTTCGCGGCCTTCTCCAGGAGGTGCGAGCATGAGCATGCTCCTCCCGCCCTTCGAGCTCCACCAGCCCACGAGCGTGAAGGAAGCCATCGATCTCAAGGCGCGCCACCCGGAGAGCGACTTCATCGCGGGCGGCACGGACCTCCTGCCCAACTACAAGTGGGGCCTCAACACGCGCAAACACGTCATCAGCCTCGCGCGCGTCGACGAGATGCGCGAGCTCAGCACCACGCGCATCGGCGCGCTCGTGACGCTCACGCAGATCGAGAAGAGCGGCCTCCTCGCGAGCTCGCTCCCCATCCTGCCCGAGACGGCGCGCCAGATCGCGACGCCCCTCCTGCGGAACACCGCGACACTCGGCGGGAACCTGATGCTCGAGAACCGGTGCTTCTTCTTCAACCAGACCTACCTCTGGCGCAAGAGCATCGACTTCTGCCTCAAGGCGGACGGCGAGCAATGCCACGTCGTCCCGCAGAAGGAGAAGTGCTACGCGACCTTCAGCGCCGACATGCCCGCCGCCCTCATGGCGCTGGGCGCCACGATGGACCTCGCCTCCACGCGCGGCACGCGCACCGTCGGCCTCGCCGGCGTCTACAACGGCCCCGACGGCATCCACCGCCTCTCGAAGGAGCCCGACGAGATGGTCACCGGCGTCAACATCCCCGCGGACGCGACGCAGTGGCGCGCGACGTACAAGAAGCTCCGCCTGCGCGACTCGTTCGACTTCCCGGAGCTTGGCATCGCCGCCGCCGTGCGCTTCGAGAGCGGCCGCATCAAAGGGTTCCGCCTCGTCGCGAACGCGCTCGAGAACGTGCCCGTCGTCCTCGACGACCTCGGCGCGAGCGTCATGGACCAGCCCCTCACGGAGGAGAGCATCCAGCGCATCGCCAAGGAGGCCGAGGCGCGCGTGCGGCCCGTGAAGAACACGAACCT
>DASRYU010000151.1:0-8630 GCA_035687045.1 Thermoplasmatota archaeon | reverse complement strand
CCTCCCCACTCCCTCCTCCCTTCGTCCCGCCAACGTTTAGCCTCGGGCGCTCGTGGCCTCCGGCGTGCTGAGCGCGTACGACGCCCTCATGGTCCTCGCGGGGCTCGCGCTTCTGGGCACGACGTTGGGCCTGCGGACGCTCAACCGCCTCAACTTCCCGAAGTTCTTCGTCTACTTCCCCGTCGGCATCCTCGCGGGGCCGTACGTCCTCGGGCTCGCGCCGCAGGACCCGCTCGACGGCATGGAGGTCCTGGAGCGCGTCACGGAGTTCGCCGTCATCGTGAGCCTCGTCGTCGCGGGGCTCAAGATCGGCCGCCCGCTCCGCTGGGGGCCCTGGCGCTCGACGGCGCGCCTCATCCTTCTCGTGATGCCGCTCTCCATCGGCGCCATCGCGCTCGTCGCGCACGTCCTTCTCGGCCTCCCGCTGGGGCCCGCCATCCTTCTTGGCGCGATCCTCGCGCCCACCGACCCGGTGCTCGCGGGCGCCGTGCAGCTCGACCGCCCGAGCGAGGATGACGAGGGACGTTTCGGGCTCACGAGCGAGGCGGGCCTCAACGACGGCTTCGCGTTCCCGTTCGTGTACCTGGGCCTCTACCTCACGCTCCGCGGCGACGAGTGGCCCGGCCTTGGCTACTACTGGCTCCTCAAGGACCTCCTCTACGCCATCGTCGTGGCGCTCGTCGCCGGCTACGTGCTCGGCCGCCTGGGCGGGCGCTGGTTCCTCTGGCGCGCGGACGAGGACGCCGTGAGCCGCCACCGCCGCGAGATCATCCCGCTCGCGCTCCTTCTTGTCGCCTACGGCGCCGTGCAGATCGTCGGAGGCTACGGCTTCCTCAGCGCCTTCGCCTCCGGCCTCGGCTTCCGCCACGCCATCCGCGAGGAGCACGACGACCTCCGCGTCTTCACCGACGTGACCGGCCTCTTCGAGGCGCTCGCGGAGGCGGCGAGCATCATCCTCCTGGGCGCGCTCTTCCGCGGCGCGGACGTCCTCGGCGTCGGCCTCGGCGGCGTCGCCCTCGCGCTCGCGCTCATCCTTGTCCTGCGGCCGGCGATCGTCTGGGCGAGCACCGCGCGCGGCGGCTTCCGCCGGCAGGACCGCGCGCTGTGGGCGTGGTTCGGCATCCGCGGCATCGGCTCCCTCTACTACCTCGCCTACGCCATCACGTTCGGCCTCGACGACCCCCTCGCGCGGATGCTCTTCGGCACGGTGATGATCGTCGTCCTCCTGAGCAACGTGCTCCACGGCGTCACGGCCTACCCCACCGTCCGCCGCCTGGGTGGCCGCTGGCTCGTCCACACGTGAGCAGTGGAACGGGGACGAGGACGCGGACAAGGACAAGGCAGGACGAGGCGCGAGGACGAGGAACCCTCGCCCTCGCCCTCGCCCTCGCCCCCCCCTCGGCCTAAGCCTCGTCCTCGGCCTCGGCCTCCGACCCGCGCGAAGCGCGGGTCGGCTTGCCGGTATCCCAACCGCCAAAGTGAGGAGGAAACTCCCCATCCAACGAGCACGAACGCTTATGAACGAAATGCGGAATCCCCGCGCGTCCGGGTCCTTCATGAGCGCCTCCTCCCAGTCGGCAGCATCCATCCGCGAGCGCGCCAAGGCGCGCGGCGAGCCCGAGTGGCTCGTCGACCTGCGCGCCCAGGCCCTGGCCCGCTACGAGGAGCTTGAGGCCCCCCAGTGGCGCCGCACGGACCTCTCGGCGCACGACATCGCCGGGACGGCGTGGAAGGCGTTCGGCCGCCCCGCCCTCGCCCGCCGGAGCTTCGTCAAGCGCGAGGGGGTCGTCCACCTCCCCCTCGCGGAGGCGGCGCGCGAACACGCGGACATCGTGCAGCCCCTCCTGGGCGCGAGCCTGCGCGCCGACAAGTGGGAGGCCCTCCAGGCGGCCCTTTGGTCGGACGGCTCGCTCCTCTTCGTCGAGAAGGACCGCGAGGTCGAGGCGCCCATCGAAGCGCCCCTCGCGTTCACGCCCGAGGGGGGCGTCGCGCGCGACCTCCTCGTCCTCCGCCCCCGCGCGAAGGCGAACGTCCTCACCCGCGCCGTCGGCGCCAGCCCCGGCGCGCTCACGCTCGCGGGGCTCGAGATCGACGTGCAGGACGGCGCGAGCCTCACGCTCTCGACGCTCCAGGACCTGCACGTGAAGAGCACGCTCCTCTCGTGGCGCCGCGCGACGCTGCGCCGCGACGCGAAGCTCTCCTGGGTGGACGGCCAGTTCGGCGGCGGCGCCAGCGTCTCGGTCAACGAGAACCTCCTCGAGGGGGCCGGCTCCGAGCTGCGCTTCGTCGGCGCGTTCTTCGGGAGCGCCGGCCAGCACATGGACGTCACGACGGCGGCGCTCCACGGCGGGCCGCACACGTCGTCGCAGCTCGACATGAAGGGCGCGCTCAACGACGACGGCTACTCGGCCAACTACAGCATCGTCTTCATCGGGCCCGACGCGCGCAACGCGAGCGGCCACCAGCACCAGGAGACGCTTGTCCTCTCCGAGGGCGCGCGCGCCGACGCCATCCCGAAGCTTGACGTCGAGAACAACGAAGTCTCGGCAAGCCACGGCGCGACCGTCGGCCAGGTAGACCCCGAGCAGCTGTTCTACCTGCGCTCGCGCGGCTTCAGCGAGATCGCCGCGAAGAGGCTCATCGTCGAGGGCTTCTTCGAGCCGCTCCTGGAGAAGGTCCCGCTCGACGGCGTGCGCGAGGAAGTGCGCCAGGCCATCGTCGGCCGGCTGCGAGGTTGAGTGCGATGACGTTCCGATCCTGCCGCGAAGACGCGAAGACGCGAACGCCTCCCACGGAGCTTCGCGTCTTCGCGTCGTCGCAGCCTTCCCTCGGAGGCGGCGCCTGATGCTCGACGTCGCGCGCGTGCGCAAGGACTTCCCCATCCTCGAGCGCAAGCTCGCCAACGGGAAGCCGCTCGTCTACCTCGACAACGCCGCGACGACCCAGAAGCCCGTGCAGGTCCTCGAGGCCATGGACGGTTTCTACCGCGAGACAAACTCGAACGTCCACCGCAGCATCCACGAGCTCGGCGAGCGCGCGACGGAGATGTACATCCAGGCGCACGAGCGCGTCGCGGAGTTCATCGGCGCCGACTCGATGGAGGAGGTCGTCTTCACGAAGAACTGCACCGAGGCGCTCAACCTCGTCGCGTACTCGAAGGGGCTGCGCGAGCTGAAGGCGGGCGACGAGGTCGTCATCAGCCAGATGGAGCACCACTCCAACTTCGTGCCCTGGCTCGAGGTCTGCCGCATCACCGGCGCGAAGCTCCGCATCGCTCCTCTCACGAGCGACGGCCGCCTCGACATGGACGCGTTCCAGTCGCTCCTCTCGCGCAGGACGAAGCTTGTCGCGATGACCGCGATGAGCAACGTGCTCGGCACGCTCGTCGACCACCGCGACGTCGCGCGGCGCGCGCACGAGGTGGGCGCGAAGCTCCTCCTCGACGGCGCGCAGAGCGTGCCGCACACGACGACCGACGTCAAGCGCAGCGACGAGGACTTCATGGCGTTCTCCGCGCACAAGATGCTCGGCCCCACCGGCATCGGCGTCCTCTACGGCAAGAAGGAGGAGCTTCTGGCGATGGAGCCATTCCTCTTCGGCGGCGAGATGATCGGCCGCGTCACGAACGAGGGCGCCACGTGGAACGACCTGCCGTGGAAGTTCGAGGCCGGCACCCCCGTCATCGCGGAGGCCGTCGGTCTGGCCGCGGCGGTCGACTACCTCGACGGCCTCGGCATGGAGAACGTGATGGCGCACGAGCACCGCCTCGTCGAGCACGCCTTCGAGCGCCTCGAGAAGGTCCCCGGCGCGCGCGTGCTCGGCCCGGGCCCCCAGCACCGCGGCGGCCTCGTCGCCGTCGAGCTCGAGGGCATCCACGCGCACGACCTCGCCTCGCTCCTCAACGACCAGGGCGTCGCCATCCGCGCCGGCCACCACTGCGCGCAGCCGCTCATGACCGTCCTCGGCGTCGCAAGCACCGCGCGCGCCTCGTTCTACGTCTACACGACGACGCAGGAGATCGACGCGTTCGCGGCCGCGCTGGAGCGCGCGCGGGAGGTGTTCCAGCTATGACGTCGCCCACGGGCGAGGACATGTATCGCGAGCACATCCTCGACCACTACAAGCACCCGCGCAACTTCGGCGTCCTCAAGGAGCCCACGGTCGACCACGAGGCCAACAACCCGCTCTGCGGCGACCAGATCCGCCTCACCTTCCTCGTCGACGAGGCGAACAAGGTGAAGGACGTCAAGTTCAGCGGCCGCGGCTGCGCCATCTCGCAGGCGAGCGCGTCCCTCCTCACGACGCGCATCAAGGGGCAGCCTCTGGAGGAGATCAAGAAGATCGAGCGCGACGACATCGTCAAGATGCTCGGCATCCCGATCAGCCCCGTGCGCCTCAAGTGCGCGCTCCTCAGCCTCGCGGTCCTTCGCGAAGGCATCGAGATCTACGAGAAGAAGTTCGAGCCCGGGGCCGACGCGGCCCCCCACGATCACCACGATGGATGATATCATGAGCAACGTCGACCTCCACATCAAGGACCTGCACGTCAACGTCGAGGGGAAGCCCATCCTGAAGGGCGTGAACCTCGAGGTGCGCAAGGGGCAGGTGCACGCGCTCATGGGCCCCAACGGCAGCGGCAAGAGCACGCTCTCCTACACGCTGATGGGGCACCCGAAGTACGAGATCGTGCAGGGGGACATCCTCGTGAACGGCGAGAGCATCAAGGAGATGCCCGTCGACGAGCGCGCCCGCAAGGGGCTCTTCCTCGCGTTCCAGTACCCGATGGCGATCCCGGGCGTCACCGTGCAGAACTTCCTGCGCGCGGCGTACAACGCGGCGAAGGGGAAGGACCTGACCCCCCTCGAGTTCAACATGCTCTTCCTCGAGAAGATGCAGAAGATGAACATCCCGAAGGAGTTCGCCCGCCGCTACGTCAACGACGGCTTCTCCGGCGGCGAGAAGAAGCGCCTCGAGATGCTTCAGATGGCCGTCCTCGAGCCGCAGCTCGCGGTCCTCGACGAGCCCGACTCAGGCCTCGACATCGACGCGGTGCGCGTCGTCGCCGACGGCATCAACGCCTTCAAGAGCGACGACACGGGCGTGCTCATCATCACGCACTACCAGCGCATCCTCAACTACGTCAAGCCCACGAACGTCACCGTCCTCGTCGACGGCCGCGTCGTGAAGAGCGGCGGCCCCGAGCTCGCGCTCCAGCTCGAGGAGAAGGGGTACGATTGGCTCAAGCCTGCGCAGCAGGCTTGAAAGGACGGGCGCGCACGCGCGTCCGGCTCCGCGCGCCGGCGCCGTAGGCGGCGGCGTGCGGAAAGCACGCGCCCCGAGGCGCGTGCGGCTCAGGCCGGCGCAGCAGGCTTGAAGGAACGGCTCGTATCGACGCCGCGGCCACAAGCGGCTCCGCCCTCGCCTGCCTGACCACTGTCGTTGGCCCTGCGCGCTCGTCAGCCGGAGCACCCTTTCGATGCCGAGCCGCCCGGCTCGCGCGCCCGCGTCCGCGTCTCGCTCCACAACGAGATGGCGCCCGCTGGCGGGGTCGTCGATCCTCCCTTCCGCTGGGACGACGTGCTCGAGGCGTTCCCGCCAGGCGACGCGGAGCGGGGGCCGCCCGCCTGGTGCGTCCACGCGCCTGCCTTCCTCACCGCCGACGCGCGCGTCGAGAACGCGGTGCTTGTCCGCATCCTCGAGGGACGCATCGAGATCGAGGATCGCCTCTCCATCACGCGGCGCGCCATGGCGCCCATCATCGAGACGGAGCGGCAGACGGTGGGCGCTGCGCTGGAGGACGCGAAGGCCGCCGCGCAGCAGCGCGCGGCGCAGGCGGAGCATCCGGCGCAGGAGATCACGCACCGCGTCACCGCGCGCTTCTTCGGCGGCCTCCGCGGCGTCACGCGCGGCGTCGCGAGCGTCCCCGACCGGCTCGCGAACGGCGCGCGGCGCGCGTACGCGTTCCTGCACACGCCGGAGGGGCGGCGCCGCTTCCGCGACGGCCTCTTCGACCCGCACGCGCTCACGCGCGAGCAGAAGGCGGTCACGCTCTTTGTCGGCGTCGCCGGCGTCCTCGGGCTGCTCGCGCTCGTGCACTTCGCCGTCACGCTCGCCGTGCCGGATCTCGCGCGCCCGTGGCGCACGCTCTTCTTCCTCTTCCTCTACGGCTTCGTCGCCGCGCTCGGCGTCCCGATGCCCATCGAGCCGGCGCTCCTGCCCGCGTCGCTGAGCGTGGGGCCTTGGCCCTCCATCGCCGCCGCGTTGTGCGCGAAGGTGCTCGCCGCGTGGATGGTGTTCTTCCTCGGCGACGAGGTCGGCCATCGCCTCCGCCGCGCGTCCGAGGAGCGGCCGTGGCTCGCGCGCATCGTCGGCTGGAGCGAGCGGTTCGCCGAGCGGTTCGGCGTCGCCGCCGTCGCCGCGTTCCTCGCCATCCCCGGCGCGCCCGACGCCATCGCGCTCTACGTGTTCGGGAGCCTGCACATGCGGCTGTGGAAGTTCCTCCTCGGCGTCGCCATCGGGGGGTTCATCCTCTACAGCGCGCTGACCTTCGGCTTCCTCGCCCTCTGGCACTGACGCGTCAGGCGAGCTGCCCGCGCCGGAAGTCGCCCGCGCGGGCGGCCGTCAGCGAGTACGTCTCGCCGCTCGGGAGCTGGAAGCGGACCTCGTTGAGGTAGTCGCGATGCACCCAGCGCACCGTCGTCTCGGTGCCGTTCCCGCCGTCGCCGCGCGTGGTGACGATGTGCTCGACGCGGCGCGCCTCGACGTAGCCCCACGGGAAGAGGAGCGTCTGGTGCTGCGGGAAGAGGCGCGAGGCGAGCGTGACGGTGGCGTTCGCGACGGGCGCGCCCCCCTCCGCCAGCCGGGCCACCTCGTAGGTGACGGTGGAGTTCCGGAAGAAGCGGAGCGGCATCCCCGGATGATAGCGCGTGCCTGCCCCGCGCTCGTCCGTCTCGTTGAGGAGAAGCCAGCCTCGGGGGTCGACCCACGAGCGCGTGATGCTCCCCACGGCGCCCTCCTTCGTGAGCTGCGTCGTCTCGAGAAGGTAGAGCTGCGTGCCGTTCACCAGGCGCTGGTCGAGCACGCGCACGCGGCGCACGTTCGAGTGGTTCGACTCGTAGTCCCACCCGTCGCCGATGCGCCACGCGCCCTCGACGCGATAGCCGGGGTCCGACGTGTTGAACACTTGAGGCGGAGGCGCGGTCGGCCGGGGGCTGGGCACGACGATGGGCTTGTCCGTGGGCTTCGCGAGCTCCTCGTTCTCCGAGCCGCCCAGGCAGCCGCTTAGCGTGGGCGCGAGAAGCAGCAAGACGAGCGCGAGCGGGCGCACCGCGTGCGAGGAGGCGGCGCCCCTCAAGTGTCTTGTTCTCCGGCTCCACCCGATTTATGTACCAGACCCGCGTAGCGCGTGACGATGAAGGTCGAGAAGGGCGACAAGGTCGCCGTGCGCTACACGGGCCGCCTCGATACGGGCGACGTGTTCGACTCCAACGAGGAGGGTGCCGAAGCGCTCGAGTTCACCGTCGGCGCCGGGATGGTCATCCCCGGCTTCGAGAACGCCGTGCTCGGCCTGGGCGAGGGCGAAGCGCGCACCGTCCGCATCCCGCCCGAGGAGGCGTACGGGCCGCGCGACGAGCGCCTCGTGACGAAGCTCGACCGCAGCCTCTTCGAGGAGGGCGAGATCGAGGTCGGCCAGCACCTCGACCTCGAGGACGAGGCCGGCAACGTCTACCACGCGGACGTCGTGAGCTTCGACGACGAGAGCGTGACGGTCGACCTCAACCACCACCTCGCGGGCCAGGCGCTCACGTTCGAGGTGCGCGTCGAGGAGATCCAGAAGGCGTGAGCGAGCCCACCCGCCCCGGCCACGGGGACCATTGGCTTGCCGCGCTCGAGCAGGGCGACCCGCGCCTGCGCGATGTTCTCGCCGTGCCGCTCGACGCGCCCGACAGCGTGCAGCTCCACCGCACGCCGCTCAACGCCGCGCTCGACATGGTGCAGGTGACGGCGAAGCGCCGCCTCATCACGGCCTACCCCGAGCCGCGCGCGACCGCGCTCGTGACCGTGCGCCCGCGCGAGCTCCTGCTCTGGGACACGCGCGTCGAGGGATGGCTCGTCGCCGAGCACGAGGGCGCGGGCGCGCTCACGGTCTTTCTCACCGACCTCGTGGAGAACGCGAAGCGGTACCAGGAGGCGCGCGGCGCGATGCCCCTCGAGCTCGCCGGCCTCGCCTACAGCGTCCGCCGCCCGGCCGTGAGCGCGGGCCCCACGCACCTGCGCCCCGCGCGGCAGAAGGACGAGCGCTTCCTTCCCGACGACTACTGGTTCGAAGGCGAGATCCGGAGCGTCCTCCCCTCCCGCGACGGGGTCGTCCTCGACCTCGCGCTCCAGAACGGGCTCGAGCTCCCCGTCGTCTCGCGGGAGGACCCCCGCCTGGCCGTCGGCGAGCGCGCCCAAGGGTTCCTGTGGCTCACCGGCCGCTGGCCCGAGGGGCACTGACCCAAGCGTCATATCCGAAGCCCGACCAGCAGGCGACCATATGGCCGCCCGCCCCCTCCTCCTTGGGCTCCTCCTCGCCAGCGCCGCGATCCTCGCCGGCTGCACGAACGCCGCGCCCGAGAACGACCCCCCCG
>DASRYU010000150.1:0-15152 GCA_035687045.1 Thermoplasmatota archaeon | reverse complement strand
CGACGCGGGCCAGCCGCTCGCCGAGCCGCAGGTCCTCTTCACCAAGCTCGACCTGAAGGACATCCTGCCCTTCGTGCAGGATGTCCTTCAGGTCGAGCTTGGTGAAGAGGACCTGCGGCTCGGCGAGCGGCTGGCCCGCGTCGAGGTCGTCCTTCGCCGCGTCCCAGCGCGCCTTGTGCACGCTCCCCTTCTCGCCCAGCGTGCGCCAGAGCTGGTCGGCGCTGTGCGGGAGGAAGGGCGCGCTCATGACCGCGAGGCTGCGCACGAGGCGGAGCGCGACGTGGAGCGCGGTCTTGAGCTTCTCCGGGTCCTCCTTCGCGAGCTTCCACGGCGCCTTCTCGTCGACGTAGCGGTTGCCTTCGCCGGCGAGCGCCATGATCTCGCGGAGCGCCTTCTTGAGCTCCACCTTCGCGAGGAGGTCCGTGACGGTCGCGTGCGTGAGCTCGATGCGCGAGAGGAGCGCGGCGTCGCGCGCATCGAGAGGCGCGCCCACCGGCGGGACCTCCGTGAAGTGCTTGCGCGTGAACGAGAGGACGCGGTGCGCGAGGTTGCCGTAGGTGCCGACGAGCTCGTCGTTGACCTTCGCGACGAAGTCGGGCCACTGCCAGTCGGTGTCGCCCTTCTCGGGCATGTTGATGCCCAGGTAGTAGCGCACGGCGTCGGGCTGGAAGTGCGCGACGACCTCGTCGACGGTGATGAGGTTCCCCTTCGACTTCGAGAACTTGGCGCCGCCGAAGTTCATGAACTCGTTCGCCGGCACGTCGTAGGGCAGGTTGTAGCGCTGCCCCTTGCCGTCGCTGTAGCCCATGAGCATCGCGGGCCAGATGATCGTGTGGAAGGGGATGTTGTCCTTGCCGAGGAAGTAGTACGCGCGCGCCTTCGGGTCGAGCCAGAAGTCCTGCCAGCGCGTCGGGTGGAGCTCCCTCGTCGCGCTGAGATAGCCGACAACGGCCTCGAACCAGACGTAGATGCGCTTGTCGTCGTAGCCCTCGAGCGGGATGGGCACGCCGTAGAGCATGTCGCGCGTGATCGGGCGGTCCTTGAGCCCGTCGGCGAGCCAGTTGTTCGTGAAGTTGATCGTGTTCGCGCGCCAGTGCGCCGACTCCTTCGCGACCCACGCCTTCAGGCGCTCCTCGAACGCGGGCAGGCGCAGGAAGAAGTGCTCCGTCTCGCGGTACTCCGGCGGCGCGCCGCTGAGCTTGCTGCGCGGGTCCTTGAGCTCCTGCGGGTCGAGCGTGCGCCCGCAGTTGTCGCACTGGTCGCCGCGCGCGCCCGGGTCGCCGCAGTGGGGGCACGTGCCCTCGACGTAGCGATCCGGGAGGAAGCGGCGCGCCTGCGGGTCGTACGGCGCCGTCATCGCGCGCTGGACGATGTGCCCCTGGCGCAGGAGCGTCGTGAAGATGTCGTGCACGACCTCGCGGTGGTTCGCCGTCGCGGTGCTCGTGAAGAGATCGAACTGGATGCCAAGCGACGCGAGGCTCGCGCGGTGGCTCTCGTTGTAGCGCTTGGCGAACGACTCCGGCGTCTCGCCCGCCTTCTCGGCCGCGACGGTGATGGGCGTGCCGTGCATGTCGGAGCCGGAGACCATCGCGACGTCCGCGCCGCGCATGCGCCAGTAGCGCGCGAAGATGTCCGGCGGGAGGAGGCTCCCGGCGACGTGTCCCAGGTGGAGCGGCCCGTTCGCGTAGGGCCATGCGACGCAGACAAGGACGCGCTCCGTCATGCGAGCGGGGGACGGAGAATCGTCTCATCACCCTTCCGGCCGCGCGTGCGTCAGCCTTCGCAGGCGGCCCCCGGCGCGCCGACCGCGCATGCACAACGGTCATATCGCGCCGTAGAATATGTTGGCCGGTGCCGCTGCACGTCCCGCTCCCGTCGGAGGTCCGCTCGCTCCGCAAGAAGCTGGGGCTCACGCAGGCCGAGGTGGCGAAGGCGGCCGGCGTGTCGCAGCCGCTCGTGGCGCGCATCGAGAACGGCAGCGTCGACCCGCGCCTCTCCACCTACACGGCGGTCCTCGAGGCGCTCAACCGCGCGGAGCGCAAGGGCGTCCTCCTCTCCGAGGTCATGACCTCGCCCGTCGCGAGCGTGCGCGCCACCGACACCGTGAGCTCCGCCATCCGCACGATGCGCGAGCTCGAGATCTCGCAGCTCCCCGTCCTCGCCAAGGGCGTGCCGGTGGGCTCCCTCTCCGACCGCCAGGTGGTGCACGCGCTCAGCGAGGCGCACGACGCGGAGCAGCTCGCGCGCCGCACCGTCGGCGACATCATGGGACCGCCCTTCCCGGTGGCGGGGCCTGACATGAGCGTCGACCAGGCTGCGCGCCTCCTCGAGGACCAGCCCGCCATCCTCGTCATGGAGCGCGGGAAGCTGGTGGGGATCGTGGCGAAGGCGGACCTGCTTCAGCTGGTCCGCTGAGCCACGAGAGGACGCGGCCGCACGACGCGTCCGGATCGTGGCGAAAGCGGACCTGCTTCAGCTGGTCCCGCTGAGCCACGAGAGGACGCGGCCGCAGGTGGGCATCCACCGACCGTCTCCACAAACGACATGCTGAGGTTCCCGCGTCGCGAGCGCGATGCCCCTCCTCGGTCCGCGCCTTGCGATCGCGCTGGTCGTTCTTCCTTTCCTCCTCGCGGGCTGCCTCGGCGAGACCGCTCCAGGCTCGGCCACGGAAAGCGGGGGCGAGCTTCCGGTCGACGAGCCGCAGGAGCCGACGGACCCGCGCGACGAGGGGCAGGCGTGCACGCCGTGGACCGTGAGCCCTTCGGAGGCGCGGCTGCCGAGCGCGTTCCCGCTCCTCCTCACGCTGCGCTTCACGAATTGCGGCGAGACGAGCGTGACGGTCGGGACGGGCGCGGACTGCGACGGCGCAGGGGGGCTGGAGCCGCGCATGGAGCGCCTCTCCGCATCGGGCGCGTTCCGGCTCGGCCTGCAGGGACGCGAGGACGCGGTCGCGGACGAGCTCGCGGAGTGCGCGCCGGGCAAGGGCGCCCGCGCCGTGCCGCCAGGCACCTCCGTCGAGGCAGACATCCTCTGGAACGGCTCGCTCCATGAGCTTGCTTTGGCGTGCTTGGGCGAGCCGGCGGAGACCTGCGGCGTCGAGGGGCAGAAGCCAGAGCGCCGTCCGCGCTGGAGCGCGGCGGAGCCGGACCTCTACATCCTCTGGGTGACCGAGCGCGTCGCGGTGGGCGACGGATGGTCGACGAGCGAGCACCGCGCGGGCTTGCGGCTCCTGCCCGCGGAGGATCCCGACGCGCCGTGCGCTCGCCTCACGATGGAGGGGGACCGCCGCGAGCTCCTTGTGGACGAGACGCTCGCGCTCACGGCGCGCCTCGAGAACTGCGGCGCCGCGCCGCTCACGCTCGAGCCGGGCGGCCCCTGCGCCGCGAACGGCGGCATCACCGTCTCCTTGGAGCGCCGCGAGGAGGGGCCGCGCCGCTGGCTTCTCGACGAGGCGGGGCCCGCGCGCGGGCCGGACGCCCCCGCGTGTCCTCCGTACGTCGCGCCGCCGCGCGTCGTGCAGCCGGGGGAGACGGTGGAGATCCGCTTCGCGTGGGACGGCACGCTGCTGCGCGCCGACGCGACCACCACGCGCGCGAGCGGCGGCTTCTGGCTCCTCAGCGCGAGCGCGCGCACGACGGATGGCGCGCTCTTTGAGCCGACGGACGCGACCTGGGGGGTCGAGCTTCGGGAGCCCTGAGCCTCAGTCGGACCGCGCGCCGCGCGCGAGGTAGAGCGCGGCGCCCGCCAGCAGCGCGGCGGCGACGAGCGGCACGACGAACGCGCCGCGCTCGGTGGGGAGCGCCTCGCCGAGCTGGATGCCGAGGAGCGCGAGGGCGAGAAGCCCCGCCGCGCCGGCGAGCGCCACCCCGAGCGCCTGCGAGGAGCGGACCAGCACGCGCCGCCGCGCCGCGCCCGCCTGCGCCGGGTCGATGCCGCGCTCCACCGCGCGCTCGCGCAGGCGACTTCCGGTGTCGACGGCGTGGAGCGCCCAGAGGAGGGCGAGCGCGAGCGCGCCCAACGACAGGCGCGCCCACTCGACCGCGTGCTCCTCGGCCACGCCGAAGTCCTTGAGGAGGCGCAGCCAGTCGAGGCGGCTCGCGCCGTACGAGCTCACCGCGAGCGAGGGCACGACGACGAGCGCGGCGGCGCCCAGCGGGGTGTCGCGCGCAAGGAGCGCGGGCAGGAGCGCCACGAGGAGGGCGACGAGGAGCCAGAGCCACGCGATGCCGCCGACGGCGAAGGGGAGCATGCGCGTGAGCGACGAGCGCGCGAGGAGGAGCGCGAGCACGACGACGAGCGCGAGGACGATGGGCGCGCGGACCGCGAGGACGCGCGAGTTCACGCGAGCGCCCTCCGGAAGAGCGCGGCCCGGAAGTCCTCGCGCGTCGGGTGCCACGGGATGACGCGCGCGCCCGCCTGCACGACCTCGCGCGCGGCGGCCGCGTCCTCCGCTTCCACGATGCGCCGCGCGGCGTCCCAGCCGGGCGCGGGCGTGGGCGCGAGCTCGAGCGCGCGCAGGTCGATGACGAAGACGGGCGGGCGGCGTCGGCGCTGGCGCGAGAGCGCGCGCACGCGCCGCACGAGCTCCGCGATCTCCTCCGCGTTGCGCGGCGTGAGGCGCGTGAGGACGAGGAGGATGGGGCGCGAGCCCGCGAGGTGCCGCTCGAAGCCGCTGAGGACCGCGAGCGGCGAGGCGTCCGCGTCAGGCTCGCCCGGCGCGAGCGCGCGCTCGACGCTGTGCATCTGCCCGGAGCCCGCGTCGGGGGCGGCGGGCGCCGCGGCCTTCGCGCCGAACGTGGCGGCGCCCACGCGCGCGCCGCGCGCGAGGAAGAGGCGCGCGGCGGAGAGCGCGCCCTCGACGCCGTGGTCGAGCCCCGTCTCGAGCTTCGTGCCCACGCGCATGTCGGCGCCCCCATCGAGAAGGATGAGGACGGTCGCGCGCCCCTCCTTCTCGTACTCGTTGACGAGCGGCACGGGCGCGACACCCGCGTGCCTGCCCACGCGCGAGAGGCGGCGCGCGGTGGCCTTCCAGTTGATGGCCTTGGGCGGGTCGCCCCAGAAGTATTCGCGGAGCTCGCGGAAGTCGGTGCTCCCGGCCCCCACGCGCACCTCCTGCCGGTCCGGCAGCAGGAGCTTGCCGCGGCCGCGCGCGCGCCGGCGCAGGCGCTCCGCCGAGAGGGCGCGCGGCGTCACGTGGAGCGTCTCCGGCTGAACGACGTCGAGCACGCGCGCCGCGACGAGCCCGCGCGGGTCGATGCGCTCCGCCGTCGCCGCGGGAAGCGCGTGGGCGCCGCGGGCGTGCGCGCACAGCCGGAAGCGCGTCGCGGCGGGCGCGGGTCCCGCGAGGAGCGCGACGTTGCTGCCGGCGACCAGGCTGAAGCCCTCCGGCACCGGCTGGTGCACCTCGGTGATATCGGACGAGGGCGGCGGGCGCACGCGCAGCTCGACGTCGAACGTGTCGCCGCGCCGCGGCGTGCGCGTGGAGAGCGTGCGGGCGCCGACGGGCGCGCCGCCGGCGCGCGCGGTGAGGCTCACGACGAGCAGGAGGAGCGGGATGCTCGCGAGGACGAGGAGCTCGACGTTGCCCATGCCCATGCCGAGCGCGAGGAGCGCGAGCCCCGTCGTGGCGAGGGCGACGCCGGCGCGGGTGAGCTTCAGCACGAGCCTCCCTCACGGTCCTTTCTTGGCCGGCGGCTGAGGGGTCGCTTCGTTGCCGTAGCGCAGCGGCGCCTCCGTCCTCTCGAGGACCTCGCGCACGACGGTCCGCTCCTCCGCCCCCTCGAGGACGCGCTCCACGTCGAGGACGATGCGGTGCGCCAGGGCATCCTCCACGAACGGCTTCACGTCGTCGGGGGTGACGAAGTTGCGCCCCTGGATGTAGGCGTGGGCGCGGGCGAGGCGCAGGAGCGCGAGGTTGCCGCGCGGCGACGGGCCGGCGGAGACGTGCGGGTGGTCGCGCACGCCGCGCACGATGCGGCTCATGTAGACAAGGAGCGCGGGGTGGACGTACACCTTCTCCTCGACCTCCTCCTGCATGCGGCGGAAGCCGTCGACGTCGACGATGGGCTTGAGCTCGCGCGTGGGGTCGTCCTTCTTCCACGTGAGGCGGCGGCGGAGGATCTCCGTCTCGCTCTCGACGTCGCGCGGGTAGCCCGTCGAGAGGCGCAGGAGGAAGCGGTCCAGCTGCGCCTCGGGGAGCGGGTAGGTGCCCTCCTGCTCGAGCGGGTTCTGCGTGGCGAGCACGAAGAAGGGGAAGGGGAGGTCGTGCGTGCGCCCGTCGATGGTGACCTGCCGCTCCTCCATCGCCTCGAGGAGGGCGGACTGCGTCTTGGGGGGCGCGCGGTTGATCTCGTCGGCGAGAAGGACGTTCGTGAAGACGGGGCCCTTCGCCATCTCGAAGCGCTCCTCCTTGGCGAGCCAGACGCTCGTGCCGAGGATGTCGCCGGGGAGGAGGTCGGGCGTGAACTGCACGCGCTTGAAGTCGGAGCCCAGCGAGCGCGCGAACGCCTTCACGAGGAGCGTCTTGCCGAGGCCGGGGTGGTCCTCGAAGAGGATGTGGCCGTTGGCGAGCGCGCCGGCGAGCATCTTGCGCAGGAGGATGCGGTCGCCGACGAACGACTGCGCGACGCCGTCAAGGATGCGTGCGCACAGCGGGTGTGGGGTGTCCATGCGTTCGCTCCAGTATCTCCATCAGCTGCTGGTGCGCCGCGAGCCGGTCGGCCCGCGCGCGCTTCGAGGCGCGCCCTCGCGCCTGTACGGCGTTCATCCCTTCAAGGGTCTTGCGGAACGTGGGCGGCGCGTGGGCCGCGGCGCGCAGGAGGGCGGCGCGGTACTCCGCGAACCCTTCGCCGCTCTCGAGATAGCGCTGCACGACGGCGGCGAGCGCGGGCATGCGCGGGTCGTAGACCGGCGGCGCGTCCTGCGCGTGCCGGCGCGCGCTTCCCGTCCACGCCTCCGGCACGCTCGCGTCGCGCGCGCTGCGGCGCATCCGGCCGAGTAGGAGCGCGGCCACGCCGACGCCGAGGGTCCACTCGTAGAGCGGGAGGTTCCCCACCTCGCCCGCGACGAGCGGCCTGTAGCCGACGTAGGTCGCGGCGAGCGTCGCGCCCAGAAGGATCCCCGCCGGAGCGGGCGCAAGGCGCGGCGCGCGGCGCGCGAGGAGCCGGCGCGCCACGAGGCCCAGCGCGGCAAGCGTCGCGGCGCCGGCGAGCGTCCAGCGCAGCCGCTCGGGCTCGGGCACCGCCGTCGCGGCGTACCATGCGATGGCGCAGCCGACGCCGACGAGGACGACGCCGAGCGACGAGAGGACGATGCCGTTGCGCGTCGCGCGCGTGCCTGCCTGCAGCAGCGCGCCGCCGAGGATCCAGGCCACGAGAGGATGCGCCGCGCGCTCGAAGGGCGGGACGAGCGAGGAGGCGACGAGGAGCGCGCCGAGCGCGAGCCCGACGCCGCGCGTGAGGGGCGCCGCGGGCGCGCCGAGGTGGCGCGACGCGAGCGGCGCGGCGCCGAGGCCGACGCAGGCGGCGGCGAGGCCGTCGAAGAAGCCGGCGGGAAGAAGCGTCGCGCTCCGGAAGGCGACGGCGACGCCGCCGGCCGCGAGCCCCGCGACGAGCGCGGCGCCGGCCTCGAAGGCGGTGGGCCGGTCGCTATCCATCGCGCGCCTCCATCGCCTTCTCGAGGTCGCGGCGCGCGAGCGCGAACTCGAGGTAGTAGGCGCGGTCGACGGGGCGCTCGCTGTAGTCGGCCGCGTCGAAGAGCGCCGCCGCGTGCCGGAGCTTCGGCTGGTGCGCGCTCGGCAGGCGCGGCCCGAGCGCGCGCACGAGGTCCGCCGCGGTGGCGCTGTCGGCGAGGCGCGCGCGACGGCGCAGCGCGACGAAGCCTTCCTCGACCGCCTGGCGGTAGGAGCGCACGGGCACGTGGAGCGCGAGCGGCGTCGTCCACAGCCGCGCGAGCCCCACCGCGCGGACGCGCACGACAAGCGGCGCGTCGCGTGGCGCCCGCACGGCGATGGCCCATCCCTGCGGCGTCGCGCGCCCGCGCTTGCGGCCTTCGGGCGTGTCGGCGACGAGGAAGCCGGCGACGAGGCGGCCGTCGCGGTGGCGCACCTGAAGGCGTAGGTTCGCCGTCTCGCCCGGCTCGTAGACGGGATCGACCCCCATCGGGTGGTCGGTCGAGACGGCCTCGATGGAGCGGCGGCGCGGTCGCTTCGCGCGCGCGGCGGCGACGCGGAGGCGCGCGCGCGTGCCGGGTCGCAGGAGCCATGCGGCGAGGCCGACGAGGACGAGCGCGGCGAGCGTCGCCGCGTATGCCCACGCGGGCAGCGCGGCGTACCAGGGTCGGACGACCTCGACCTGCGCGCGCGCGGTGGCGTCCGCGTGCACCTCGTCGCCCGGGAAGGTCAGGAGGAGCGAGTGGCGGCCGACGTCGAAGGCGCCGCCGGGGAACTCGAAGCGCGCCACGCCCGTGCGGTTCGTGAGAAGGGCCCGCGCGCTCGAGCGGTTGCCGTCGGGCACAAGCTCGACGATGCCGCCCGCGATGGCGGTGCCGTCGTCGCTGCGCAGCGTCGCGCGCACGGTCCAGGCCTCGCCCGTGGGCACCGCGCCGGGAAACTCGAGCTCCAGCGTCGGCCGGATGGCGACGCGCACAAGCGTCGTCTCGTTGAGCCGCAGCGCGGGGACCTCGACGCGCACGGGGTAGATGCCCGGCGCGAGGCGGCGGTCGAGGCTCATCGACAGGGCGAAGCTCCCGTCGCGCGCGGTGGTGGCGTCGCCGCTCGCGAGCACGCGCAGCGACGCGGGCGTCTCGTTCCCAGCGAGGAGCGTCGCGCGGACGGTGCGCCCCTGCAGGGGGACTCCGGCGACGGCGACCGTGCCCGCGAGGGTCCCGCTCTCGCCGCGCGCGAAGGTCGGCGCCTCGGGCGGGAGAAGGATGGCGCCGTGCTCGACGACGACGGGGACGTTGGCCTCGGAGGCGCCGTGGTGCTCGCTCCCCTCGTAGCGGAACGTGAGCGACCGAGTGCCCACCTCCTCGAAGAGGACGTTCGCCGTGAAGCGTCCCGTCGCGTCGGTGCGCAGCGGCGCCTGCGCGACGCTCTCGATGCTCCACGAGACGTTGACGCCGACGAGCGGGTGGTTGTCGATGTCCACGAGCCGCCCCGTGACGTTCGCGGGGAAGCCTGCGGCGGCCACGATGCGGGGGAAGAGGAAGCGCGTGGGCGCGAAGACGTCGATGGGCGGGTCGCTCCAGCTCTCCACGTACCGGACGTTGCCGCCGCCGGGGTCCTGCGCGCGCGCGACGAGCTGATAGCTCTGCGCCGGGAGCTCGCGAGGCACGCGCGCGAGGACGCTGAAGCGACCGCTCGCGTCCGTCGTGCCGGCACCGGTGAGCCGCCCCGGCGTGTCCTTCGTCTCGTTGAGGAAGACGTCGATGCGGAGCCCCGCGGCCGGACGCCCGCCCGCGGCCTCGACGGTGCCGTTCACGAAGTAGCGCTCCCCCTTCTCGATGCGCAGCGGGCTCTCGGTGATCTCGGTGACGGTGGCGATGGTCGGGAGCGGGCGGTCCTCGTTCGGGTTCGCCTCGTCGCGCGGGTCGTGCGCCTGCGCGAAGAGCTCGCGGTAGTTGTTCGGATTGTTGACCTCGTAGGTCCCGCAGCCGCCGAGGTTCACCTGGTGCCACGAGAGGTCCGGGAGCATGACCTCGACGAACGCGTGCGCTTCGTTCACGACGACGCGCGTCGGGATGCCGGCCGCCTGCGCCGTCACCATGTAGGCGAAGGCGCGGTGGCGGCAGCAGCCATGGCCGCCAAGGGCCAGCGCGAGGTAGAGCGACTCGACCTCGCTGGGCGGCGGGATGTCCCCTTCGGTGAAGCTGCGGAAGTACGCGTTGAGCGCGTCGATCGTCTGCGCGAGGTCGACGCCGTCGGCGCCGGCGCGCGCGAGGACGACCTTCGCGTCCTCGACGAGCGCCGCGGGCACCTGCGGGACGTGCTGCGCGCCGTAGGAGGAGATGGGGACGGCCGGCGGGTCGAGCGCGTAGTAGCGCGACTCCGTCATGAACGAGATGTTGAGCGTCGCCACGGCGTCGGCGCGCGCGAGGGCGTAGAGCGTGTCCGCGCCGTCCTGCAGGAACGTGACGCCGCCGGGCACGGGTGGGCTCGTGGAGAACGTGCGGATGAGCGGGCGCGGGTGGGGGCTGAAGATCGGGACGGGCTCGTTCGCGCGGAACTGCACCTGGAAGCTCGCGTCGATCGGCGTGTCGTAGCGCGTCGCCGGGTCGGCCTGGTAGGGGCGATAGCGCACGTCGCGCACCCCGAGCGTCGTGCCGTCGGCGTCGATCTTGTCGTACGCCTTCAGGCGCTTCATCGCGCCGAGGCTCGGGTTGAAGACCGCATCGATGACGACGGCGCCGCCTCTCCCGTCCCGGTCCATGACCCACGAGTTGGGCACCTCGGCCGCACCGGGAAGGTAGTTCCCCTGCGACTGCCCGGTGAAGCCGCCGAGGGAGCCGGAGAAGGCGCGCGCGGCGGCGCTGCCGGGAGCGCCGAAGGGGCGGAAGGCGCCGTTGGCCAGGTCCTTCGCGAACGCGTCCATGCTCCCGGAGAGGGGCGCGAGGGTCGGGACGAGGAGCACGACGGCGAGCGCGAGCGCACCGTACGCGACCCAGAACCGGGGCACAATGCGAGAGACTTATTGGGGGGCCTTGAAGCTTGGGACATCGTGCGGTCGTGCTGGGCGCTGCTCCTCGCGCTCCTCCTCATCCCCACCGCGAGCGCCGCGGTCCGCATCGACGACGCGGTGCTGCCCGAGCGCACGATGGCGGGGAAGCCCTTCCCCGTGAACCTGACGCTGACCAACGACGGGCGCGAGCCGCGGACGGTGTGGCTCTTCGCGGCCCTCTACGAGCGCCAGGAGGGCGCGGGCCCCTGCGGGCCTGCCGTCGGCGGGCGCTTCAAGACGTTCACCCACCTGCTGCAGGAGAACGTGCGCATCCCCGCCGGCGCCACCATCGCCTACCCCGACGGAGACGACCGCTGGCTCCACCTGTATCGGTCGGAGCACGTCGCGCCCGCCCCCGCGCTCGCCGAGTTCTGCGTCTTCGTCGCGAACGCCTCGCAGGGCCAGATGCTCCAGTACGAGTCGTTCCGCAGCTTCGAGCTCCCCGTGCGCGGCGTGAACGCGAAGCCCACCGCGAGCTTCACCTGGTCCCCCGAGCGCCCCGGCGCCACCCAGGACGTCGCCTTCCGCGCGGAGGGGAGCGACGCCGACGGGGACCCGGTGACCTTCTCCTGGGACTTCGGCCACCTGAACGCGAGCGGCCGCGCCCGCGCGGTGGGTTCGAGCCCCACGACGTTCTTCTACCCGCCGGGCGACTTCGTCGTCACGCTCACCGCGAGCGACGGCCTCGAGGAGACGCAGGTCGCGCGCACCATCGCCGTGGGAGAGGCGCCGGCGCGCCAGACGCCCGCCCGCGGGCCCTTCGACGTGCCGCTCCCGGCGCTCGTCGCGCTCGCCGCCCTCGCGCTCGCGGCTCGCGCGCGGCGCCGGTGACGCCGCCGCCTACGCGGGCGGCGCCGCGAGCCGCGGCCGACGCGCCTCGACGCTCGCGACGAGCGCGATGCCCGCGAGAACGATGACTCCGCCCGCGAGCGCGGTGGCCGGCGGCGCCTCGTTCAGGATGAGGAGCGCGAGGAGGGTGGAGCCGACGGGCTCGCCCACGATGGTCGTCGCGATGACGGGCGCCGTCACGTACCTGAGCGCCCAGTTGAGCACGGTGTGCCCGAGGATCATCGGGACGACCGCCATGGCGAGGAAGAGCAGGTGCTCGCGGAGCGGAAGGCCGCCGACGGAGCCCCCGTAGGGCGCGGGGAGGAACGTGAGGACGCCGAGGACGAGCGCGCAGCTCCCGTAGACGGGCGTCACGTAGGCGAGAAGCGAGAGGCGCTTGCGGTAGCCGCGCCCGGCGAGGAAGTAGATGGCGGCGGCGAGCGCGCCGACGAGCGCGAGCGCGTCGCCCACGAGCGACTGCGGCTGGGCGAGGTCGCCCCACACGATGACGACGCCGCCGGCGAGCGCGATGACGACGCCGAGCCAGCCCAGCGGCCCGACGCCTTCCCCGAAGACGCGCTTGGAGACGAAGGCGACGAAGACCGGGTGGAGCGTCACGAGGACGACGCTCGCGGCGACGCTCGTGAGGCCCAGGCTCGTGATCCACGACGCGAAGTGGAGCGCAAGGACCGCGCCGACCGCCCCCAGCGCGAGCCACTCGCGCGCGGGCATCGCGCGAAGCTCGTCGCGCGCCTTCCACGCCGCGAACGGGGCGAGAAGAAGCGTCGCGTAGAGGAGCCTGTAGAAGCCGATGACGACGGGCGGCGCCTCCGAGCTGCGGATGAGGATGGCGGCCGTGCTGATGGCGACGATGCTCGCCGCCACCGCGAGCCCGACGACGCCCTTCCTCATCGGGCGTACTCCTCGATGAGCTCCGCGTAGACCTCCACCGCGCGCTCGAGCGCCTCCACGCGCACCGACTCCCGGCTCGTGTGGGCGAGGCCTGGCTCGCCGGGCCCGAGGATGACGGAGGGGATGCCGGCCGGGGCGTACTTCGAAGCCTCCGTGCCGTAGGGGAGGCCGAGCGCGCGGGTGCCGGCGGCGCGGACCGCGGCGCGCGCCAGGCGCGCGTCGGGCGCCACCTCGAAGGGCGCGTGGTCCGAGAGGACGTCGACCTCGACCGGCTCGCGCGCCGCCTCGCGCAGCCGCGCGACGATATCGTCCGCCTTCGCGCCGGGAAGATAGCGCAGGTCGAGCTCCGCCACCGCGGAGGCGGGCACCTGGTTCACGGCCTCGCCCGCGCGCAGCGTGCCAAGGTTGAGCGTCGGCCGCCCGAGGAGCGGGTGCTCCCCCTCCCAGCGGAGCGCGCCGATGGCGTGGAGCGCGCGCACGAGGCGCTGCGCCGCGTTGTCGCCAAGCTCCGGCATGCTGCCGTGCGCGTTCCTGCCGCGCGCGGTGACGCGAAGCCACAGGACGCCCTTCTCGGCGACGCCGACGGCCATGTCGGTGGGCTCCCCGACGACGACGGCCTCGACGCCCTCGAGAAGCCCCTCCGCGAGCGCGTGCGACGCGGCCCGCATGCCCGTCTCCTCGTCGGTGGTGAGGAGGATGGCGCAGGGCGCGCGGCTGCGCGACGCCGCGGCGACGGAGGCGGCGACGCCCGCGAGCATGTCGCACGCGCCGCGCCCCCACACGCGCCCCTCCGCGAGCTCGCCGCCGTGCGGGTCGCGCGTCCAGCCTTCGCCCACCGGCACGACGTCGACGTGGCCGGAGAAGGCGATGCGCGCGCTCCCGCGCGTCCAGGCGACGGCGCTCGGCTGCGCGCGCGTCGCGCGCGGCGCCATGCCGGCCGCGGCGAGCGGGGCCTCCAGCTCGGCAAGCACCGCCTCCGGGCCCTTGCCGGCCGCGCGCACGAGGCGCTGGAGGAGCGCGACGACGTCCACGCGCGCGCAAGCCCCCGTCGCCGCTTAAGCTCGCCCGCGGGCGCGGCTCACACCGGCGAGAGGAGCTTGATGCGCGCGTTGCGCACGCTGCGCTCGAGCTCCAGCACGCCCTCCATCCAAGGCACGATGCCGACGTCCACCTGGAGAAGCTTCGCCGCGCGCCGCGCGAGCTGCCGCTCCTTGTCCGCGAAGCCGTCGGCCGCCGCGCAGCGCACGGCGTCGTAGAGGATCATGCGCGCGAAGGGGCGCATCGAGTCGTCGATGAGCTCCTCGAGCCGCGTCGACGCCGGGTCCCACTTCATGACCTCCTCGAGGGCCGGCTGCGGCGCGCCCAGCGCCTTGCCCATGCCGTAGAACCACATCTCCTCGGCCTCCGTGAGCATCCCGTCGCCGCTCGCGATCTTGAGGATGGCCTTGCCGAGCTTCACCATCATCTGCGCCGGCACCGGGCCGCGAAGGCCGTGCTGCTCGTAGCGCCACCACTCGTTGTCCTCGCCAAGCTCCGCCGTCGTGGGGCCGGGCCCGACCATGCGGTCCGGCGAGAGCACGACAGAGAGGCGCGCCTGGCGCACGCCGTCCTCCGCCGCGAGGAGCCCCTCGATGCGCGAGACGAGCTCCGGCTCGAGGCCGAGCTTCGCGGCGCCGCGGCGCGCCTCCTCGCGCTCCTTCTGCGCGAAGCCGTCCACGCGCGCCGTCCGGATGGCGTCGTAGAGCACGACGCGGGCCATCGGGCGCAGCGTCGCGTCGAACGTCTCCTCGAAGCGGTGCGTCTTGGGGTCGAACGTGCGGTACGAGTCGGTCACGCTCTTGGGGGCGCCGAGCGCTCGCGCGAGGCCGGTGAGGTACTGGATCTCGGCCTCGCTCGCGCGCCCGTCGGCTGCGACGACGGACAGGATCGCCTTGCCCATCTTCTCGAAGAGCGGCGCGGGGAGCGGGCCCGGGGGCACGCCGTAGGCGTCGCCGGGGCCGTAGGTCTCCTCGGCGACGTGGCGGTCGAAGGTCAGGCTGCGCTTGACGGAACGGTTGGTCATGGCAACGACTCCGGGAGTCAGCAGCCGTTGACGATGCAAGACGCGCGCGGGACGGCGGTGGCCGTTCGATGGCGCGCGCGGGAAAACCGTTGCGCGCGCGCAGCGCGGCGGGTGTGCGCCGCTCCCCGGCGCGGCGCGCGCGCGGACCGGCACCAGCATGCACCCGGACGCGCGTCGCCGCATCATGCGCACGCTCGTCCTCGCGCTCGCGACGCTCTTCCTTCTCCACGCCGCTCCCACCGCGCCCGCGCAAGCGACCTGCGCGCCCGGCGCCATCCTCTGCGCGGGAGAGGCCACGCAGGCCTGCGGCGGGCCCGCCCCGTACGGCGACGGCTGGGACGGCTTCACCGGCGCGTGGGGCGAGACCGCCGGCGTCGAATACGGCGCCGGCGGCTGGGACCGCTGCGCCGCCGGCTACTGGTCCGCGGGCGCGTTCGTGAACATGGACCACGCCCCGACGGAACGATATCAGACGGTGCAGGCGCGCTTCGACTGGTCGCCCACGGGCGCCCGCCCCTGCTACGTGAGCGCCGGCGCGTACGGCGGCGTCTCGCGCTCCGCCTCGTGGGGCTGTCCCGACGACTGGCCGGTGTACGCGTACGTGCCCGACCCGAGGTGGGGGAACGTGCTGCCGT
>DASRYU010000149.1:0-12461 GCA_035687045.1 Thermoplasmatota archaeon | reverse complement strand
GCGCGCGCTCCTCGCGGCGCTCGTCCCGGCGCTCGTCGCGGCCGCGGCGCTCCTCGCGCTGGCGCTGCTCCGCGATGCTGCGGGGGCGGTCGCGGTTGACGGTCGGCGTCATGTCGACGCCCTCGATGGGGCTCGTGAGGTCGACGTCCTCGTCGTCGTCCTCCTCGTCGACGGCGGGGCCGCCGCGCATGCCGCGGCGGTCGCGGCCGCGGGGGTTGTCGCGGTCGTGGCGGCCGCCCTTCTCGAGCGAGTAGAGCTCGGTGAACTGGTCGGCGGGGATCTTGTTGCGCAGCGCCTTGATGAGCTGCTTCTGCGTGAGCTCCTCGACCTCGTTGGCGCGCGGCGCGCGGGCGATGAAGTCGATCTCGCAGGTCTGGAGAAGCTCCTTGAGGATGAGCTCGCCGCCGCGGTCGCCGTCGACGAAGGCGATGGCGCTCTTGTCCTTGCAGAGGTCGATGATCGTCTTGGGGACGTTCGTGCCCTCGACGGCGATGGCGTTCTTGATGCCGTGCTTGAGGAGGTTCGCGACGTCGTTGCGCCCCTCGACGACGATGATCGAGTCGCTCTTGGACACGTTGGGGCCGGCCGGGAGGCGCTCGGCGCCGTAGGAGACCATGTCCTCGACGCGGAAGGTGTCGCGGACGCTCTCGAGGATGTTCTCGGAGGTGCCCTCGCCGCCCTCGGCGATCATCGCGAGGAGCTCGCGGGCGCGGTTGATGACGGCGTTGCGCTTGACGCTGCGCACGTCCTCGATCCCCTTCACCTTGATCTCGGCCTTCGCGGGGCCGACGCGGTCGATGCTCTCGAGGGCGGCCGCGAGGATGGCGGTCTCGACCTTGTCGAGGCTGGAGGGGAGAAGGATGTCGCCGGTGGACTTGCCCTTCTTCGAGTCGATGGTGACCTCGATGCGGCCGATGCGGCCCGACTTCTGGAGGTCGCGCAGGTCGAGCTCGTCGCCCAGGAGGCCTTCGGTCTGGCCGAAGATGGCGCCCACGACGTCGGGCTTCTCGATGACGCCGTCGGCCGAGATCGTCGCGCGGACCAGGTACTTGGTCGTCGTCGGGTCGATGTTGAGATTGTTGGACATCTCGATGTCTCCGCGGACCGAGGACGCACCGCGTCCGGCGACGCTTCGCAAGGGGGGGCGAACGCGTCTACTTCGGACTGATGCCCAGAGGGCGCACGCAAGCCGCACAGCCAGGCCGTAGCGTGGGGTGCGGGGTGAGTGTGATGGGTGAAGGGAGCGCGCGTGGCGTCCCGGTCCGGCCGCGCCATCGCGCGGGGCGAGTTAAAAGGTTTCTCATGCTCCCGAAGGTCGCGCGAGCCGAGCCTTCGCCTGCTCGACCGTCAGCCCGACGATCGTGACGCCCTTGCGCCGCGACGTGTGCCCGCTCGTGACGCGCACGTGCGACGCGGGGACGTCGAGCGCGTCGGCGACGAGGCGGCAGAGCTCCGCGTTCGCCTGCCCGTCCTCCGGTGGCGCGCGCACCTTCGCCTCCAGGCGGCCGCGCCACGCGTTGTAGCCGGCGGGAAAGAGGCTCTCGCGGCTTCCGGGGACGACCTCGAGCTCGAGAAGCACGCCGTCGGCGGCGGGCTTCACGGCCTCGTCCCACGGCGGCAGCCGGTCCACCTTCACAGGGCGCGCCAGCTCGTCCTCACGAACGGGCTCGCGCCGCCGCCGGGGCACTGCTGGGCGACGAAGAAGTAGCACTGGCGGCAGTCCTGCAGGTTGCAGCGGGCGCCGATGACGCCGGCCTCCTTGAGGCGGCCGACGGCGTAGCGGACCGTGCGGCCCGGCATGCCGGTGGCGCGCACGAGGTCCTTGTGCGTGAGCGGGCCCTGGCTCGCCAGCGTCTCGAAGACCTGGCGCGCGCTGTTGGGGAGTCCGTCGGGGAACTCGACGGCGGGTGCGGGGGCGGGGGCCGCGACCACGGCGTCGCCGATGCCAGGCGCCCTTCTTAAGCGTGATGCCCTTACCAAGGGTGACGCATGACGTCGGAGCCGACGGGCCTGCGCGTCTGGACGGTCGGCCACTCCTCCCGCGACCCGGGCGCGTTCATCGCGCTCCTCGCGGAGGCGGGCGTGACGCGCGTCGTGGACATCCGCACCATCCCGCGCTCGCGCCACGTCCCTTGGGCGGACCTCGACACGCTCCCCAAGCTCCTGGGCGCGCACGGGCTCCTCTACTCGCACCTGCCGGCGCTGGGCGGCCGGCGTCGGCCGAGGACCGCGCCGGAGGATTCCGCATGGCGCAACGAGGGCTTCCGCGGCTACGCCGACCACATGCGCACCGAGGAGTTCGCGCGCGGCCTCGCGGCGCTTCTCGAGGTGGCCGAGCGCGAGCACGCCGCCATCATGTGCGCCGAGGCGGTCCCGTGGCGCTGCCACCGCTCGCTCGTGGCGGACGCGCTCCTCGCGCGCGGCGTCGAGGTGCTCCACATCATGGACGACGGCGTGAAGCCCGCGCGCATGACCGCGTTCGCGAAGGTGCGCGACGGGCTGCCGACCTACCCGCCCGAGGGCGGGCGGCAGTCGCGCCTTCCCGGCTGAGACCCATCGATGCGCGGGCCACAAGCGCCTCCCCTTCGCGCGCGCCCGCTTGGCCGTGCGGACGGAGACGCTGCGTCCTGCCGGCAAGGCGTTCGTCGAGGACGGGATGCCGCTCCACGCCGCCGCGCTCGCGTTCTTCAGCCTCCTCACCGCCGCGCCCCTCTTCGCCGCCGTCGCGCTGGGCGCGCGCCTCCTCACGGGAAGCGACGACGCGGCGCAGGCGAGCCTCGCGGACGGCGCGCGCGCCCTCTTCGGCGACAGCCGCGGCGACGCGGTGGTGGCGCTCATCGAGGGGACAAGCTCCGTCGGAGGCGGCGCGTGGGCCTTCCTCGTGGTCCTCGCGATGTTCCTCTTCGCCGCTTCGCGCCTCTTCGCCGCCCTCTCGGCGAGCATGAACCGCATCTTCGGCGTGCGATGCGACTCCGGCCGCGACCTCGAAGGCGTCGCCCGCAAGCGCGCGAAGGCGTTCAGCATCCTTGTCGGGCTCGCCTTCCTCCTCCTTGTCTCGCTGGTGCTCAGCTCGCTCGCGGCCTCCCTCGCCGGGTCGCTGCCGCTTCTTCGCGCGCCCGTCCTCGTCGAGGTCACGCGGCTCGTCGTCGTCGGAGGGGTCATCGTTCTCGCGCTGGCGCCCCTCTACCGCCACGTGCCCGACGCGCACGTGCGCTGGGGCGACGTCTGGCGCGGCAGCGCCGCGGTCGGCGTGCTTCTCGCCATCGGCGAGCGCCTCATGGGCCTCGGGCTCGCCCAAGGGCCCGCGACGGAGGTGTACGGCCCGTTCGCGCCCATCATCTTCGCGCTGCTGTGGGCCTACTACACGGCGCTCGTCGTGCTCCTGGGCGGCGAGTACGTGAACGCGCGCGCGCACGCTCGCGGCGACCCGCCGGCACCCGAGGGGCACGCGCGCCGGCAGGAGAAGCCGTCGGAGAGCTGAGCCGCCCTCACCGGCGCGCGAGCGCGTCGTACTTCGCGGCGTGGTAGGCGGCGTCCGCCTCGAAGAACGCGTCCTCGAGGCCGCGCGCGGGGAGCGGCTCGTCGCCGCGCAGCACCGCGCGCATGCGCTCGAGCGTCGTGGGGTCCACGGCGCCGTAGCCCACGAGCGGCACGGCGGGCGCGCCTTCGGGGACGCTGCGCCACTCGACGGGCGTGCCGGGGTAGAGCGCGTTGAACGGGTCGCTCGTCGGCTCGCACACGTCGCCGTCCTCGTGGATGCGGTCGGGTCGCGGGTCCGCCGTCGCGAAGAGGAGCGCGCGCAGCTCCGCGACGGTGAGGTCGCCATCCGCGAGCGGGCCCTCGGCGGGCGCGTTCTCTCCGCGGGCGAGGACGCCGCCGACGATGCCCGTCGCGGGGTCGCCGAGGATGGCGCGCGCCTCCTTCACGACGGCGGCCGCGATGCCGGCCACGAAGGGCGTGGCGGCGGAGGTGCCGCCGCCGGAGCGGGCGGTCTCCTCCTTCGTGTCGTAGTGCTCCGCGGCCCAGCTCCAGCACGCATCCGAGACGACGTGGGGCGTGGAGCCCGGCCAGACGGCGACGCGGCCGCTGTCGTGGCCGCCCACGCGGATCATCGAGGGCGTGAAGTGCGGCGCGAGCTGCGTCGGGTGCCCCAGCACGCCGAAGCGGAAGAGCGCGCCGTTGCCGGAGGCCCAGAACGCGGGCTGGCGTGCGGCGGCCGCCTCGACGGCGCGCAGGAACTCGGCGTCGCTGCCGAAGGCGCGCTCGGCGGCGCCGACGGGGAAGTAGAGCGGGAGGAGCGGGCCCCACGAGTTGGACTGCACGTCGATCCACGGCTGCTCGGACGCCCACGCGACGGCCTCAGGCCCGAAGTGCTGGACCATCACGATGAGGCAGGTGGGGCAGGCGCCGTACCCGTTGCCGGCGGCGCGGCTTGCGACCATCGTGCCGTGGCCGAAGCCGAAGCCGACGAGCGGGTAGCCGTCCTCCTCCGGGTCGCCGCCGCACGTGTAGCGCGCGTCGCCGTACTCGAAGATGCCCGTGAGCCACGAGTTCGGCGCCATGTACATGCCGACGATGCGCGTGCCGGGCACGTAGTAGAGCGTCTCGGGCACGACCTCCGCCCAGACGGCGCAGTCGGCGACGATGGCGTCCTCGAGGTCCTCGATGTGGAGGCTCAGGTGGAGCGGCTTCGCGTTCGCCGGGTACGTCGGCAGGTACGTCGAGGGGTGCTGCTTCGCGCGCGGCGAGTCGTCGCGGAACGCGACGTGGTACGGGTTGATGCCCTCGTCGATGAACGCGATGACCGCGTCCGCGCCGTCCGCGGAGCTCGCCGTTCCGTCCGTCGTCGCGGTGTCGACCTCGTTGGGCGCGGCGCAGCCGGCGACCAGGAGCGCGAGCACGAGCAGTGGGAAGCCTCTCCCCGTCATGCGCCCGGGGACCTCCCGGACGGGTTTTGAACCCTCTTCTCATCCGCCTGCCCATGCGACGAGGCCGCCCGCGGCGGCCGCCCCCAGGATGACGACGGGGATGGGCACCCGCTTCGACGCGAGCGCGCCAAGCGCGGCAAGCGCGAGAAGGAGCGTCGGCAGGTCGTGGACGGCGGCCTGCGCGAGGGGGACGGTGGCGGCGACGATGAGCCCGATGACGGCCGCCGTGACGCCGAGAAGGAACGCATGGAGGCGCGGCTCGCCGACGATGCGCTCAAAGAAGCCGTGCCCGACGAGCGTGAAGGCGAACGCGGGCGTGAAGATGATGACCGTCGCGAGGAGGGCGCCGGCCCAGCCCCCGGCGACGTAGCCGACGAACGTGCCGATGGCGATGAGCGGGCCCGGCACGAGCCCCGTGAGGGCGAGCGCGTCGAGGAACTGGTCGTCCGTCATCCACCCCTGCTGCTCGACGGCCCCCTCGCGGAGGAACGGGATGGCGGTGTAGGCGCCGCCGAAGGTGAGGAGCCCCACCTTCGCGCTGAGCACCGCGAGCGCGCCCATGCCGGCGAGCGTGAGCGCGGGGAAGCTCGCGCCGAGCACGAGGAGCGCGGGCGCGACCCCGCGGCCGGCGCGGGCGGCGAGGATGAGGAGGCCCCCCGCGAGGAGGACGAGAAGGAAGCTCACCTGCGGCGCCAGGAGGCCTACGGCGGCGGCGAGGACGCCCACGAGCGCGAGGTCCCACCCGTTGAGCCCGTGCTTCGCAAGGCGCCAGAAGGCGAAGGCGATGAGCGCCAGGACCGCCGGGCGGACGCCGTAGAGGAGCGTCTCCGCCACGGCGCTGGTCTGCGCGAAGGCGACGTAGGCCGCGGCGAGGAGCGTCACGAGGACCACGCCGGGCAGCATGAAGCCGAGGCCCGCGAGGAGGCCGCCGACGCGCCCGCGCTTGAGCATGCCGAACCACACGGTGAGCTCGTGCGCCTCGGGGCCGGGGAGCGCCTGGTAGAGCGCGAGCGTCTTGCGGAAGCGCCCCTCCTCCACCCAGCCGTCGCGCTCGACAAGCTCCCGGTGCATGAGCCCGATCTGCGCGACGGGGCCCCCCCAGGCGAGGAAGCCGTAGCGGAGGAAGCGCAGGAACACGTAGCGGAGCGACGGGCGCTCCGGGTTCCCGGCGCCGAAGGGGGAAGGCTCCGCCACGCGGGCGCGAAGGCCGCTCGGCGGTTTAGGCTTCGCGCGGACCCGCCCCAGCGGGCGCACCCGAAGCCGCGAGCGAACCGACAAATCCTATCATCCCATTCGGTGCGCATGCCACGCCGGAAGTACGGGCACCTCCGCATGCCGCTCGGGAAGCAGCACGACGGCCGGGGGCCCGTCGCGGGGTGCCCGAAGTGCGCGCGCGGCGTCTGCGGGTTCCACCTGTAGTAGTTTCGGGGAGCACGATGCGCGCTTCACCGTCTTCCGCTGCATCCACTGGGCGCAGAACGATATGCATATAATCAGGGGTCCCCTGTGGCGAATCTGGATGGGAATGCCGGAGATAGCGTCGGCACAGCCGCGCCCAGACCGCTCCGGCGCCTCGCGGGGTGAGCCTCTCTGCACCTGAAGCGCGTCGAGATGGAGAACTTCAAGAGCTTCGGGCGGAAGCTGTCGATCCCGTTCCTCGACGGCTTCACCGCCATCACGGGCCCCAACGGCTCGGGGAAGTCCAACATCGGCGACGCGGTCCTGTTCGTCCTCGGCCCGAAGTCGAACAAGGCCATCCGCGCCGGGAAGCTCACCGACCTCATCTTCAACGGCGGGAAGGAGAAGAAGCCGGCCGACCGCTGCCAGGTCAGCCTCGTCTTCGACAACACCGACCGCGTCATCCCCGTCGACTCGGACGAGGTCACCCTCACGCGCCTCGTGAAGCTCTCGAAGAGCGACCGCGAGAACTACTACTCCTACTTCTACGTCAACGGGAAGCCCTCGTCGCTCTCCGAGTTCGACGAGCTCCTCTCGAAGGCGCGCATCAGCGCGGAAGGCTACAACATCGTGCGCCAGGGCGACATCCTGCGCATCTGCGACCTTCCGGGCATGCAGCGGCGCGCCATCATCGACGAGATCGCCGGCATCACGCGCTTCGACTCGGACATCGAGAAGGCGAACAAGGAGCGCGCGGAGGTCGAGGCGAACCTCGAGCGCATCCGCATCATCCTCGCCGAGATCGACGCGCAGCTTCGCACGCTCGAGCGCGAGCGCGACCAGGCGATGAAGTACAAGTCCATCAAGGACGAGCTCGACGTCACGAAGGCGAAGTACGCGAAGCGCAAGAAGGATGCGCTCGACGCCGACCTCGCCAACCTCCACAAGCTCATCGAGTCGGAGACCGCCGAGCGCGGAGCCCTCGAGAGCGAGCTCCAGTCGCTCCTCGAGCGCATCGTCAAGGCCGACGAGCGCCTCACCGAGATCGAGCGCAAGATCGTGGAGCGCGCCGGGCCCGAGGCGAAGGAGCTCAAGGGCAAGATCGAGGAGATCAAGCGCATCGCCATCCAGGCCGGGGAGCGCCTCGGCTACGCCCAGACGGAGATCGAGGACCTCAAGAAGCTCAAGGTCGAGGTCCAGGGCGACCTCAAGCGCCAGGAGAAGGAGCTCGCGAAGTACGCGAAGGAGCGCGACGCGCTCGCCCTCAAGCACCAGGAGGGCGCGGCGGAGCTCACGGCCGTCGACGAGCGCCTCGAGCGCCTCCGCCAGCGCATCGCCGCCGCGAGCGGCAAGGCCTCCGACGTCCAGCGCGACCTCGCGCAGCTGCGCCTCGACCACGAGCGCGCGCACGCGGACCTCCACGAGACGCGCCTCGGCCTCGAGCGCGCGACGGAGAAGCGCGTGCGCCTCGTCTCCGCCATCGCGGAGAACGAGGAGGCGCAGGAGAACCAGAAGTTCGAGCTCAAGGACGTCGAGTACGACCTCCGCCAGCTCGGCGACGCCGGCGGCGCCACCGAGGACCCGCAGGCGCTGCGCAGCGAGGTCTTCGAGAAGAAGAAGCGCGAGGCCAAGCTCTCGGGCGAGCTGCGCGAGCTCGAGCCGGCGCTTCGCCGCCTGCAGAACGAGTACTCGCAGCTCAAGGCGCAGCAGGACGCGCACGAGGCCGTCTCGCGCGGCTACAACCGCGCCGTCGACGCCGTGCTCGCGATGCGCGACCAGGGCAAGCTCAGGGGCATCTGCGGCACCATCGCCGAGCTCGCGACCGTCGAGAAGCGGTTCGAGACGGCGATGGAGGTCTCGGCCGGCGGCCGCATGACGGCCATCGTCACGGAGACCGACGAGGACGCGGCCGCGGCCATCGAGATGCTCAAGCGGAACAAGCTCGGCCGCGCGACGTTCCTCCCCCTCAACAAGATGGTGCCCGGCCGCCCCGCCGGCAAGCCCCTGATGGCCGTCCGCAGCCCGGACGCGGAAGGCTTCGCCATCGACCTCCTCGACTTCGAGGAGAAGTACCGCAACGCGATGTGGTACGTCTTCCGCGACACGGTCATCGTGAAGAGCCTCGACGCGGCGCGCAAGCTCATGGGCGGCGTGCGCCTCGTGACGCTCGACGGCGACCTCATCGACGCCGGCGGCGCGATGACCGGCGGCGACCGCGAGAGCGCGCGCGGGGGCAACCAGATCAAGTTCGGCGCCTCCGAGGCGGCGCAGTTCGAGAAGGTGCGCCGCGACCTCCAGGCGACCATCGCCCACCAGGAGGCGCTCAGCCGCGAGCTGCAGGACGTGCGCGCCGAGCTCGACGCGCTCGAGTCGCGCCTGCGCGACGCCACGACGCTCAACGTCGAGCGCACGACGAAGCTCACCGCGCTCAACGCGCGCAAGACGGAGATCGAGGGGCGCCTCGCGTCCCTTTCCTCCTCCTGGGCGGAGGCCAAGCGCGAGCTCATGGCGGTCGACGCGGAGATCGCCGACCGCGAGAAGGAGATCGCGCGCCTCACGAAGACGCTCGACGAGATGGAGAGGAAGCGCCAGGACCTCGGCTCGCTTCTTCTCAGCGCCACGCCGAAGGACCTCGCGAAGGAGCTCGCGGCGGAGGAGACCGCCTCGACCGAGCTTCGCGAGCGCGTGCGCGACCTCGTGAGCCAGCTCGAGACGAAGGAGCACGCGCTCCGCCTCATCGAGGAGCGCAAGGCCGAGATCGTCGGCCGCCTCGCCGACATCGACGCGCGCCTCCAGCAGGAGGAGAGGAACGTCGAGACGTACGCGAAGCTCTCGAAGGACAAGGAGCAGGAGCTCAGCGTCCTTCTCGCCATCGACGCGGAGACCGACGCGGCCGTCAAGGGGCTCACGACCGAGCGCGCGAAGGTCGAGAAGGAGAAGAACGAGCTCACCCTCCAGTCGGAGCGCAAGCGCGCCGCGCGCAACGACAAGGACGACCAGATCCTCGCCTACCGCGGCCGCATCCCGAGCATCGAGGCCGCGCTCGCCGAGGTCCGCGAGGAGCTCGCGACGTTCGCGAGCGTGCCCGAGGACGTGACGGAGAGCGTCGAGGAGCTGCGTGCGCGCGTGCGCAAGCTCGAGCACCAGCTCGAGGCGCTCGGCTCCGTGAACATGCTCGCGCTCGACGAGTACGACCGCCAGGCCGCGCGCAAGACGGAGCTCGAGGCCGAGGTCGAGCGCCTCCACGCGGAGCGCGACCACCTCATCGCCCTCGTCGACGAGATCGTCGCCAAGAAGAAGGAGGGCTTCTTCAAGGTCTACGACGAGATCAACGCGAACTTCGCGAAGGTCTACGAGCGCCTTTCCAACGGCGGCAAGGCCGAGCTCATGCTCGAGAACGCGGAGGACCCCTTCGCCGGCGGGCTCACGATGCGCGCCCAGCCGAAGGGGAAGAAGGTCACGCGCCTCGAGGCGCTCTCGGGCGGCGAGAAGTCGCTCACCTCGATGGCGTTCATCTTCGCCATCCAGGAGTTCGACCCGTCGCCGTTCTACTACCTCGACGAGGTCGACCAGAACCTCGACGGCATCAACTCCGAGCTTCTCGCCAAGATGGTCAAGGAGGAGGCGAAGCACGCGCAGTTCATCGTCGTCTCCCTCCGCAAGATCACGCTGAAGGAGGCCGAACACGTCTACGGCGTGACGATGATGGACAACGGCCTCTCCGAGATCGTCGGCGAGGTCCGCATCTCCGAGCTCGCCGACGAGCCGCCCCCGCAGGAGGCCGCGCAGTAATGGCCGGCATGAGCGAGCAGCAGCTCATCAACCACCTCCTCTTCCACAAGGCGCTCATCAGCGACGACGGGAACGAGGCGCGCATCGACGACTACATCCGCCTCGCGAAGGAGCGCGGCGACGGGCGCCATGTCGCCATCGACGACCCGTTCGACCGCAGCATCTCGCTCGCCTTCGAGCTCGTCCTCGACCAGGGGATGGACCCGTGGGCGATCGACCTCGTCCGCTTCACCGCGCTCTACATGGACCGCGTGAAGAAGGGCGCGGAGATCGACCTCATCACGGCCGGGAAGCTTCTCCACATGGCCTGGAGCATCCTGCGCCTCCAGTCGGACAAGCTCCGCCAGGCCGCGGAGCCGCCGCCCCCGCCGCCCGAGCCCGAGACGCTCGACTGGGGCGACATCGACCTCAGCGTCCTCTCCGAGGACCCGAACGAGGCGTTCAACGAAGTCGTCGCGCAGGCGCGGCCGGACGACATCCTCGACGAGAAGGTCCGCCACAAGGGGGACCGCAAGGTGACGCTCATGGAGCTCGTCACGGCGCTCGAGGACGCGCGCCGCGAGGCGGACCTCCGCCAGCAGCTCGTGGCCGCGCGCGAGACGGAGAAGACGCGCCGCGCCGTCGCCCGCCAGGGGCGCGCGTCGGGCGCTGCGCACAAGGAGGACCAGGAGGAGGACATCCGCGAGGTCTGGGAGCGCATCCTCGGCCAGAACGGCGCCCCCATCCCCATCACGAGCATCCAGGAGCGCACGCGCGACGACATGGTGAAGACGCTCGTCTCCGTCCTCTTCCTCGCGAAGGCGCAGAAGATCCGGCTGTGGCAGGAGAACTTCCCCTACGGCATGATCTACATCCAGAACCCGGCCGCGACGCCGCACGAGCCGCAGGCGCTCACGAGCGCCAGCGTGGAGATGAAGCATGTCCAGAATTGAGATGGTCACCATGGCAGCGGAGCGCGCCCCTTCGGAGCTCGACCCCGTGCTCATCGTCGAGGCTGCCCTCTTCAGCGCGGGCAAGCCCATCTCGCTCGACGAGATCGCCGAGAACACCGGCATCTCGCGCAAGGACGTGGGCAAGCTCGTGATGGAGCTCAAGCACCGCTACGAGTCGCTCGCGGGGGCCCTCGAGGTCGCCAAGGCGGGCGACAAGTGGGCGATGCAGGTCCGCACCGCCTACGCGCCGACGACAACGAAGCTCGCGCCGATGGAGATCCCCATCAAGCTCGTGAAGACGCTCGCCCTCATCGCGTACCACCAGCCCGTCCTCCAGAGCGACCTCAAGGAGATGATCGGGGACAAGGTGTACGACCACATCCGCGAGCTCGACGAGCGCGGCCTCGTGAAGAAGCGCGTGCACGAGCGCAGCTACCTCCTCGTCACCTCCGACAAGTTCCCGGAGTACTTCGGCATCCCCGCCTCCGATCGCGAGGGCATCAAGACGTTCCTCGCCAACAAGGTGGGCCTCACGCTGCCCAAGACCGACAAGGAGGGGAACGCGCGCCTCTCGACCTTCCCCGAGGCCGCTCCCGCCGCCGAGGGCGCGCCGCGCGCGGAGGCCACGCCGGAGCCCGCTTCGGCCCCGCCGGCGACCGACGGCGCCTGAGCGCGCCCGCACCCGCCGTCGAGCGCGGGCCCCACGCCTCGTTCCCCAAAGGCCGACGTCGCAAAACTGAAAGCCTCTGGGAACGCGAACGCAGTGGATGCTTCGAAGCGCTGGTTGCCGGGCGCTCCTCGCGGCGCTCCTTCTTGGAGGATGCGTCGCCCATGCCAACGAAGCCGCCGTGGAGGCCCCCGCCGCCGCGCAAGCCGCGCCGCGCGCGATGGACTGGTCTCCGGGCAACTGGTGGGCGTACCGCGCCACCATCGGGAACCAGACGATGGACGTGGCGCTCATCGTGCACGAGCGCACCGCCGACGGGTTCCGCCTCGGCACGAACCTCTCGGTCGGCTTCTTCGGCCTGCCCTTCAACGGCAACGTCACGCCCGACCTCAACCCGCGCATCGGCCCCAACGTATGGCCCCTCTTCGCGTTCCCGCTCGCGGACGGCAAGCAGTGGGGCTACGAGCTCTTCGGCCACCAGGCGAAGTCGACGGCGCGCGCCGCCGACGTGGAGGTGCCCACGCTGGGCGTGCGCCAGGGCTTCCACCTCGACGCCACGAGCTTCGGCAAGGTCTTCGCGCGCTACGACTACTCTCCCGACGCCGCGTGGTTCACGCGGCTCGAGGTCATCGAGCCCACCGACGGAAGCACCGTCCTTCTCGCCGAGCTCACGAGCTTCGGCACCGACTGGGCCGCCGCCTACTACGTCGAGGAGGTGGTGCGCTCCGTCCGCATCCCCTACCC
>DASRYU010000148.1:0-12134 GCA_035687045.1 Thermoplasmatota archaeon | reverse complement strand
CTTGTGCGAGGCTACTGCCGCGCCTGCGACGACGCGCGCGAGCTCGCGGGCGCGTGGCCGGGGCGCTGCGCGGAGTGCGGCACGGCGGCGGAGGCGGAGCCCGTGCCCGACGTGGTGGCGCCGGCGCTGCGCGTGCTCTTCGTCGGCATCAATCCCGGCGTGCGGACGGCGCGGGCTCGCCTCCACTTCGCGAACCCCGCGAACGCCTTCTGGGGCGCGCTCCACGAAGGCGGCCTCACGCCGCGGCGCATCGAGCCGGCCGCGCAGCGCGAGCTTCTCGCGCTCGGCATGGGCATCACGAACGTCGTGATGCGCGCGACGCCCGGCAGCGCGGACGTGACGGCGGAGGACGTCGCGCACGGGCGCGAGCGGCTCGCCCGCCTCGTGCGCGAGATGCGCCCCGCGTGGCTCGCGTTCGTCGGCAAGGAGGCGCACCGCATGGCGACGGGCGCGAGGGGCGCGCCGCTGGGCGAGGCGGAGGCGTGGGAGGGCGCGCGCGTGTTCGTGCTGCCGAGCACGAGCCCGCGCAACGCGCACCTGACGCCCGACGAGAAGCGCGCGTGGTTCCGACGCCTCCGCGAGGCGCTCTAGCTGTACGTCGCGCGGATGCTGTACTGCCCGCTCCCGCCGCTGAAGACCTTCACGCGCACGTACCACCAGTCGGCGCCAGGGTTCGCGTGCGTGCACGTCTCGTCGCTGTCCCCCTCGTAGGGCCGGCAGTCGTACGCGCTGTCGGTGGCGCGCGCGCCCTTGCGCACGTAGAGGTCGAGGTCCGCGGAGCAGCCGAGAAGCCCGCACGCGGGGCCGTCGAGAACGACCTGCAGCTGCGCGCGGCCCGCCGGCACGCTGATCTTGAAGTGCTGGTCGCTCCCCGCGCCGCCGCTCGTGCGCGTGAGGGCGACGCCGTTCGACAGCGTCTCCGCGCCGGGGTCGGGGTCGCCCGGCTGCGTCACCGTCACCTGCTGCGACGTCTGCGCCGTGGCGCCGGCGTCGTCGGTGACGGTGAGCGTGACGGTGTACGTGCCGGCGCTCGCGTACGCGTGCGTGGCCGTCGCGCCCGTCGAGGCGGCCGCTCCGTCGCCCCAGCTCCACGAGAGGCTCGCGATGCTCCCGTCGGCGTCGCTGCTGCACGAGCCGTCCACGCTCACCGTGAGGCCGCTCGCGGTGTGCGCGAAGCACGCGACGGGCGCCTCGTTCGCCGGCGGCGGGGGCGGCGGCGGTGCGGCGCCGGCGGTGGCGGCGTCCGCGTTGATGCGCCCGTGGCCGAAGCGGTCGTCCTTGCCCGCGGGGCCGAGGTCGACGGCCGTCGCCTTGAGATGCTGGTCGATCTCCGCGTACCCCCACGAGGGGTGGAGCGTCTTGAGGAGCGCCGCCGTGCCCGTCACGTGCGGCGTCGCCATCGACGTGCCCGAGAGCGTCGAGTAGCTCGCGTCGTTGGAGCTGTACGCGGAGAGGATGCTTGTGCCGGGCGCGGCGACGTCGACCTGCGGGCCCTGGCTGGAGAAGCTCGAGAGCGCGTCGTTCGCGTCGGTGGACGAGACGACGATGACCTTGTCGCCGTTCGAGCGCCACGGCTCGCTCACGCAGTTCGTGCACGAGCCGTCGTTGCCGGCCGCCGCGATGACGATGGTCCCCTTGCTCTGCGAGTAGGCGATGGCGTCGGTGATGGAGGTCGCGCTGCCGCCTCCCCACGAGTTGGAGGACATGTGCGCGCCCTGGTCCGCCGCGAGGCGCAGCGCCTGCGCGAGGTCCGCCGTCGAGCCGCTGCAGAGAAGAAGCGCCGTGGAGGTGAGGGCGCGGATGGGGTAGATGGAGACCTGCGCCATGCCCGCGATGCCCTTCCCGTTGTGGATGGTGGCGGCGATGGTGCCGGTGACGTGCGTTCCGTGGCCGCACGTGTCCTGCGGCGTGCTGTCCTCGCTGATCGTGTCGTACCCCTGGAGGATGCGCGACTGGCCCGCGAACTCCTCGTGCGTCGCGCGCAGCCCCGAGTCGATGACGGCGACCTTCACGCTCGCGGAGCCCAGCGTCCTGTCCCACGCCTTCTCCGCGCCGATCTTCTTCGAGCCCCAGTGGCCCGCGTCGCCGTAGCGGGCGTCGTTGGGGACAAAGAGCGCGTAGCCGAACTCGGGGTCGTTCCATTCGACGTAGCGGACGTTCTCGTGCGCGTTCGCGCGCTGCTGGAAGCGCGCGACGTCGGCCGTCTCGACGACGACGAACCGCAGGACGGGGTCGAGGTCGACGACGCGGCCGCCCTCCCAGCGGTCGCCCCGCTCGAGCGCCGGCCACTCGTGGAAGCCCACCACGTAGCGCTGCGGCTCGGCGGCGCCAAGGCCAAGCCCGGCCGCGGCCGGCGCGAGGAGGAGCAGGAGCGAGAGGAGGGCGGGGAGGGAGCGCATCGCGTCGACACGGGCGGGGGCCTACATGACCGCTCTAAGCCAAGCTTGCATACGTCGCAGACGCGGCGCTCGGTTACAGGAGCGCGTGACAAGAAAAGGAGAGGAGGGGGGCGCGGGCGCCCCCCGAGAACGCTGCGCCTACGCGGCCGTCACTTCCACGTCCTCGATGAACCAGCCGGCGTGGCTGTTGGACGTGCTGTCGACGGTGTCGGTCCAGAAGCGGATGTAGAGGTTCCCGCCGGCGAAGCCGTCGATGTCGTAGGAGAGCGACGTCCAGCTCGTGACGTCGGGGCCGCGGCTGTCCCACTGCTGGAGCGTCGTCCAGGAGACGGCGTCGCGCGACACCTGGATGCGCAGGATGTCGTACGCCCCGCCCGAGTACTGCTCGATGTCGAACTGGTGCTTGAGCTTCAGCGTCGCCTGCGTCTTGCCCGAGAGGCTGATGGCGCTCGACTGCGCCCAGTTCGTCACGCGCGCGCCCGTGTTGTAGGTGCACGAGCTGTCCTGCGTCCACGCGAGGTGGCGCGCGCCGATGGGCGTCCTGCACGCGCTCGTCGTGTGCCAGAGGTCGCTCGAGGAGGACTTCGACCATCCCTGGGCGCCGTCGTCCATGTCCTCGAAGTAGACGCGCGACTCGCCGACGGGAGCGTTGTACTCGTCGTTGTCCGTCGAGCTGCTGCAGCCGGGGTCGTTCGGGTAATCGATGAGGCCGTCGCCGTCGTTGTCCAGGCCGTCGTTGCACTGGTACGTCGGGCTGCCGCCGCCGGCCGCCGCCGTCGAGGCGTCCGCGTTGATGCGGCCGTGGCCGAAGTCGTCGTCCTTCCCGCTCGGGCCGAGGTCGACCGCGTTCGCCTTGAGGTTCTGGTCGATGTCCGCGAAGCCCCAGGTGGGCTTGAGCGCCTTGAGGAGCGCGGCGGTGCCCGTGACGTGCGGCGCCGCCATCGACGTGCCCGAGAGGCTGCCGTAGCCGCTCGTGCCGCTCGTGGTGGAGAGGATGCTGCTGCCGGGCGCCGCCACGTCGATCTGCGGCCCCTCGCTCGAGAAGCTCGACTGGCCGTCGGAGGAGGTCGTGCTCGCGACGATGATGACGATGCTCTCCCGCGTCTTCCACGGCTCGCTCACGCAGTTCGTGCACGGCCCGCTGTTGCCGGCCGCGGCGATGTGGATCGTGCCCTTGTTGTGCGCGTACGTGATCGCGTCGTAGATGGTCGTCGAGCCGCCGCCGCCCCACGAGTTGCTGGAGATGTGGCTTCCCTGGTCGGCGATGTACTTGAGGCCGTTCGCGAGGCCGGACGTGCTGCCGGTGCAGCCGAACCCGCTCGAGCCGAGGCCCTTCACGGGGAGGATGGTGTGCTGCGACAGGCCCGCGATGCCCTTGCCGTTGTTGATCGTCGCGCCGGCGGTGCCGGTCGTGTGCGTGCCGTGCCAGCTGCAGCCGCTCTCGTCGTTCGGGTCGTTGTCGTTGTTGTGGAAGTCGTACCCCTGCAGCACGCGGCTCCCCTGCAGGTCCTCGTGGCCGCGGTTGATGCCCGAGTCGAGCATCCCGACCTTGACGCTCGTGGAGCCCAGCGTCCGGTCCCACGCCTTCTCGGCGCCGATCTTCTTCGAGCCCCAGTGGCCGGCGTCGCCGTAGCGGGCGTCGTTGGGCACGAAGAACAGCGACGCGTAGTGCGGGTCGTCCCACTCCATGTAGCGCACGCGCTCGTCGAGCGTGACGCGCGCCTCGAAGAGCGTCGGGTGGTCGGTCGCCACGATGGCGTAGACGAGGTCGACGTCGACCTCGACGACCGTGCCGCCCTGGTAGCTCGCGCCGCGCGTGACCCCTTCGGGGATCTCGTCGTGGAAGCCGACGATGTAGCGCTTCGTGTCCTTGAGGGTCGCGCTTTCCAGCGTGAACGCGCCTGCGAGCGGCGCGGCGAGGAGCGCGAGGGCTGTCAGGATGAGCATGCCTCTCATGTCGATGTACCTCCGGGCCTAGCGGCCCGCGGGGGGAGAGGCGGGAGCGATGCTTCACCGTTGCCGGTGGGCGCGGGACATGTCCCGAGCGAGCGCGGCCGACAGCGCGAGGACGAGGATCGCGAGGGGGGTCGGGAGCGGCGTGCCGTTCTCGTCGGCGCTCCCCACGACGAAGCTCCACCGCGCGGAGCCGCGTCCGCCAAGCTCGTTCGTGGCCTCGATCGAGACGCGGTGGATGCCGCGCGCGAGCGCGGTCGTGGGGGTGTAGGTCACCTCCGTCCCGTCGAAGGTCACGCCCTCCGTCGTCTCGCGGAGGTCGAAGAAGAGGCGCACGCCCTCCGGCCCCACGGGCGACTCCGGGCTGTCGATGCGCGCGCGGACGGTCACGACGCCCGCGGGGACGGTGGCGTTGGGCTCGGGCGAGAGGATGGTGATGGTGGGGACGGGGTGCACGGGCGAGGGCGCCGTCGTGAAGCGCTCGACGGGCGTGATGTTCTCGTTCCCGGCCCAGTCCGTGAAGACGAAGCGCGTCTCGTACTCCGTCCCGCCGTCGAGGCCCTGCACGGGGAAGCGCTGGTAGACGTGGTAGTCGGGCGTCGGGTTCTGCACCCAGTCGCTCGCGCCCACGCGCCGCACCTGGAGGTCTGCGAGCGCGAACTCGTCCGTCCACGACTCCTGGTAGAACCCGATGTGCGTGATGTTCTGGCGCTCGCCGAGCGTCGCGACCGGCGGCTGCGTGTCGACCTCCAGCCGGAGCGTCACGTTGCGCGGTCCCGCGACCGCAAGGCGCGTCACGATGGCGTCGCCGGTGCCGTTCACGTGGACCACGTTCGCGCGCCCCTCGACCTCCCACACGCGGTCGTTGGGCAGGTCGACGAAGAGCGGATACTGCGTCTCGTTGAGCTCGAGCGACGGCGTGAGCTGCCGCGGGCGCTCGAGGCCGAGCCCGTTCGCGCGCACCTCGACGATCATGTGCCCTTCCGGGATGCGCAGCTCGAAGCGGTAGAGCGCGCCCGGCGCGGACTCCAGAAGGCGGACGAGCCCGCCGCGCGTCTCCACGACGGGGTCGCCGTCGCCGTCGATGCGGATGGTCGCGTCGATGGGGGCCGACTGGCCCGCCGCGAGCGGGGCGAGCATCGCGAGCGTCGCGAGGACGAGGAGGAGGCGCATGGGACGCGCAGGCAATCGAGCGCGGCGAAAAGAAGCTATGGGCGGGACTTGTCCCGCGCGCGGCACCTCCGCTATCGTTCCGGCGGAGCGCACGCTGGGGCGCAGAGAGGAGAAGAAGAGGGGGCCGCGGCCCCGGAGGGCCGCGGCGCGGAACGAGCGTCCGAGCGCGTTAGTAGACCGCGGCGGCCGCGTTGATGCGGCCGTAGCCGAACGTGCTGTCGTGGCCGGCGGGGCCGAGGTCCACCGCCGTGCTCTTCAGGCGGCTGTCGACCTGCGAGTACGTCATCGACGGGTTGAGCGTCTTGATGAGCAGGACGACGCCCGTCACGTGGGGCGCCGCCATCGACGTGCCGCTCATGTAGTGGTAGTCGGCGGTGCCGCTCGTCGAGGAGCCGATGTCGACGCCGGGGGCGCTGACGTCGACCTCGGGGCCCTTCGAGTTGAAGGACGCGCCGGCGTCGTTGATGTCCGTGGCGGTGACGATGATCACCTTGTCGGCGACCGGCTTCCACGGGTTGCCGATGCAGTTGCTGCAGCCGTCGTTGCCGGCGGCGGCGACGAAGATGACGCCCTTGTTGAACGAGTAGAGGATGGCGTCGTTGATCGCGCTCGAGTAGCTGCCGCCGCCCCAGCTGTTGCTGGAGACGTGGCTGCCCTGGTCACCGACGAACTTGAGCGCGTTCGCGATGCCCGTCACGGTCGCGGCGCGGCAGCCGCCGCCGCCGAAGATCTTGGCGACGACGACGGTCGACTGCGAGAGGCCGGGGAAGCCCTTGCCGTTGTTGATCGTCGCGGCGGCCGTGCCCGTCGTGTGCGTGCCGTGCCACGAGCAGCCGCGGCCGTCCTCGGGGTTCGTGTCGCCCGCGTAGAAGTCGTAGCCCTTGACGAAGCGGGAGCCCTGGAGGTCCTCGTGGGCGAAGTTCATGCCCGAGTCGACGTGGCCGTTCTTGATGGCCGTCGAGCCGAGCGTCTTGTCGTGCGCCTTGTCGGCGCCGATCTTCCAGTAGCCGTAGTTGGCGACGTGGTTCGTGAAGTAGTCGTTGGGCGTGTAGAAGAGCTTGTGGTCGCTCACGTCCGTCTCGACGTAGCGGACGTTCTCGTCGAGCGTCGCGCGCGCCTGGAACAGGGCGAAGCTCGTGGTCTCGATGGTCACGAAGCGGAGCTCGGGCGTCGTGCTGACGACGCGGGCGCCGTTGTAGTCGTCGCCGACCTCGAGCTCGGGCATCTCGTGGAAGCCGACGATCCAGCGCGAGACCTCGGTGGCGGGCGTGGCGAGGTCGAGCGCGGCGGCGGACGGAACGAGCAGCGCGAGCGCGGTCGCAGCGGCGAGCATGATGGTACGCATGTTGTCAAACTCCTAGCCTCCCGGAGAGCGTCCGGGCGACACGGCATGCACGCACGGGATGTCATGCTTTGCGGGGACAAGTCCCGCTGTCGGTTCCTTCCGACAGGTGCCACTCGCCTCGATGCGGCGTCCGCGCCAGAACACGTCGCGGACCGTGCGACGCGCGTGCCGCGAGGCGGAAGCTTATCTCGCGGCGCCTCGATGCGCGCGCCGGCATGGTGCCGCGCGAGGAGACGGAGTCGGAGCGCCTGCTCGTGCGCCTGCGCGCGCTCGCGAGCCCGGTGCGCCTCCAGATCCTGCGCGCGCTCGTCGTGCCCACCCGCGCGGGCGACCTGCGCGTCCGCGCGGCGCGCGAGCGGGCGGGGCTCGACGCGGGGCGCACGGTGGGGCGGCCGACCGTCATCGAGCATCTCGACGTTCTCGAAGGCGCGGGGCTCGTGCGGCGCGTCGGCGACGCCTACGCGGTGGACCAGCAGGGCGTCGTCGCGCTCCTGCAGGACCTCGGCGAGCTCGCGAGGCTGCGCGCGCTCATCGAGGTGGACGTCGAGGCGACGCGGATCGCGCCGCCGCCCGCCATCCAGCCGCTCCCGGTCTGGCCTCGCGCGCTCATCGCGAACGGGCCTTCGGCCGGCCGCGCCATCGCGCTGGACGGCGCGGGGCCGTGGCGCCTGGGCCGCGGCGCGGAGTGCGAGGTGTCGCTCGGCCACGATCCGCACGTGAGCCGCGAGCACGCGACGCTTGAGCGGGAGGGGACGGGTTTCGTCGTGCGCGTGAGCCCGCAGGCGAAGAACCCGCTCTTTGTGGACTTCGTGCCCGTCGAGCCCGGCGCTCGCGCGGCGGCGCGCGGCGGAAGCCTCCTTCTCGTGGGCGCGACGCTTGTCGTCCTACAGCTCTGAGGCCGCGGCGAGGAGCGCGTCGCGCATCTCCCGGGCGCTCGCGTAGCGCGCGGCGCGGTCTTTCGCGAGCGCGCGCCGGAGGATGGGCTCCAGCGCCGGCGGCACGCGCGGGTGCGGCAGGCGCGGGCCCTGCGTGCGGATGGCGTCGCGGGCGCGCGCGTCGTCGAGCCCTTCGAGGCGCAGGTAGTGCTCGCCCGCAAGGAGCCGGTAGAGGAGCGCGCCGGCCGCGTAGAGGTCGGTGGAGGGGTCGGGCGCGCGGCCGTCGAGAAGCTCCGGCGCCATCGAGGCGAGGCTCCCCTCGCCGGCGAGCGTGCGCGTGGCGTCCACCGCGTACGGGCGGGTGAGCGCGAAGTCGGCAAGGCGCGCCGCGCCGGTGGCGTCGAGCAGCACGTTGCCCGGCTTCACGTCGCCGTGCGCGAGGCCGGCGCGGTGGAGCGCCTCGAGCCCCTCGAGCACCTCCGCCGTCGCGTGCGCCGCGTCGCGCGGCGACAGGGGGCCGCGCGCGAGGACGTCGGTGAGCGAGCCGCCGCTCATGTGGTCCATCACGAGGAAGGTGCCGCTCGGGGCCGCGACGACCTCGTGGATGCGCACGAGGCGCGGGTGGCGCAGCTGGAGGAGGTGGCGCGCCTCGCGCGCGAGCCCCTGCCGCGCGCGCTCGTCGCCGACGCGCGGCTCCTTGAGGACGACGAGCTCGTCGTCGGCGCGGCGCCGCGCGAGCCACGCGCGCCCGTGCGCGCCCTCGCCCAGGAGGCGCAGCCGCTCGTAGCCCGGGTGCGTCTCGTCGGGCGGCGGGAGGACGCTCTCGCGCGAGATGACGAGGAGCGCCTCGTGCACGTCGTCGCTGATTCCAAGCTCCTCGCGCAGCGCCGCGAGGAACGGCGCGTCGTCGCCGAGGCTTCCGCGCGCGAGCGCCGACTCGAGCGCCGCCCGGTACGTCTCGATGCGCGCCGGCAGCGTCGCCTCCGAGCGGTCGGGCGCGCGCGGGACGCGCAGCACGCGGCGCGCGAGCCGGACGCTGGGCGCGAGCGCGGCGAGCGGGATGGTCGTCGCGGCGAGGAGGAGGAAGGGCGCGCCGGGCGCCATGAGCATCAGCGCGCCGATGGCGACGGCGCCCGCGGCGGCCGCGACGGCGACGCCGAACGCGGTGGCGACGGTGTGGCGCGAGCGCGGCGCGAGCTCGGGCGCGCGGGCGCGGGCGATGCCGTAGGCGATGACGGCCACGCCGGCGAGGCGCCAGAGGCCGATCGTGTTGAAGCGCGGCAGGAGGAGGTAGGCGACGAGGCCTTCCACGAGCCCCCACGCGAGCGGGACGAGCGTCGCGAGGGCGACGAGCGTGGGCGCGCGGCGGAGCTTCGCGCTCGGAGCCGCGGCGGCGTCGGAGGCGGCGCGCGCGCCGACGTAGGCGGCCCACAGCGTGAGCGCAAGGAAGATGGCGGTGTACGCGGACGCGAGCGGGAGCGCGCCGAGGAAGGCGATGTCGGCGGCGTAGAACGCGAGGTTGTTCGCGACGGCGAAGGAGGTGAAGAGGCCGAGCCCCGCGGCGAGGATGCCCGCCCGCTCGGCGGCGCGCGCGGTGGTCGCGCGGCGGCGGGCGCCGTCCAGCGTCGCGAGCGCGCCGCACATCGTCGCGAAGAACGGGAGGATGACGAGCGGCGCGAAGAGCGGGCCCCATCGGGGGATGAGGTGCCCGTAGATCTCCATCGGGCCGCGGTAGACGAGCGCGGGCTCGAGGACGAGCGCGAGGACGACGGCGAGCGGCAGGAGGACCGTCGCTCCCGTCGCGGCGCGCCACGGGAGGCCGCGGCCGCCGCTCGCGAAGGTGCGCGCGAACTGCGCGAGAAGGTACGGGAGGGGCAGGAGGAGCGCGAGGTAGAGGAGGTTCAGGCGCGCGGCAGTCGCGGGCTCCGTCGCGTAGCCCATCCACTGCCCGACAAGGACGTGGAGCGACCAGACGACGGCGAACGCGGCGAAGGCGAAGCTTCCGGGCGCGCGCGAGCGCCACGCGAGGAGGCCGAGCGCGCCCAGCACAAGGACCGCGAGGGCGCTCAGGCTCGACCAGGCGACGGTGGTGGCCTCGAGGAGCGCGCCTTCCATCGGCTCAACCCTGGCAGGAGGGGCGGCACGACTGCGGGTCGCCGGGCCCGTCGGTGGACGCGAGCAGGTAGGAGGACTCGACGAACATGCCGGCGCCGGCTCCGGGCAGGGGCACGCGCAGCGAGGCGAGGGCGCCCGCGGAGGAGGCGGAGGACACGACGACGCTCCAGCGCCCCGTCTCCGAGGTCCAGACGTCGACCGCTCCGCCGCTCGCGAGCGTCGCGTGCGTGGCGCCGGTGGGCGTGACGACGCGTGCGGTCACGGCGTCGCCGCCCGCGCGCGCGAAGGAGAGGGTGAGGAGGCGCGGCTCCGAGACGTCGAGGAAGTAGACGTCCTCGAGGTCCCCTTGCGCGCTCGAGAGGCGGCCGGCCGTGCACCCGTTCGCGAGCGGCGCCGCCGTGGCGAGCGTCGCGCCCGCCTCGGGGGACTCGCCGTCGGCGCCGGGGTCGAGCGTCGCGTGGTCGAAGGCGCGCAGCGCGAACGTGTAGTGGGTGGGGCCCTGCGCGTTGCTCCCGCTCGAGGCCATCATGAGCGACTGCGGCTCGATGCCAAGATACGGAAGGCGACCCGCGGGCGCCGCGAGCGCGACTTCAACGCTCTTGTGGGCGCCCACCGAGCGCGCCACGCGCGTCGCCTGCGCCGTGTCGCTCGCGAGCGTCACGCCGCCGGGGGTCGCGAGCGTCGCTTCGGCGGCCGCGCAGAAGGCGCCGGAGGTCGCGAGGCGGTACCAGTCGACGTCGGTGCCGCTGGGCGTGAGGTTCGCGCTCCAGAGGCGGCGCGCGTTCGAGGAGGGGAGAAGGAGCGCGTGCTCCGGAGAGTCTCCCGCGTCCTGGCCGCTCCCGGCGTCGTTGAGGCCAGGCGCCCCCTGCCCCTGCGCCTGCGCGCCCACGAGCGGGGGGGCGAGCTGGTGCGCCGCGAGGACGCACGCGCCCGCGATGAGGAATGCCAAGAAGGGGAGATGCCGCGCCAACCGTCGATCGCCTGCCGCCCTCCAGGAGCCGGTGCGGGGTTGTCAACCTTCCGCGTATCGGCGTGGGCCCGGGCGCGGCCGGAAGCTTGAGGCGCCGCGCCCGGCATGGCCCCGCGTGAGCCTCAAGAGGACCCCGCTCCACGCGCAGCACGTCGCGCTGGGCGGCCGGATGGTCGAGTTCGCCGGCTACGAGATGCCTGTGCAGTACACAAGCATCCTCGAGGAGCACGAGGCGGTCCGCAAGGCGGCGGGCCTCTTCGACGTGAGCCACATGTCGAACCTGTGGGTCGCCGGCCCCGACGCGGCGGCCACGCTCTCCAAGGCCCTTGTCGCGGACGTCGGCGCCATCCCCGTGGGCGGCACGAAGTACAGCGCGGTGCTGCGCGACGACGGGACCATCCTCGACGACCTCTACGTCTTCCACATGCCGCGCGGCTACCACGTCATCCCGAACGCGGGGCAGAACGAGGTCGTCGCCTCGCGCATCCGCTCGATGGGCGCCGCGAAGGTCGAGGACGCGACGGAGCGCACCGCCATCCTCGCCCTCCAGGGGCCGAAGGCGCAGGCCATCCTCGAGGAGGCGCTCGGGCGGAGCTTCGCGGACCTCAAGCGCTTCCACCTCACGCAGGCGCCCGCGCTGGGCGAGGACGCCTTCATCTCGCGCACGGGCTACACGGGCGAGGACGGCTTCGAGCTCGTCTTCCCCGGCGAGCGCGCCGCCGAGACGTGGGAGCTTCTTCTCAAGGTGGGCAAGGCGCACGGCCTCAAGCCCGCCGGCCTTGGCGCGCGCGACACGCTGCGGCTCGAGAAGGGGTACTGCCTCGCCGGGAACGAGTTCGCCGGCGGCCGCACGCCGCTCGAGGCGGGCCTCGGATGGCTTGTCCACTGGGACCACGACTTCGCGGGGAAGGCGCGCCTCGTCGAGCAGAAGCAGCAGGGCGTCCGCCACAAGCTCGTGGGCCTCAAGGTCACGGGCAAGGGCATCCCGCGCCACGGCATGCCCGTCGTGCACGCCGGCCGCGAGGTCGGCACCGTCACGAGCGGCAGCATGAGCCCCATGACGAAGGAGGGCATCGCGCTCGCCTACGTCGAGACGCCCTTGGCCGCGGTCGGCACCGAGCTCGAGATCCTGGTGCGCGAGAAGCCCGTCGCGGCGAAGGTCGTGAAGCTGCCCTTCGTCTGAGGCGCGCATGCGCGGAGCCCCGCTCCTCGTCGTCCTCGCGGCGCTCGCGGGCTGCGGCGCGCCAGGGTCGATGCGCTTCCACGAGCCCTACGAGGGCTCCGCCTTCGGGACGATCGTCGCG
>DASRYU010000147.1:0-43527 GCA_035687045.1 Thermoplasmatota archaeon | reverse complement strand
CTCCGCCCTCCTCCCTCCGCGCCACGTCGTCCTCGCCGACAACGAGACGGCGCTCGCGGCGGCGGCCGACGCGGCGCGGCGGCTGGGCTACGACGCGCGCGTCCTTCCCCGCCACCTGCGCGGCGAGGCGCGCGAGCGCGGCCGCGAGCTCGCGGCGCTCGCGCGCGAGCCGGTGGCGCGGCCGGCGGCGTACCTTGCGGGCGGCGAGACGACGGTGCACGTGGCCGGGAGCGGCCGCGGCGGGCGCAACCAGGAGCTCGCGCTCGCGGCGGTGGACGGCCTGAGCGGGCGCGACGCCATCCTCGCGGCGTTCGGCACGGACGGCGTCGACGGCCCGACGGACGCGGCGGGCGCCATCGTCGACGGCATGACGCGCGCCCGCGCCGACGCGCTCGGGCTCGACGCGCACGCGCACCTCGCGGAGAACGACGCGCACCCGTATTTCGACGCGTTGAGCGACCTCATACGCACGGGACCGACGGGGACGAACGTGCGCGACGTCGCCGTGCTTCTTGTGCGGGGCCCGAGCGGATAGGCGCGCGCGAGAACCTTCTTGACGCGCCCGAGCCTCGGGCGGACGGGGAGCCTTCTGCGCGCCGTCATCCTCGCCCTTGCGACCGCCTTCGTCACCATGTCTTGGGCCGCGCCCGGCGCGCCCGACGTCGGCTCCGGCGTCGCGTGGGGCGTCGTGCCCGCTCCGGGCGACGACGTGACGGTGGCGCTGGAGCGCACGAGCTACGGCGCGCTCACGACCATCCACGCGTTCTCCGGAGAGCCCAACATCGGCGTGGCGCCCGACGGCACGACGTACGTCACGGGCATCGGCTGGGACGGGAGCGCGGGCGGCACGATGGTGTTCCGCCGCCTGCCCGGCCAGTCGTCGTTCACCTACCTCGGGATGCCCAACCGCGGCTACGGCGGCAACGACGAGGCGCTCGCCATCGGCCCGACCGGGACCGTGTGGATCTCCGGCATGTACGGGTTCTGGACGCCGCAGGGCGCCTGCGCGTCGATGACCTCGTCCTCCGACCGCGGCGCGACGTGGAGCCCCACGACGGGCGGCGTGTGCGCGGGCTTCGGCATCGACCGGCAATGGATCGCCGTCGACGGGCACGACCGCCCGTGGATCGTCATGCACGAGATCTGCTGCAGCGGCCAGCACACGGCGTACCGCTCGCTCGACGGCGGCCTCACCTTCGAGCTCGCGAGCGTCACGAGCGTCATGAGCGGCTTCCCCGGCAACGTGTTCGCCGACCGCGCGAACGGCCGCATCTACGAGGCGACGAACTGCGGCCAGCTCCTCGCGCGCGGCCCGTGCGTGCTCATCGGGACGACCGACCCGGTCTCGCCCGCGTGGGTCCCCTCGCCCGTGACGGTCTACACGCAGCACCCGGGCGGCCTCGCGCACGTCGCGGGCGCCGTCGACGACGCGGGCAACGTCTACGTCACGTTCGTCGACAAGCGCGCCGGCGATCCGCGTTTCTCCGTCTACCTCTCGCGCTCCTCCGACGGCGGCCTCACGTGGAGCGCCCCCGCGCGCGTGAGCGAGGCCAGCAAGCTCACCACGATGCCGTGGGTCGCCGCCGGCGCCGACGGCAACGTCGCGGTCGTGTGGTACGAGACGTCCTCGAGCGGCCTCTTCCCCTCCGGCGTCGGCACGTCCGCCGCCTGGCACGTCATGTCCGCGACGATCCGCGGCTGGACGGGCGTCCCCATGCCCGCGCCCGAGCTCGCGCAGCTTTCGACGACGCCCGCGAAGACGGGCCCCATCTGCACGAGCGGCGCGAGCTGCGCGGGCCACCGCGAGCTCCTGGACTTCTTCGAGGCCGCCGTGGGTCCCGACGGCAAGCTCCACGTGGTGTGGCCGCAGGTCGGCACGTGGACCATGCGCGTCGCCGACGTGGACGCGCAGCTGCGTTGAAGGCGATATCATCCTTCGACGAAGCGCGCGCGAAGAGCGATGTCTGGACCAGAAGGGAAGTGCCCCTCGGCCGCAGAAGAAGGAAGCGCGTGAACGAGCACCGTCAGACCCAGCGACTCCACCGCCTGCAGGCGCTCGCGCCCTTCGAGCGCGAGGAGCTTGTGCGGCTCATCGGCGAAGCGGCCGTGGACCTCTGGACGATGGGCGAAGAATGGCCCGACCTCGTGGAGCGCTGCCTCCAGGCCGTCGAGGAGGAGGCCGCGGCCGGGCGCGTGCACGTGCGCCCCGTGAGCGGCGACGCGAGCGCGGCGTAGGCGCTACGTGATGATGTGGCCCATGAGGTCGCGCTTCGTCTGGATGTAGAGGCGATTGACCTCGTTCCCGCCGACGACGTGCGGGACGCGCTTGACGACGGCGATGCCGGCGGCTTCGAGCGCGGCCATCTTCTTCGGGTTGTTCGTGAGGAGGCGCACGCTCTCGACGCCGAGGTGCCGAAGCATCGCGACGGCCTTCTCGTAGCTGCGCGCGTCGGCGTCGAAGCCGAGCTTCACGTTCGCCTCGACGGTGTTGGCGCCGGCGTCCTGCTCGACGTACGCGCGCACCTTGTTGAAGAGGCCGATGCCGCGCCCTTCCTGGTGGAGGTAGAGGACCACGCCGCGCCCCTCGCGCTCGATGGCCTCGAGGGCGGCCGAGAGCTGCGGCCCGCAGTCGCACCGGCACGAGCCCAGGACGTCGCCGGTGAGGCAGGAGGAGTGGACGCGCGCAAGCGTCGCGGGGCCGGCCGGGTCCCCCTTCACGACGGCCACGTGCTCCTCGCCGTCCTCGAAGCGGAAGGCGACGAGCGAGAAGCTGCCGCTGCGCGTCGGGAGGTCGGCCGGAGGGGTCGCCACGAAGCCGAGGCCACGCATCTACTCGCTCGAAGGTGGCTCGCGATATGAAGGTTCGGTCCTTGGCGCGGGAACAACTCGCGGGTGAGTGGACGGGTCCATGCGGGCGCCCCACGCTCCGCGCGCGTTGCCCCGGCTGACCGACCCCGTGCGCCTGGGCGCGCGGGAGGCCAAGAACCGCCTCTACCGCGCGCCCGTCCTCGAGGTCGCGCCGCAGGGGCCCGAGGCGGGCCGCATCCTCGCGCGCGAGCTGGGCCCGAGCGCCGCCGCCGGCTGCGGCCTCGTGTTCCAGGGCGCCTGCCTCGTCACGCCCCGCGGCGGCCGCAGCGCCCCCGGCCTGCTGCGCGTGCACGAGCGTGAGTTCGTCCTCTCGCTCAAGCCCGCCGTCGAGGAGGTGAAGCGGCACGGCGCGCTCCTCCTCATGCAGCTGGGCTTCGGCGGCCTCCAGACGATGGAGCTCTGGCACCACGAGTACAAGGCGTCGCACCCGGGCATCGAGACGCTCGCGGTGAGCGAGCCGCCCTGGTGGTTCAAGGCCGTCGGCGCGACGCCCCTCCTGGACCTCTCCACGGTGCGGGTGATGACCGAGAGCGAGATGGAGGAGCTCGCGGAGGCGTTCGGCCGCGCGGCAGGCTTCGCCGCGGAGGCGGGCTACGACGGCGTGCATCTGGCCGGCGCGAACGCGAGCATCTTCCAGCAGTGCTGGAGCCCCGTGTTCAACCGGCGCACCGACAGCTTCGGGCAGGACCGGCACCGCTTCTTCCGCCTCGTCGTGCGCTCCATCCGCCGCCACACGCCGCAAGGCTTCCTCCTCACGACAAAGATCCCGGCCGAGACGGAGGCGCCCTTCTTTGTCCGCGGCGCGCTCGGCGTCGAGGACGGCGTCGCCATCGCGCGCGTGGCGCAGGACGAGGGCGTCGACGCGGTGGTGCCCGTGCGCGTGGGCGTGACACGCGACCAGGCGACGGCGCGCGGCCACTTCCCGGAGCTCGCGTGGAACGACCCGCGCTGGCAGGAGGGTTATCGCCGCACGTTCGGCCGCCACCTCGCGCTCGTGAAGGCGGCCAACCGCGCCGCCGCCCGCGCCATCCCCTACGAGCCCGCGTGGAACGCCCGCTTCTGCGCGGCCGTCAAGCGCGCGGTCGACGTGCCCGTGCTCTGCGAGGGCGGCCTGCGCGAGCGGCCGCAGATGGACCGGCTGCTGCGCGACGGCTTCGCCGACATGGTGGGCTGCGCGCGCCCGTTCTACGCCGAGCCGCGCCTCGCGTGGCGCCTCCTCCACGACGAGTCGTCGCGCGCGCTCTGCGAGAGCTGCAACAACTGCACCATCCCACAGGTGACCGGCGCCACCGGCGTGTGCCGCACGCCCGCCATCCTCGCGGAGCGCGGGCGACTGGCGAAGCAGGGGGCGTACGGGCCGCGGGAAGCGGACACGGCCTCGCGAGACCCTTGATGTCGCGCCTCGCGCCTGCAGGGTCGGAGGCTGCCCCATGCTCCACCGTTCCCGCCGCGCCGCCCTCGTCGCGCTCGCCGCGCTGGTCGCGCTGACCGGCCTTGGCACCGCGACGCCCATCGTCGAGCCGCCGGTGACGGAGACGCTCGTGGAGGGGCACACGGTCTTTCTCGTGCTCGACTCGTACCTTGCTGGCCCCTCGGCGGCATCGTTCGTCCCCACGCGCGCGAGCCTGCCGGCCGGCCCTGAGCCGGAGCCCGTCGCGCTCCGCCACGACCGCTTCGCGGGCGTCCTCTGGCACAACGACCAGTACCTCGTGCCCCCGAGCGTGCGGAGCACGACCATCCTCGGCGCGAACGACTCGATGCGCAGCTCGTACGCGGCCGCGGTGAGCATCCTTGTGCGCAAGGAGGAGCCGTGGGGCGTGCGCGAGCCCTGCGGCGGCGCCGTGCTCGCGGTGAACCACGGCGACCCCGACCCGCGTACGGTGATGCTCGCCGTGGGCGGGCGCGACCCCGTCACCGGCTACTCGGGAGACTCGGCCTGGGTGGGCGTCGACCCTCAGCGCGGCCACGTCGCGAGCGACTCGCTCCTCACCGCCACGCCCAGCGGCCTCACCGGCGACACGCGCCTCCTACCCTTCGACTACCAGGAGTCGTACCGCCTCGTCGACCCGAACGGGCACCCGTGGGTCGTCGACAAGTACGTCGCCACCATCCGCGTGAGCATCGCGGGTGGCGTGGAGAGCTACCGCTTCCCCGTCTGGGCCGCCAACCTGCACGGCACCGACGTCTTCGTGCCCGACCGCGGGAGCGTCCGCGTGGGGGAGATCGGCACCGACAGCTGCGGCTCGGCCCTGCGCACCGCGGAGCTCCTCGCGCAGCCAGCCCACGGCATGACGTGCGGCGTCCGCTCGCCGGTGCCGGAGCTGCCGTCGCTCCGCCGCGACGACCCCTGCTTGGGCTACGACGAGCCCAGCCGCACCGGCCACTGCTACGGCGGCACGAGCTACGACACGCATACCGGCTGCTACGAGCAGCCGCGTCGCGCGCACTCCGCGCTCCTCTACTTCCGCTGGCAGGACCTCAGCGCGCACGACGCGCCGCGCGACCACTGCGGCTGGAGCTTCGAGCTCGCGGGCTGCGACCCGGCCCTCATCGGCGACACCAACGGCTGCCAGAGCCGGACCGAATGGGCGTGCCCGGGCGAGGCGCCGTGGGAGCACGGCGCGATGGACGACTACGAAGGCTCCTCGCACGCCTTCCACCCGAATGCGCCTCCGCACCGCCACGCGATGCCCTGCCCGGTCGTCGCGCCCAACCCCGCGAACCACGGCGGCTCGACGGGAGGCGCGGGCGGAACGTGCGACTACACGCACGCCACCGCGCGCGTCGACGTGTACTACAGCGGCGGGGGCCGCCCCGCGCCTCCCGCGGTGCGCAACTTCGTGCTTCTCGACCTCGAAGGCTCGGGCGAGGCGTTCTTCGACCACCACGCGGCGTACCCGCAGGCGCCGTGAGCGGAGGCGGAAGGCAAGCCTTCAAGTGGGAGGAGCCGCTCGTGAGGCTTGGTCAGAGACACCGGCACGGCGCCCCCTGATCGCCCCTGTTCTTGAACGGGCTGGCGGCGCCCCCGAATGCGCGAGCACGCGAACGCGTGCCCACCCGCGCTTTGTGCAGGCGATACGGCTCGTTTCGCCACGAGACAAACCACCATGCAACACCAGCAGACCACGCAGGGCCAGGCGCCCCGCTTCTCCGACTTCGGCCTCTCGACCACGACGCTCAAGGCGCTCGCGAAGAAGAAGTTCGAGACCCCGACCCCCATCCAGACGCTCGCCATCCCCATCCTGATGCAGGGCGACGACCTCGTCGGCCAGGCGCAGACCGGCACCGGCAAGACCGCCGCGTTCGGCCTCCCGATCATCGAGGACACGAAGAACGTCCGCGGCATCCAGACGCTCGTCCTCGCGCCCACCCGCGAGCTCGCGAACCAGATCGTCGAGGAGCTCAACTGGATGGGCGCTGGCACCTCGTTCAAGGCGCACGCCGTCTACGGCGGCGTCGGCTTCGGCAACCAGATCACGGCGCTGCGCCGCGGCGACATCACCTGCCTCGTCGCGTGCCCCGGCCGCCTCCTTGACCTTCTCCAGCGCGGCGACGTCCACCTCGGCGGCGTGCGCCACGTCGTCCTCGACGAGGCGGACCGCATGCTCGACATGGGCTTCATCCGCGACATCGACCGCATCTTCGGCTACCTGCCGCGCCAGCGCCAGACGATGCTCTTCAGCGCGACCATGCCCCCCGAGATCCAGAAGCTCGCGCAGCGCTACCTGCACAAGCCGGAGTTCGTGCGCGCCGAGACGGGCCCCACCGCGACGGAGCTCACGGACCAGTTCCGCATCGAGGTCCGCGGCGACAAGTTCGCGCACCTCCTCGCCGTGATGGAGAAGGAGAAGCCGCAGATGTCCGTCATCTTCACGCGCACGAAGCACGGCGCGAAGCGGCTCGCGAAGAAGCTCAACGCGTCGGGCTACAAGGCGGACGCGCTGCAGGGCAACCTCTCGCAGAACGCGCGCGACCGCGTCATGGCGCAGTTCCGCGACGGCCAGCTCGACCACCTCGTCGCGACGGACGTCGCGGCGCGCGGCCTCGACGTCAAGGGCATCACGCACGTCGTCAACTTCGACTTCCCCATGGTGAACGAGGACTACGTCCACCGCATCGGCCGCACGGGCCGCAACGGCGAGCGCGGCCGCGCGTTCCTCTTCGTCGAGCCCGGCGAGGAGAAGGACGCGAAGGCCGTCGAGCGCATCGCGGGCGTGCGCATCGAAGCCTACGACGTCGGCAAGCTCCCGCAGGTCCCGCAGGCGGCCGCGCAGCACGTCGACCAGGGCCCGCCCCGCGGCGGCGGCCGTGGCCAGGGCCGCGGCGCGCGCCAGGGCGGCTACGGCGGCGGCGGTCGCCCCCAGGGCGGCGGCCAGCGCGGCGGCGGCCAGCGCGCCTCCGGCGGCGGGCGCGGCGGCGGTGGCGGCGCGCGTCGCCCCTCGTCCGACCGCGGCGCGCGCGGCTCGTACGGCGACCGGCGCTACTGATGGCGCCTCGCTATCCTGAAGCGGGCGTGCCCGCTTCGGCGGCCGCGTGACGCTCGAGGAGGTGCCGGGCTACCGGCTCGCCATCACGGGCCAGTACGACGGCCACTACGGCGCGCTCTCGCCCGACGCGGCGCGTCTGCGGGCGCGCGCGCTCGATCCGTTCGCTCGGCGCGTCCTCGCCGCGCTCGACCTCCCCGACGACGGCTGGCACCTCGAGCTCGGCTGCGGCGACGGCTGGCTCGCGCTCGCCATCGCGCAGGCGCGCCCGCAGATGCAGGTCGTGGGCGTCGACGGCAGCGAGAAGGCCATCGCGCTCGCGCGCGAGCTCGCCGCCGGCGCGCGCAACGCCGTCTTCCACGTGGGGAGCGCGGAGGCGCCGCCGGAGGCGCGCTACGCCCGGATGTGCGCGACGAGCGTGTTCAACCTCCTGCCGGACAAGGCGGCCGCGCTCGCGGCGTGGCGCCACGTGGCGGCGCGCGACGCGCGCCTCGTCATCGCCGACGGCTTCGCCACGCGCGGGCCCGGGACGCTTGGCGCCGGCGCGGCGTCGTTCGACGCGTTCGTCCTCGCCGCGCGGCGCGCCGGCTGGAGCGTCGCGCACCGCGAGGACCTCACGCCGCTCGTGCGCTCGCTGCACGCGGCGCGCGTGTGGCCGTGGCCGGAGTACGTGCGCGACGGGTGCCGCTACGGGCTCGTCGCGCTCCGCGCCGAGGGCCCCAGGGGCCCAGGGCCCCTCCCGATGCGCACGTAGCGGGTGGACCCTTACTCTCGCCCCATGGGCGCGCACGGCGTGGCACCGGAGGCGGCGGACGCGCTCGTCGCGCGCAACGTCCTCCCCACCGCCGGCGCGCTCGCCGCCATCTTCGCCTTCTTCATCGCCGCCGACGTGCTCGTGCGCGAGCCGGACGTCGGGATGGCGCTCCTGCCGGTGGACCTCGCCGCGCTCGCGCTCTTCGCCGCCGTCGCCCTCGTGCAGTGGCGACGGCCGCTCCCGGCGGCCTGGTCGCAGCCGACGCTCGCGCTCCTTGGCATCGCCGTCCTCGGCACCGTGTTCCACCTGCTCGTCGTCGAGCCGCTCCCCGTCCACAGCATCTACCTCATGCTCGTCGTGCTCGCGGCCGGCTCGCTCCTCCTCTCGTGGGCCTGGTTCGCCGCGCTCGCCACCATCGCGCTCGCCGCGTGGGCCTTCGGCGCGAGCCTCGGCGGCACGTCGGGCGACTGGCTCGAGTTCGGCTTCGGCCTCGTGTGCGCCGTGGGCCTCGGCGTCATGCTCCAAGCGAGCCGTCAGCGCACCTTCGTGCGCCTCCACGCGCTCCACGCGCAGGAGGTCGTCGCGCGCGCCCGCGCCGAGGCGTCGCTCGAGCAGGCGCGGCTGAGCGAGGAGCGCTTCCACCTGCTCGCGGAGGCCACGCGCGACGTCGTGTGGGACTGGGAGGTGCGCGAGAAGCGCGTCTGGTGGAACGACAGCTTCTACCAGGTGTTCGGCCACCCGCGCCTCGGGCAGGTCGCCACGAGCGGCTTCTGGGCGGACTGCGTGCACCCCGAGGACCGCGCGCGCGTGAACGCGGAGCTGCGGCGCGCCCTCGCCGGCCGGGTCGACTCGTGGTCGCGCGAGTACCGCATGCGCCGCGCCGACGGGAGCTATCTCCACGTGCTCGATCGCGGCCGCGCGCTCCGGGACGCGAGCGGCCAGACGGTGCGGCTCGTCGGCTCCCTCGTCGACGTCACGGAGCAGCGCGAGGCGCAGGAGTCGGCGCAGCGGCAGGCGGAGCTCTACGAGAAGATCCTCGACGCGCTCGGCGAGGCCGGGCACGCGGTCGCCCTTGTGGAGGACGGCGGCATCGCCTACGCGAACGACCTCGCCCGCCCCATCCTCCAGCTCGACGAGAAGGGCTCGTGCGGCCCCATCCTCGCGACGGCACTCGCGACGCTCGCGCGCGACGGCGGCCGCCGCGTTGACATCGTTCTTGGCGAGGGCGAGGGCAAGGATGTTCTCGAGCTCGCCGTGTACGCGCTCGACCGCGGCGACGCGCGCCGCGTCCTCCTCCTCGCGCGCCATGCGGCGGCGAGCGTGCGCCACGAGCCGCGGCGCGGGCGGGGCGAGCGCGACCCACCCACGACGCGGCGAGAAGCGCGATGAGCGCGCGCGGCGAGCGGCGCTCCATGGCGGACGACCAGCAGGCGAACGGCCAGCCGACGAACGCGGTGGAGCCGCGCGCGATCGCGCGCTCGGGCGACGGGAGCGTGGCGGAGGCGATCCCGCGCGACAAGGACAAGCGCGGCTCGGGCGGCGACGAGCAGGTGCGGACCGACGAGGCGCAGATCCAGGGCATCCCCGGCGCGCCCGGCGCGAACAGCGTGCTCGGGAACGAGCGCGGCCTCAGCAAGCCGCCGCACGATGAGGACGTGCAGGAGTAGGCCGCTCAGCCGGAGGAGGCTGGCATCGGCGCGGGCGCGTCGTGCGCCGAGCGCGTGGTGACGAGATGGTGCCAGCCCATCCACGCGAGCGTGCTCCCGCCGATGGCGACGCCCAGGAAGACGAGGCCGGGGATCGCGCTCACCACGATGCCGCCCACGAGCACGTAGCCGGCCGCGACCGGGAAGACGCGCGCGCGGATGGTCGCGATGCCGAAGAGGAGGAGGCCGCCGATCTTGGTGGCCATCTCGACGAGGAAGAAGAGGCCGAACTCGAGGGGCGGCTCCTCCACGGTGAGGACGTCGGGCGCCTGCCGCGCCACGCTGGGCACGAGAAAGACCTCGGCGACGACGAGCCCGGTGCGGAGGGCGAAGCCGACGAAGAGGACGAGGAAAGCGATGAGGCCGAACACGCCGGCGCGCTGCGCCTGGCGCTCGTGGAGGCCGACGAGGCCGAGGAGAAGCAGGATCATCCCGGCGAGGAGGAGCACGTTGAGGAGGATCCAGTCGGGCTTCTGCGCGACCTCGACGAGGTCGAAGGGCGAGCCGTAGAGGGCCCAGTGGGCAAGCGAGTGGACGGCGAGGATCGCTCCGCCGACCATGGCGGCCACGGCGGTCGTTGTGCGCAGTCGGGGATTCATCAACAGGCCTTCCTCCTGCTTCGAAGGCGGCGCGGCTTGATAAATCCGAAGCCGGGCGAGACGGAGCCGGCGACGAGGATGCTGAGAAGAGGCGGCCGCGCGAGATCCGCGCGGGCCGAACGAAGCGGGCTAGGCCGGATTCGAACCGGCGGCAAACAGATTAAGAGTCTGTCCTCTTGACCTAGCTAGAGTACTAGCCCAGTGCGGCTTTCTCGGGGTTTCCCCCGGGGAAGCGAGCCGTCGAAGCCACTCCTTCTATATGGCTTTTTTTCAGGACCGGGCACCGGCGCCTGCGAGGGCGTGTCAGGCCGTGGCGCCGCCGCCCCACGTGACGCCGGGCAGGGTGACGTCGACGACGGTGCCGCGTTCGATGCGCACGACGAGCGTGACCTCCTCGCCGCGGTTGGCGCGCGAGATGGCGTACTCGAGCTCGTCGAACTCGCGCTCCGCCTCCGCCCGCTCGCCGCGCTCGAGGTCGGCGGGTGTGACGCGATACAGCGTGCCGTTGAGGTTGACGAGCGCGCGCCCGCTCGCGACGGTGCCGTCGAGCACGCGCAGCTCCTCCGCCTCGCCGGTGAGGTTCTCGATCTCGATGGGGCCCGCGCGGCCGCCGGTGAGGGCGCTGAACTGCGCGAGCGCGTCGTCGATGCTGGGCGCGAAGACGCGGCGGGTCGTGTAGTCGCGCGCGTCAATGATGGCGAAGCGCGAGATCTTGAGCGACTCGAGGAGCGGGAAGACGTACCCTTCGCGCACCGTGCCGTCGGCCATGAGGATGGGATAGAGGTAGCCTTCGCTCACGCCGAGGCGGATGGCACCCTGGCCGCGCGTGGCCTCGCCCGACGCCATGAGCGCGTTGAGCTGGTTGAGCGCCGTGTCGTAATCGATGAGCGCGCGGTCGAAGCGGTCGTAGAACGTCGATTCGCCGGTGCGCGTGTCGATGAGGACGTATCCGCCAAGCTGCGCGCTGTTGAGCTGGCGCATCGGGAGGAGCCAGTACGTCTTGTCCTCGAGGCGGATGTAGCGGACCGTGAGGTCGTCGGGCGTGACGAGGCGGCCGGCGTTGAACCAGCGGTACATGAAGCCCTCGCGGTGCTTGCCCCAGTAGTCCGCCCACTGGTAGACGAACGTCTCCGGGTAGACGATCTCGAGCCAGTCGGGCGCCTCGTCGAGCCGCAGCATCCGCTCCTCGCCCGTGTAGGCGTCGACGATGAGGAGGCGCTCCATGTGCGGCTGGTTGCGCAGGTCGATGCGCGCGAGGTAGCCGATCCAGTACGGGTGGTACTCGTCGTCCAGCTGGAGCGCGACGTCGTGGAGCACCCAGCGGAACTCGGCGTTGTTGAGCGCGTGGCGCGCGATGCGGTCCTGCCACCAGATGCCGTCGAGGTGGACGTTGAGCGTGCCTTCGACGACGGTGGGCGTGAGGTTCGTCGCGTCGTTGCGGACGTAGACGACCTTGTCCGCGAGGCGGCCGCCCAGGAGCCACTTCGCCGTCTCGGGCGCGGGCGCGTGCACCCAGAGGAACTCGCCGCGCACCGTGTCCGGGAACGTGCGCCGCTGCAGGAGCGTCGGGTCCTGCGAAAGATAGCTCGCGTCCTCGGCGTAGCCTCGGCGCAGGAGCTGGCTCGCGAGGTCCCACGGCACGACGCGGACGTCGGCGGCGGTCGTGAGCGCGGGCGCGTCGCCGGTCACGACGTTCGCCTGCAGGTCGTCGTAGAGCGGCTCGTCGACGGTGTCGGCGCCCCATGCGGTGTAGGGGAAGACGGCGAAGAGGACGAGGCCCACGAGGAGGACGGCGCCCGCGGCGGGCGTGCGCGGCCATAGGGGGCGCGAGCCGGGGCTGTAGGGGCGTCCGAGGATGAGGCCGTTGAGCAGGAGCGCGAGCGCGAACAGGAGGAGCGCGCCGCGGATGCTGCCCGGGTAGGCGTTGAAGAACGCGAAGAACGCGCCGACGAAGCCGCCGGCGACGGCGGTCGTGATGGCGCGGCGCGTGTCCCACGGCGCGCGCAGGCCGAACGCGACGAAGCCGAGGAAGGCGAAGTAGAGCGCCGTCAGGAGCACGCGCGGCGCATCGCGGCGCGGGGGAGAAAAGGCTTGCCTCGCGCCGTCCCTACTTCGCGATCTCGCGCACCTTGCCGTCGGCCTCGCCGACGACGACGCGCCACGTCATGCCGAGGAAGAGGCCGTTCTCGACGACGCCGGGGATCGTGTTGAGCGTGCGCTCGAGCGCGCGGGCGTCGCTGATGCCCTCGGGGAAAAGGACGTCGAGCACGAAGTTCTGGTTGTCGGTGAGGACGGGCTCTCCGTTCTTGGAGCGCAGCGCGGGGTGGAAGCCGTCGCGCAGCAGGCGGCGCTCCACGACCTTGTAGCCGAACGGCAGCACCTCGACCGGGAGCGGCGCCTTGGTGCCAAGCTTCGGCACGATCTTGCTCGGGTCGACGACGATGATCTGGCGCTTCGTGAGCGACGCGACGATCTTCTCGCGCAGGAGCGCGCCGCCAAGCCCCTTGATGAGGTCGAGCTGCGGGTCCACCTCGTCGGCGCCGTCGATGGTGACGTCGATGCTCTCGACCTCGTTGAGGTCGACGAGCGGGATGCCGACCTCGCGCGCGAGCCGCTCCGTCTTGAGGCTCGTGGGGACGCCGCGGATGCGCAGCCCCTGGCGGACGCGCTCGCCCAGGTGGCGGACGGCGAAGTCGGCGGTGCTGCCGGTGCCAAGGCCCACGATGGTGTCGTCGCGCACGTGGGCGCAGGCGGCTTCGGCGGCGGCCTTCTTGGCGGCGTCCTGGGGCGTCATCGGGGCGCGAACGGGGCCTGGGCGTTAATGCTTCGCCGGCCGCGGCCGGGAGAGGTTATCTCCCCGTCCGCGGCTCCGGAAGCGGGAGGCTCCCATGAGACCCTGGCTCGTCCTCGCCGCCCTGATGTTGTCCGCGATCGCCGGATGCGTGTCGCCACCCGAGGAGGCCGGCGCGGCGGGCATCGAGGCGACGCCCGCGCCCGCGGCCGCCGGCCCCGCGCCCGCCTCGAAGGCTTCGGCCTCCGCCTCGCCCGCGACGCCCTCGCCCACCGGCGGCGCCGCGCCCGCCGAGGCGGCGCCCGAGCCCATCGTGCTGCCGCTCGCGTACGAGGGCGCGTTCCCCCTCTTTGTGCAACCCTGCGTGCTCACCGCGGTCGGCGGCACCTGCGTCCCGCTCTCGCCGGGCGAGTTCCGCAACCGCTACGAGGTCGAGGCGGAAGGGCAGGCGACGTCGCTCCGCGTGACCCTCGCCTGGACCCCCACGTCCCCGCTCTCGGAGCATCTGAGCCTCTCCTTCTGGTCGCGCGGCGAGGACGACCTCGTCGTGCACGGCTCCGCGTTCGGCCCGTCGCCCCTCGTCCTCGAGATCGCCGAGCCTTTCGAGCTCCCCGAGGGGTGGACGCACGTGCTGGGGGTGGGCGCGCCCGCGACCGGCGGCTACGCGATGGTCGCCGGCGCGTTCGTCCTCGCCTCGCTCGAGCAGCCTTTCGCGCTGGAGGGGGAGCTGACGCTCGCGCCCCCCGCGGCGGAGGCCTCGGGCGCGCCCCCAAACCCTTAAAGGACGGACCCCCGCTGCCCCGCCCAACATGCTGCGAGAGTGCCCTAGCCACGGGTATTTCCGGGGGGAAACGTGCGCAGAGTGCGACCGGGAAGGTCGCTTCCTGATGAACGAGCACGAGCTCAACCGCGTCGGCCGCATCATGGCCGGCGTGCTGCGCCACTTCCCGGAGAAGTTCGGCGTCGAGATGGACCAGCAGGGGTGGGTCAGCATCGACGACTTCATCGCCCAGCTGCGCTCGCAGAAGGAGCGGCTCCACTGGATCAAGCCCTACCACCTCGTCGCCATCGTCGCGACGGACCCGAAGGGGCGCTACCAGATCGAGGGGGACAAGATCCGCGCCACGTACGGCCACTCGATGAAGCTCGACCTCAAGGACCTCCCCGGCGACGACGTGCCGGACGACCTGTACTACCCGGTCACCGAGGAGGAGGTCGACATCATCCTCGAGCGCGGCCTCTTCCCGACGGACCGCCAGAAGGTGCACCTCTCGCGCACGTACGAGAACGCGCTCTCGGCCGGCCTGCGCCGCAGCGAGGCGCCGGTCATCCTGAAGATCGACTCGTTCCAGGCGCGCATGGACGGCATCCTCATCCAGCAGGCGGGGAAGACCGTCTACATCACGGACGAGGTGCCCGCGAAGTACCTCAGCCGCGCCGACTGAGCGCGACGAGCACGGCCGCCGCGGCGACGACCGCGAGCCCGACGGCCGGAACCTGCCGCTCGCGCGGCGGCGCCGCCGCCGCCATCTCCTTTTTCGTGTACTCCGGCACAGGCAGCTGCGCGAGCGCGCTCTCGAACGGCTCCCGCGCGTCCCGCACGACGCGCACGCGCACCTCGCGCTCGACCTCGAGCTCCGGGCCGAGGAAGCGCAGCGTGGCCGCGTCGTCGCCCTCCGGGAAGCTCACCGCGAGCTCGCCGCGCGGGCTCCACGCCAGCGAGCCGGCGACGCCGTCGAACGAGCGGTGGCTCCGGCCGCCTTCTTCGGGCGCGCCCGACCAGAGGTGGGCCACCGTCGCGTTCCTCTCGTGGTCGAGCTCCAGCCACGCGAGCCCCTCGGCGCCCCACGCCCACGCGCGCGCGGCGGGGGCGAGGCGCTCGCGCGCGACGAGCGCGTGGTCGGAGAGGCGGAAGACGCGCAGCTCGTGCGTGCCCTCGTCGACCGCGACCGCCGCCACGTGCGCGCCGTCGGGCGAGAACGCGGCCGCGCCCCGCCACTCTCCCTCGTCGGCGAGCGGGCGCGGGTCGCTCCCGTCGAGGCGGCGCAGCGTGCCGGTCATCCGGTCGAGATAGCGTTCCCCGTCGAGCGTGAGGAGGACGCCGTCGCGGTACTGCAGCGGCCTCACGACGTGGGGCGCCGGCTCCGCGCGCACGACGCGCCACGTGCCCCACTCGAGGACGCGCATCTCGCGGCCGTCGAACACGGCGAGCCCGTCGGGCGCGACGCCCGCGCCCCAGAGGGGACCGCGCTCGGCGATCGACACGCTGCCCTCGACGAGGTCGTACGCGACAAGGTGCCGCGAGAGGTGGAAGCCGCACGTGTCGGCCATGACCGACGGCCCCGTCTGCACGTCGGGCCCCGCCCGCGCGAAGACGACGTGGCGGCCGTCGGGCGAGACGTACGCTGGAGAGCGCCACTCGCCGCGCACCGTCCCGTGGACGAGGTCGACGCGCCCCTCCGCGAAGAGGTCCGTCGCGCCCACGAGCGTCCCGTCCTCCAGGAACGAGATGCGCTCGAGCGGGCGAGGCATCGCCCAGGAGCACGCCTGCGCCGTCGGCAGCGCGAGCACGAGCGGCGCAAGGAGGAGGGCCGCGAGGAGGGCGCGTCGCACGCCCTTCATGGGCCCGGGCGGGAGCATGAGGGTGCTGGTCGAGTGAGGCGGCGGCCGACCGCACTCAAAAGCGCACTAGAAAACCCTCATGGCGGGGTCCCCCCTATGCGCGCCTGTCATGAAGCCGGTCCTCTCGGCGTGGCCCGCCAAGAAGAGGACGCTCTCGTTCGCGCCCTTCGCGGCCGGCATCTTCCTCCTCTCCTTCCTCATCGTCGCCTTCTCGACGCAGAACATCCTCCTCGCGCTCCTCCTCCCGCCCGTCATCGCCGTGGGCGGCGCGTGGGCGCTCGTGGGTTGGCCCGAGCTGCGCATGAAGGACGGCAAGCCCCTCGTCGACCCGCGCGTCAAGCCCTACCTCTTCTTTGTCCTGGCACCCCTTCTGGCGCTCGTCCTCTACCCCATCCTCGGCGTGCTCCTCACGCAGGCGGGCGTGCCGCTCAAGCGGCTCGCGCTCGTGAGCATCGCGCTCTCGGTGCTCGCGGCCGTCGCGCTCGCGTACTACCTCGTCGGCGTCCCGAACGTCTTCGCCATTGCGCGCAAGCAGTACGCCGACATCCCGCCCGAGCGCCGCCCGTACCTCTTCTTCCCCCTCTTCGTCCTCTTCTTCCTCGTGCTCTTCCTCACGCTGGGCGTCGTGAGCACGCGCCTCGTGGGGCGCATCAGCCCGACGGACCCCGCCGCGCTCCTCAACATCCAGGTCCTCGTCCTCCTGCCGCTCTGCATCCTCATCGCCGCGCTCCTCGCGTGGCTCCTCGTGGGCATCCCCAAGGTGCTCACCGCGCCCGCGCACCACATCCCCAGGGTGCCCGGCCGCCACCGCCCGCGCGCGTTCCTCGCGACGCTCGTCCTCGCCGGCATCCTCCTCACGTACGGCGTCGGCGCGCTCCTCACGTTCTTCACGCCGCTCTCGAGCGCGCTCGTCCTCCCGCTCGCGCTCCTCGTCGGCTACGGGCTCGCCACGGGCATCGCGTTCCTCGCGTGGGGCACGCCCGCGCGCTGGCGCTCCTACGAGGACTACCGCCCCATCCTGCCGCCCGAGGCGCGCATGCCGCTGCGCATCGTCCTCGCCATCGGCCTGGGCCTCGCCGCCGCCGTCGCCATCGGCCTCGCGGGCATCGACCTCTTCTGGGGCGCGCTCGTCGGCCTGCTCGTCGCGGGCGTCGCCGCCCTCGTCGTGACGGGGACGCACCGCCGCATCCTCGCGCGCCGCGGCGAGAGCACGCTCGTCCCCGACCTCCCGGACGCGCTCAAGCCCCTCATCCTCTTCCCCACGTGGATCGTCATCTCATTCATCCTCTTCGCCGTCCTCACCTACCTCCTGCCGGGCCTCGTCGCGGTGAACGTCGTCGTCGGCGTCACCGTCGGCCTTCTCGTGGCCTTCCTCCTCCTCGAGCAGCCCCTTCTCCAGGAGCTCCGCGAGGAGCGCCGCCGCGAGCGGCAGAAGCGCAAGGAGTGGGAGGCGCGCCGGCGCGCCCGCCTCGAAGAGGCCGAGAAGGGCACGCCGCCGCCCGAGGCGTGAGCGGTCCACCGCCCCTGCTCGTACCCTCGCGCCCAAGTTTTCAAATATCAGGCGCCCGCTCGCCGCCGCACCAGAAGCCGTGCTGGCGCAGTTCCGGACGCGGCTGCGGCCGCGTCCTCTCGGCGGCTCGCGCCGCCGATGGTAGCGCGTGGGACGGCAAGCATTCGCAAACAGCACAACGCCGTGCTGGCGCAGTTGGTAGCGCGTGGGACTCATAATCCCAAGGTCGCCGGTTCGAGCCCGGCGCACGGCATTCACAAGCCTGACGCACTCTCGACAGGGCGCTGTCGGCGCGCCGCCTTCCTCAGATGCAGATGCCTGTGGGCACCTGCCGCACGGGCACCTCGCCCAGGTTCACGATCCGGTACGAAGCCGTGTAGCGCCACGAAGCGGACTGCCGCTCGCGCTCCACGAGGATTTCTTCCCCGACCGGCACCTCGCGGCCGTCCGCGAGGAGCGGCGCGTCGCCGCCCCCGGTGAGCGTCACGTCTCCCGTGTGGAACTCGAGCGTGACGTCGAGCGGGAGCGCGTCGCGCGTGATGACGCTGGGGGCGTTGCCGAAGGGGCCGTGCCCGTCGCGGTCCTCGATGTAGATGGCCGCGGCGGGCCACGGCTCCTGCCAGCCGCGCGGCGGGCGGCCGCTCTCCATCATGACCTGGCGCAGGATGGTGAGGTTGCGCCCCTCCAGCGAGCCTTGGCCGCAGTGGGCCCCGTAGCGCGCGGCGCCGGAGCTGGGCTCGGGCGTCGACCCGTTCGCCTCCTCGCGCGGCCACTGCGTCCCCTGCGCGTAGACCGCCACCACGTACGCGGGCCGCGTGTCGGCGCTCTCCTCGGGCGCCAGCGCGCACCCTGCGAGGAGGAGAGCGAGCGAGCAGCCGGCGGCGAGGGGGGCGCGCATGCCGGCCCATCGCGCCGCGGGTGCAAGAGCGCCGCGGCTCGGTCAGCGCGGGCGCAGCCGCGGGAGCACGTCCGCGAGCGCGCGGTCCTGGACGCCCCGCGCGGCGGAGTCGTGGAACGGCGCGAGCGCGTCCGGCGACGTTCCCTGCGCGTGATATCGCTCCGCCTGGAACGCCATCTCGAGCTTGTCGAGCTCGTGCACAAGGCGCGCCTCCGGCGTCGCGTCGCCCGCGAGCTCCTCGAAGCGCGCGAGGAGGCGCCCGCGCAGGGGGAGCGGGAGCGTGTCGACAAGCTCCTCCATGCCGCGCCGCTCGCGCGTGACCTTCTCCCCCTTGTGCGCGTACTCGCCGGGCACCATGTCGCCGACGACCGCCTCCGCGAGGTCGTGCACGAGCGCGAGCTCCAGGAGGCGCGCGCGGTCAAGCTCCGGCCGGGACTCGGCCGCCGCGAGCGCGAGGAGCGCGACGCCCCAGGTGTGGTCGGCGACGCTCTCGGGGCGCGCGATCCCGATGCGCTGCCAGCCGCGGCGCATCTCGTCCTTGAGCGCGAGCGCGCGCCGCACGAACTCGACCGTGCCCGGGTCCATGCGCGCGCCCACGGCGGGCCCTCGGCCTAAGCCTTCGCAACCCCTATAACCCGCGGGCCGGCTGCCGCCGCGTCCATGCCGACCGTCTGGTGGAAGCGCGCGTTCGTCTGGGAGATCCCGCTCCTTGCCGCGCTGGCCGGCTTCATGCTGTGGGTGCGCATGCTCCCCGCGAAGGCGCTCGTCCTCTCGGGGCGCGGCTACTACATCGGCACCGACCCGTTCTACCACTACCGCGAGACGCTCGGCATCGTGCGCTCGTTCCCGCGCGTGCCGCGCTGGGACCCGTGGACGTTCTATCCGTACGGCACGGCGACGAACCAGTTCGGCACGCTCTTTGACTGGCTCGCGGCGGCCTACGTCGTCGCGACACAGGGCAAGGGCGCATCCGAGGAGTACATCCAGGCCGTCCTCGGCGTCTACCCCGCCATCCTGGGCGCGCTCCTCATCGTCCCGTTCTACTACCTCGCGAAGCGCCTCCTCGGCGTCTCGGGCGCCATCATCGCGAGCCTGACGCTCGCCGTGCTCCCCGGCGAGTTCCTGATCCGCAGCATCGCCGGCTACGCCGACCACCACGTGGCGGAGGCGCTGGGCGCGCTCGTGAGCATCCTCGGCGTCTACGTCGCGGCGGAGCGCGGCCATGCGGCCCGCGAGGCGCTGCGCGCGCGCGACTGGCGCTCGCCGCTCGTGCGCAAGGCGGCCCTCTTCGGCGTCCTCGGCGGCGTCGCGCTCGGCCTCAACTTCTACGCCTGGCCCCCCGCGCTCCTCTTCCTCGCCATCCTCACGGTGTGGCTCACCATCGTCATCCTTCTCGAGGCGTACCGCGGGAACGACGCAGGCGGCCTCGCCTTCGGCGCGACGATCAGCTTCGCCATCGCCGGGCTCATGATGATCCCCGTGATGGAGACGACGGACATCGGCGACTTCAACGCCTACGGCCTCCTGCAGGTCATCGCGCCGCTTCTCGCCGCCGCGTGGGTCTACCTCCTCGACTTCACCGCGATGGCCTTCCGTCGCCGCGGCCTCCCCTGGTGGGTGCTGCCCGTGGGCATCGTCGCCCTCGCCGTGCTCGGGCTTGTGGGCGTGAGCGTCTTCGCGAAGCGCTTCGCCGCGAGCATCCTCTGGGGCCTCTCGTGGGTCACCGGCTTCGGCGTGCCGCGCACGACGCTCACCATCGCGGAGGCGCGCCAGGCGAACTTCTTCTGCTCGACCGACACGGCGGCCTACAGCTGCCTCGGGAACGACTTCGGGCTCGTCGCGCCGGTGAGCTTCCTCATCCTCATCGCGCTCTTCGCGTGGACGCTCTACAAGCGCCGCCACGCCGACATCCTCCTCCTCGTCTGGAGCCTCGTCATCTTCCGCGCGACGGACACGCAGATCCGCTTCTCCTACTACCTCGCCCTCAACATGGCGCTCCTCCTCGGCTGGGCCGCCGCGCGCCTCGCGGAGGCCATCGGGCTCGAGGAGCACGACCGCGCGGAGCGCGAGGCCGCGGCCGCCGAGGCGAAGCGCATCAAGGGGCGCCGCGCGCGCGTCGTCGAGCGCACGCAGTCGCGCGGGCGCCCGTGGCAGATCGCCGCCGTCGCCGCCGTCCTTCTCCTCGTGCTGCCGGGCAACGTCTTCGCTCGCCCCGAGGTCGGGCAGTACCCCGGCTGGGAGGCGGCGCGCATCCGCGGCCCGGACGGCGACCTCGTGCTCTGGCTGCAGGGCCTCGACTGGATGCGCGCGAACACGCCCGACGCGGGCGTCGACCTCAGCCTCATCGTCGAGCGCCCCGCCCACGGCGAGCTCTTCGCGTATCCACCGGAGACGTACGGCGTGCTCTCGTGGTGGGACTATGGCCACTGGATCCAGACGACGGCGCTGCGTCCGCCCGTCGCGAACCCCTTCCAGCAGGCCGCGCCCTTCGCGAGCCTCTGGTTCACCGAGCGGGACCCCGCCCAGGCCGAGCGCGCGCTCGACGCGTGGGTGCAGGGGAAGGGCCCCGTCCGCTACGTCTGGATCGACGACGAGATGGCGACCGGCAAGTACGGCGCCATCACGGTGTGGGCCAACTCGCAGAACGCGTCGCGCCCCCGCTGGGGGGACGGCGACTCGCTCGTCCAGCGCGAGCTCACGGTGAACAACCGCAACGCGCGCGTCCTCACCACCGGCCCCGCCTACACGGAGACGATGATGTCGCGCCTCTACGACAACGACGGCGACGGCCTTTCCCACTACCGCCTCGTCTACGAGAGCCCCTCCTACGTCGCGATCGGCAGCGTCGCGGCCGACAACGGCGGCGCCATCTGCGTGCACGACATCATCCCCAGCCGCTCGTGCGCCGTGAACATCAACAACGAGCACCTGCGGCAGTGGCAGCAGAACCCGACGCAGGCGGTGCGGCTGGGCGACAACGCGCACGGCTTCGACCTCGCGGTGCAGTCGCGCCTCAAGCTCTTCGAGCGCGTCGAAGGGGCGCGCCTCGTCGGCACCGCGACCCCCGGCACGGAGGTCGTCGCGCGCGTGCTCCTCGACGTCGTGCACCCGAACGGCAACGCCCGCACGTGGGAGCACAACGTGCGCGGGCTCGCCGACGCCGAGGGCAACTTCGAGCTCGTCTTCCCGTACCCCACGAGCGACTTCCTGACGCCCGAGGAGGGCGGCACGAACTCGATCGTCGAGCCGCGCTCGCGCGTCGAGGTGCTGGCGGGCTCGCGGCTTGGCGAGGTCGACATCCCCGAGCGCGCGGTCCTCGAAGGCCTCAGCGTCCCCGTCACGTTCGGGTGATGCGCGTGCGCGTCCTCCACCTCGCGCAGCGCTTCCACCCCGCCATCGGCGGCGCGGAGACGTACGTACGCGAGATCGCGCTCGAGCAGGCGCGCCGCGGCCACGACGTCACCGTCGCGACGACGGAGCACCCCGGCGCGCCGCGCGAGGAGACGATGGAGCGGGCCGACGCGCGCATCCGCATCGTGCGCTTCCCCACGCGGCACTTCCGCGGGGACTACCTCCTCCCGGCGTGGCTTCCGATGAAGGGCGTCGACGCGTGGCTCGCGCGCGAGCGCTTCGACATCCTCCACGCCCACTCCTACCGCTTCGACACCGTCGAGGCCGCGGCGCGGGCGCACAAGGCGCACGGAACGCCCTACGTGGTGAGCGCGCTCGGCTTCTACCCGCCCGAGAACCTCGCCGTCCGCCTCTCGCGCCTCGCGTACGACCCGTCCCGCGGCCGCGCCGCCCTCTCGCGCGCCGCGCGCGGCGTCGCGCTCACGAGCGACGAGGTTCCCTACTACGAGGCGCTCGGACTCCCGCGCGAGCGCGTGGATGTCGTGCCGCCGGGCATCGAGGAGGGCGCGCTCGCTCCCGGCGACGGCGCCGCGTTCCGCAAGGAGCACGGCCTCTCCGGCGACGTCGTGCTGTTCCTCGCGCGCCTCGCGCACGACAAGGGGCTCACGGACCTCGTCGAGGCGATGGCGGACGTGCCGGACGCGACCCTCGCCGTCGTCGGCCCCGACGCGGGCGCGCGCGCGGCCGCCGAGCGCATCGCGCGCCGGCGCGGCATCGCGCAGCGGGTGCGCTTCCTCGGGCGCGCGCGCGTCGTCCGCGACGCCTACGCCGCCTGCGACGTCTTTGTCCACCCCAGCCACTACGAGTCGTACGGCCTCGTCGTCGTCGAGGCGATGGCGCAGTCGCGCGCGGTCGTGACCACCACCGCCGGCGGGCTGCCGGAGGCGGCCGGAGGCTGCGCCGCGCTCGTGCCGCCGCGCGACCCGCCCGCGCTCGCGCGCGAGATCCGCGCGCTCCTCGCGGACCCGGCGCGGCGCGCGGAGATGGGCGCGCGGGGGCGGGAGCGCGCGCGGACGCTCACGTGGAAGGCTGGCGTGGACGGCCTGGAGGCGTGCTATCAGCGTGCCCTTGGCTGACGACGCGCCCCCGATGGCCACCCCGCTCACCGTCGACGCGACGGCGGGGCGCAAGCCCGGCGTGTTCGAGAACAGCGTGCTCAACCTCACGGGGCTCGTCGCCGCGAGCGGCCTCGGCGCGCTCTCCGGCCTCATCACGGCGCGCACGCTCGGCGACGAGGCGGTGGGCGTGCTGGCCGTCGTCTTCGGCCTCATCGAGTTCGGCCGAGGCCTCACGAACTTCACGCACACGCCGAGCATCCTCGAGATCCACCGCGGGCGCAGCGAAGGCGCCGTCTTCGGCACGAGCCTGTGGCTGAAGTTCGTCGGCGCCTTCCTCTTCGTCGCCGTCGCCGCCGTCGCCGCGCCGCACCTGGGCGCGCTCTTCCACGTCCCGCCTCTGGCCATCGTGCTCACGAGCACGCTCCTCATCATCGGCGCCTACCAGGAGATCGGCACCGCGCGCTACGAGGCCGCGAACCAGATGCTCACGCGGAACCTCCTCGTGACGCTGGGCCCCCTCGTCGGCCTCGCCGCCGTCGTCGCCTTCGTCCTCGCCGGCGCGTACAACGTATTCACCGCCATCGTCACCTCCCTCATCGGGACGGCGGCGATGAGCCTCGCGTTCTGGTTCCACTGGCGCCGGCCCGCGTTCCGCTTCGACCGCGGTGTCGCGAGCTACCTCCTCCGCTACGGCGGCAAGCTCGTCCTCTCGAGCTTCCTGACGCAGGTCCTCCTCTGGACGGACACGCTCATGATCAGCGCCATCCTCGGCAACGCCGAGGCCGGCGTCTACAACATCGTGTTCCAGCTCACCTTCGTCATGGTGACCGCGAGCATCGCCATCGGCGTGGCCCTCCTTCCCGCGATGAGCGAGCTGGCCGGCCGCGGCGAGAACACGCACGCGGCGTACCACCGCGGCACGCTCCTCGCGCTCGGGCTCAGCATCGTCATGGCGCTCGCGTACATCCTGCTGGGTCGCTTCATCCTCTCGCTCTACGGGCCCGAGTTCGTGCGAGGCTACCTGCCGCTCGTGGTGCTCACCGTCTTCGGCGCGGCCGCCGCGCTCACCGTGCCGGCGCAGTCGATGCTCACCGTCCACGGCCGCGCGACGCTCCTCATGCTTCTCAGCCTCGCGCAGGCGCTCCTCAACATCCCGGTCAATTACGTGTTCATCCTGCGCTACGGCACGATGGGCGCCGCCGTCGCCACCACGAGCGTCTTCGCCGTGGGCCTGCTCCTCACGTGGTGGCTCGTCCGCCGCACCACCGGCGCGTGGCCCCTTTCGGTCGAGGCGCTGCGCGAGGCGTGGGAGAAGGCGCGGACGAAGCTCGCGCGTTGAGCTCAAGCGGCCGCGGGCCGGCCCTCGCTTGCCGCCTTCGCGGCGCGCTCGATCGCCGCATCGAGCCAGTCGGGGAATGCCAGGAACGCGCGGAAGAGCCACGTCTCCGCGCGGACCACGTCCTGGACCTGCTCCGCGCGGCGGCGCATCGCCTCGACCTCCGCGCTCGTGCGCGCGAAGAGCAGCATGTCGAAGTGGCCAAGCGCCGCGGAGGCGGGCACGTACGCGTACACGTGCTCGTCGTGGAACGCGGCGCGCAGCTCGTTCATCGGCCGGGGCCCGCTCCCTTCCGTGAGGTAGACGAGCATCTCGAAGATGAACAGACCCTCCGCCTTGCTGGGGTCGAGCGCGGGGACCAGGAACACGCTCCCCTCGCGCGCCATCCGCACAAGATGCCTCTTGATCGTGCGCGCGCTGACGCCGACGACAGGCGCGAGGTCGGCGGGCTGCGCGCGCGGGTCCGCCCGCAATGCCTGCAGGATTCGCCAGTCGAGGGGCGTGAGCTCCCGGTCCACCCGCGGCATCTCGCGGTAGTAGAAGCGTTCGGGGGCAGTGTCACCAGAGGCGTCCTGCAGGAAGCCGAGCTTCGCGCGGAGCTCCGCGTCGTCGTGGAACGCGAAATCCGCGCACGCGCCCTTCCCCATGAAATCGTGCAGCTCGAGAAGCCCTTCCGTCCGCAGGATGCGAGGCAGCGCCGCGTCCTTCGCCTCCTCCGTCGGGAAGCGAAGGTAGTACGCCTCGCCGCGCAGGTCCAGATGCTGGAGGTTCGGCACCGCATGATATCCGGCGATGATGCCCTTCTCCGTCATCCGCGCGATGCGGTCCTTGACCGTGTTCACGCTCGCGCCCGTGGCGCGCGCGATGTGGCCCGGCTGGAGCGCGTCGAGAGGCTTGGGCGCGCGCTCGTAGGGGCGGATGCCCATGGCGCGGACGATGCGGATGTCGAGCGCGTCCATCTGCCGTCTCTTAGGCGTTGGGCCGGGTTAATCCTTCCTACCTCTGGACCGGCGCGATCTCGCGGCCCGCCTCCTTCCACGCCTTGAAGCCGCCGTCGAGGTGCCCGACGCGCGCGTAGCCGAGCCGCTTGAGGGCGGCGCCGGCGAGCGCCGAGCGTCCGCCGGAGGCGCAGTAGAGGAGGACGCGCCGGGAGGGGTCGAACTCCTTCTTGTGGTACGGCGTCGAGGCGTCCGCGTAGAACTCCAGCATCCCGCGCGGCGCGGCGAGCGCGCCGGGGATGGTTCCGTTCTCCCCGCGCTCCGAGGGCTCGCGCACGTCGACAAGCAGCGCGTCGCTCGCCGCCAGCGCGCGCGCCATCTCGTCGACCGGCAGGTTGTCGATCGTTGTCCGTGCTTCTGCGATAAGCTCCTTCACCGAGGTCGTTGTCATCTGTTTCACCAGAGACACTGAAGGCGGCGAAGGACGTGAGAGCGCCGCCGGCGCGAGCGACGGAAATGGACAGCCCGGCCGGGCGACCTCCGGAAGTCGGCGGTCCTAGATGTGCGGGTCCGAGCCCTCGACCACGACATCCGCCGCCTGGATGTCGGCGACGCGTCGCGCGCCGTCGCACGCGTCGATGACGCGCGCCGTGGCGGCGGGCACGAGCGCGCGCCAGTCGCCGCTCGTGCGCATGAGCGCACGGATGCGGGAGCCTTCGTAGCGCTCGCGCGCGTGGAAGGGCGCGGGGAGCACCTTGACGCCCGCCTCCTGGAAGAGGCGCGTCATGAGCGGGTTGTTCGTGTAGAGGGCCGAGAAGGGGGGCACGTAGCTCTTGACGTGCGAGACCCAGACGCTGTTGCGCCCGACATCAGGGAGCGGGAGCGGCAGGACATTCGCAAGGCCCGCCTCGCGGCAGGACGCGTGCACCATCTCGAGCCGCTCGCCGGCCGTGTACGGATTCTTCTCGGTGTGGCTCACCTGCGCGCTGCCGATGGCCACGACGACCTCGTCGTGCTCGCGCGCGAGGCGCTGCACGACGTCGAGGTGCCCCAGGTGGAACGGCTGGAAGCGCCCCAGGAAGAGCGCGCGGTCGGGCATGGCAAGGGCATCCGCGCCGCCGGTAGATGAACCGACCGCACCGTTCGCGAAGGCCCACGCCTCCCGGCGCGCGCCCGCGCGCCCCGCCGTTCCGGCGGTGGCCGGCGCGAAGCGTGCGCTGGGGGAGAGGAGAGGAGGAAAAGGAGAGGAGAGATCGCGGGCGTTGCGGTCGCTTCAGCCGAGGCTGGGCGCGCCGCCCGCGCCGCTGCCGACGACGGGGTTCTTCGCCGCGGCGGGCAGGATGTGGGCGAGCTTCTCGACGAGGCTCGTCTTCTTCGGGCTCCCGATGAGGACGTGCTTGAGCACCTCGTCGAGCGTGTCGACGTAGATGATCTCGACCTGCGACTTCCAGCGGTCCTCGATGAGGACGTCCATCGCGTTGGCGCGCGGCACGATGACGCGCTTGATGCCGACGGCGGCGGCGGCCTCGATCTTCGGCGTCGCGCCGCCGATGGGCAGGACCTCGCCGCGGACGGAGAGGCTGCCGGTCATGGCGACGTTCTGGTCGATCTCGACCTCCTCGAGCGCCGAGAGGACGGCGGTGGCGATGGCGATGCTCGCCGAGTCGCCTTCGACGCCCTCGTAGGTGCCGATGAACTGGACGTGGATGTCGTACTTGCGCAGGTCCTCGCCGCTGTACTTCTTGAGCACGGCGGAGATGTTCTGGATGGCTTCCTTGGCGATCTCGCCGAGCTTGCCCGTCGCGATGATCTTGCCTTCCGCCTGGTTGGAGGCGGGGGTCACCTCGCAGACGATGGGCATGACGATGCCGCTGGGCTCGCCGACGTCGCCGCCGCCCATGACGGCCATGCCGTTGACCATGCCGATGGCGCCGCCGGTGGTGCGGAACTGGCGGTACTCCTTGCGGCGCTCGATGTACTGGTCGACGACCTGCTGCTCGAGGCTGCGGCTCATCGACTTCGCCTTGAGGACGTGCGCGGCCGTGACGACCGGGCTCTTCTCCTCGGTGGCGATGTCGCCCGCGACGCGGACGAGGCCGCCGAGCTCACGCAGGCGGAGCGTGAGGCGCCCGCGGCGTCCGGCGCGGCGCTGCGCTTCCTGGACGACGGCCGCGACGGCCTGCCGCTCGAAGTGCGGGATCTTGCCGTCGCGCTTGATCTCCTGAGCGACGAAACGGATGAGCTTGCGGCGGTTCTCCGCCGTGTCCTCCATGTCGTTGTTCATGTAGATCTCGTAGCCGTAGCCGCGGATACGAGAGCGGAGGGCGGGGTGCATGCCGGGGTGGAACGGGTTGCCGTCCTGCCCCTTCAGCGCGTCCATGTTGCCAGCCGCGACGAGGATGAAGTCGCACGGCACGGCCTCGGTCTTGACCATGGCACCCGAGCTGCGCTCGGACTGGCCCATGATGGGGAACTTCTTCTCCTGGATGGCGGTGAGGAGCGCCTGCTGGCTCTCCATGCGCAGGAGGTTGATCTCGTCCACGAACAGGACGCCCTTGTGCGCCTTGTGGATGGCGCCGGGCTCGACGCGCTCGTGGGCGGGCGTCTCGAGGCCGCCCGACTGGAACGGGTCGTGGCGCACGTCGCCAAGAAGGCTCCCCGCGTGGGCGCCGGTGCCGTCGATGAAGGGCGGCTTGTCGGCGTTGGTGTGCGCGACGAGGAGCTTCGGCACGAGCGCGGCTTCGCGCTGGCTCATCTGGCGCATGACCATGAACAGCATGGCCGCGGCGATGATGCCGAAGATGAGGATCATCGGGTCCTTGTACTGGAAGAAGAACAGGACCGAGAAGAGGCCGATGCCGAGCATGATGAGGAGCTGCAGCGTGGCCTTGCGCTCCTGCTTGCGGTTCGCCTCCGCCTTCTGGGCCTGCACGATCTCCTTGCCCTTGCCGGCGGGAACGACGCGGATGCGCGGGGCATGCGGGTCCTCCTGGTTCGGGTAGGCGATCGTGTCCTCGAGCTCCTCGTGGGGGAGGAGCTCGGTCATCGAGCGGGCGAGCATCGACTTGCCGGTGCCGGGATCGCCGATGAGCATCACGTGGCGGCGCTGCTCGGCCGCCTTGCGGATGACCTCGGTGGCCTTCTCCTGGCCGATGACCTGGTCGATGAGTTTCTCCGGGACCGCCACCTCGGCGGTCGTCTGGAACTCCTCGCGCTCGATCCATTCTTCGACCGGAGGAAGCGTCTCCTTCTGCATGTCAAACCCTGCGCCGACGGAGCCCGCCGGTGATGAGCCGTTGTGAGTTGTGTTGAGGTTTAAGGCTTGTCACACAGGAGCTTGGGAATGCCGGCGCGCGGCGGACACGCGCGGGCGCCCACCCCAGGAGAGTTCGAGCGATGCACCACATCGCGCGCAACGCGCAACGGCCCCCGCGAGCGAGCGGCAGCCTGCTATCACCGCTCCACCGGAACGCCACCTCCGGGGGGCGCCGCCTCGGGTGCACAGGCGACGAGCGCTGAGCAGGCTTTATCCGCGGCACCCCCTGTCCCCGCGGCATGAAGGTCCTCGCGGGCTCGTCGAGCAAGCGCACGGCGAAGGAGCTGGCGGGCATCCTCAAGGCGGACCTCGTGGAGGTCGACCAGCGCGTCTTCCCGGACGGCGAGGTGTACGTCCGCGTGCCGGAGCCGCTGCGCGGAGAGGAGGTCGTCATCGTCCAGACGACGTTCCCCACCTCGTCGCTTCTCGAGCTCCTCTTCCTGCAGGAGGTCGCCCACGACCAGGGCGCCGCGCACATCACCGCCGTCGTGCCCTACTACTCCTACTCGCGGCAGGACCAGGTCTTCAAGGAAGGCGAGATCGTCTCCGCGAAGGCCGTGGCGGAGCTCATCGAGCTCAAGGCGGACCGCTTCATCACCGTCGACCCGCACAAGGAGCACATCCTGGGCTTCTTCGGCATCGAGGCGCACGGCGTCTCGGCGGTGCCGCTTCTCGCGAAGCACCTCGAGCAGATGGGCGTCGACACGGTGCTCGCGCCCGACAAGGGCGCGCTCGATCGCGCGCAGTTCGCGGCGAAGTGCCTCGGCGCGGAGTTCGACTACATGGAGAAGACGCGCATCAGCGGCACCGAGGTGTCGATGAAGGCGAAGTCGCTCGACGTGCGCGGCAAGACCGTCGCCATCATCGATGATATCATCTCGACGGGCGGCACCATCGCGACGGCGAGCGCGGAGCTCAAGCGCCAGGGCGCGACGCGCGTCATCGCCGCGTGCACTCACGGCCTTTTCCTCAACAACGCGCTCCCGCGCCTCCACGCGAACGGGTGCGACCAGGTCATCTGCACCGACAGCATCGCGACGGACGTGAGCAGCGTCGGCTGCGCCGCGGTCATCGCGGACGTCTTTCTCGAGCGGCGCGCGTGAGCACGAGGCCGGCGAGCGCGGCGAGAAGCGCCAGCGGCGTGGGCCCCGGCACGTCGCGCGCGGGCGCCGGCAGCACGTGCACCTCGTGATGCAGCGTCCCGCTCGCGGTCCCGCTCACGAGCCGGATCTCGAGCGCGCGTAGGCCCGCCTCGTCGAAGCGCATGGGGAGCGTGAGCGCGTCCGTCGTCCTCGCCTCGATGACGGCCTCCGTCGTGCGCTGGACGAGGCGCTCCCCCTCGTAGACCTCGATGCGCGCGCGCCCGCTCGTCTCGCCCGCGTTCTCCACGTAGACGAGGAGCGTGAAGGTCTCGCCGACGGCAGGCGAGCCGGGCACGCTGCTCGCGCGCGCGAGGCGCAGCTCCGACGGGCCGCGCACGTGGAGCGTCGCCCCGAGCGGCCCCAGCGTGACGAGGTGCTCCCCGGGCGGCCCCGCGACGAGGGAGACGGTGCCATTGGCGCGCTCCCCGACGGCGAGCCGCACGGGCACGGTGCGCGTGGGCACGCCCGAGACGCGCAGGATGAGCTCCGTCTCGCTCGGCTGCGTGCCGCGGTTGACGATCTCGTACTGCGCGAGCACCTGGTCCCCCTGGCTGGCCTCGTCCTCGCGCAGCGCGAACGCGAGCAGGAAGAGGTCCGCGGCGTCGCGGGCGCCCGGCGTCGCGGGCCACTCGGAGCCGTACACGTAGCGCTCGAAGAACGGCGAGAGGGCGGGGCCCGCGAGCGCGACGGCGGCCTGCTCGAGCGCGGCGCTGTCGAGCCGGCGCGCACCCTCCGCGCCGAGCGCCGCGACGAGATCGGCAAGCCCCCTCGTGCCGTTCGTCGCGTTGCGCAGCTCGACGTCGAGCGCGCGCACGACCACGAGCCCCTTCTGGCGCGCGAGCGTGGAGCCTGCCGGCGCGAGCGGGAGGCGCCCCTCGGGATCCGCGACGGCCCGCGCGCGGGTGAACTCCTCGTCCACCTCGGCGCTCGTGCTCGCGTCCGCGGCGAGAAGCGACATCTGCGCGTGCAGGCGCGCCTCCCCCTCGCGGAACCACGCGGCGCTCGCCGGGGCGACCTCGACGACGCGATATCTCTGGTGGGCGCGCGCGACGAGGTGCGCAAGCTCGCTCACGGACGCGCCCTGCGGCAGCACGACGCTCGTGCCGGCGACGAAGCCGTCGACGAGCGCCTCGTCGGGCGCGCGCACGACGAGAAGCTCCTGCGGCGCGGCGTCGTGCTGCGCGCGCAGGTACGGCAGCGCGCTGCGCAGGTACGCGAGGTCGCTCTCCGTCGCCGGCGCGCCCAGCGTCGCGAGGCGGACGCTCACGTCGTCCAGCGCGTGGCGCGCGACGCGCATGTCGCGGCCGAAGGTCAGCACGTGCGGCGAGTGCGCGCTCGTCCACCCTTCCGGCGCGCGCAGGTCGACGCGCGCGAGCCCCGCGGGGAGGACGTCGCCCGCCCGCACCGCGAGAAAGACGTCGCTGGGCCGTCGCACCTCCACCTCGTAGCGGTAGGGCCGCCCCGGCTCGACGCGGGCGGTCGATCCGTCGGGGAGCGGCACCGACGCGGGGCGGTCGCTCGCGAGCTCCACGGCGAGCGCCTCCGCCTCGGGCTCCGCGAGCGTCACGTAGGCGCGCACCGAGGCCCCCTCCTGGGCGAGCGCGAGGGGCGCGAGCGAGGCGAGAAGGACGAGCGCGACGACTCCTCGCGCGGCCACGCGCAGGCGAGCGCGCGAACGCGCATGAAGCTCGCGAACGCCGCCGGGCAAACCAAGATTGGTTCATATAGGGGGAATGGAATGCGAGCGAGCTTCCCCGAGGGGGCCGAAGGGCCTTTTTCGGGTCGAATCCTTAGGTGTCGAAATGGCCATCCGTGAAACCGCCAGCCACAACGGCAGGGCTTCCCGGCGCGCGTGGTTCGTTGCCGCGTGCCTGGCGGTCTTGTTCGTCGCCGCCCTCTTTCTCAGGGCGTACTGGAACCTGGAGGCTGCCAATCCGGCCGAGGGCGAATACATCCTCTCCGGCGGCAGCGACCCGTACTATCACAAGCGCGCGGCCGACGCGATCCAGGATGGCGACTTCCGACACCACCTCAACGACCCGCTCCTGAACTACCCGCGCGGCTCGGAGAACCCGAACCCGCCGTTCTACCAATGGTTCATCGCGGCCGGCGGCCAGATGATGGCCGGCTTCTTCGGCGGCGACGTCGCGACGAGCACCTGGGAAGCCGCGATCTGGAGCCCCGCCATCTTCGGCGCGCTCACGATCTTCCCCATCTACTTCATCGGCGCGGCGCTCTTCGACCGCCGCGTCGGCCTCATCGCTGCGCTCCTCTGGACCGTCTCCACGAGCGCCATCGACGCGGGCGGCGTCGGCCTCGCCGACCACGACGCGACGGTCATCTTCTTCGCGAGCCTGGCGTTCCTGTTCTACATCCAGACCATCCGCCACTTCCGCGGCGACGGCAACTGGATCGCGCGCTGGAACGACGGCTCCTCGGTCACGACCGGCTTCCGCAACCTGTTCGCGCAGCGCCGCGCCGGGTTCGCGTACGCGCTGCTGACGGCCATCAGCATCGCCGCGGTCGCGCTCACGTGGAAGGGCTTCAACTACGTCCTCGGCATCCTCTTCCTCTACGCCATCGCGCAGATGGTCGTGGACCACTGGCGCAGCCGCGACAGCACGGGCCTCTTCCTGGCCACGGCGCTCGCGATGTTCGTGTCCGTCCTCATCGCGTACCCCTACTACGCGCAGGCGGGCGTCGCGAACTTCCTGCAGCCCACCTGGTACATCCTCGCCGCGTTCGTCGTCGCCGGCGCCGTCCTCATCCCGACGCGCGACCTGCCGACGATCCTCGTCTTCCCGATCGCGATCGTGATCGGCATCCTCGCGGCGCTCGTGGCGTTCTTCGTCGTGCCCACGGTGGCCCAGTCGCTCCTCTACGCGACGGTCTACTTCAAGCAGACGCGCCTCTACGAGACGATCGCCGAGGCGCACCCCGCCGACTTCAGCACGATCGCCTTCGGCATCGGGCCGGTCGCGTTCCTCCTCGCGCTCGCCGGCTGGTTCATCCTGCTCTTCCGCGTGGCGGCGCGCCCCGTGCAGGCGACGATCTCGACGGTCGCCTTCCTCACGCTCGCGCTCCTCGCGTACATCACGCTCAGCCAGATCGGCGACGGCAGCTTCGCGCTCCCCGTCGTGGGCGCCATCCTGCTCGCTTGGCTCCTCGTGATGTTCTCGCTGGGCGACACGCCCGTCGGGCGCACGCACGCCTTCGCCATCCTGTGGGCCGCGATCGCCCTCTTCATGGCCGCGAGCGCCGTGCGCTTCCTCATCAACGCGATCCCGATCTTCGCCGTCTTCGGCGCGTTCATGGCCGTGTGGGTGCTGGACTGGCTCGACTTCGGCGCCATCCGCAAGAGCCTCGCCGCCAACCGCGGCAACACCTGGCAGGGCCTGCGCAAGGGGACGCGCCCCATGCACATCGTGGGCGTCATCCTCATCGCGCTGCTCTTCGTCTTCCCGACGACGATCCTCGCGGCCGACGCGGCGCTCCCGCCCGAGGCGGAGGACAAGCTCGCCCGCGAGACGGACAGCGACTTCGCGCGCCGCTTCTACACGGAGCGCATGGGCGCCTACGGCGGCGGCTTCGGCAGCGTCAAGCCGTGGATCGCGCCCCTGCAGTGGCTCGACCAGCGCGACGCGAACATCACGAACCCCGCCGACCGCCCCGCGTTCCTCGCGTGGTGGGACTACGGCCACTGGGCACTCAGCATCGGCCGCCACCCGACGGTCGCCGACAACTTCCAGAACGGCTACGAGTTCGCGGCGAACTTCATCCTCAGCCAGAACGAGGCGCACGCCATCCAGCTCCTCGCGGCCCGCACGGCGGAAGCGCCGGGCGCGGACCTCGAGGCCGCGCTCCGGACGGTCGGCTCGGCCGACCCCGCCGGCGACGCCGCGCGCATCGCGCGCTGGGAGCACGTCGAGTCGCTCGACATCACGCAGTCCGCGCAGCTTCTCGCGGAGGTCGAGCAGCAGACCGGGAAGAAGATCCGCTACTTCGCGGTCGACATCCGCATGCTGCCCTACGACAACCCGCAGACGCCGAACATCGACCAGAGCTCGATCTTCTACGCGCCTGTGCGCCTCAAGGGCGAGGAGCCGGACAACTACGTGACGACGAAGGTCAACCTCGGCGTCGCCGTCCCCGGCGCCTCCGACGGCTACGTCACCGTCGAGCGCTTCCGTCAGCTCGCGAGCGACCCGGTCCGCCAGTACAGCGGCACGGGCGAGCGCTACGACTACCAGCAGACGTTCTTCAACTCGATGTACTGGCGCGCCTACGTCGGCACGCAGGTCGAGGTGGACCCGACGACGCCGACGCTGGGCAACGAGGTCGAGGCTGCGCTCGGCAACCCGCGCCCCGCGCTCGGGCTCGAGCACTTCCGCCTGACGTACGCGGGCGACATCCAGCGCATGTACCGCGGCGGCGACCCGACGAACCCGGGAAGCTACCTCTACTACCCGGGCGTCATGATCATCGAGTACTTCCCCGGCGCCATCATCGAAGGCACCGTGACCGAGGACGGCCAGCCTGTGGCCGGCGCGACGGTCACCGCCTTCGACGACGCGGGCAAGATCCTCGCGGACGCCTTCCAGTCGACGGCCGACCCGAACCAGTTCCACGTGCCGCACGCGAGCGCGACGACGGACGCCAGCGGCAACTTCCGCATCGTGGCGCCCTTCGCCATGCCCGGAGGCGCCGTGACGCTCGACGCCGTGCGCGCGGGCGTCTCCATCGGCAGCACGCAGGTCGCCGTCACCCGCGAGCAGGCGGAGGCGCGCGAGACCATCTCCGGCGTCACGATCACCGTCGCGCGCGGCAGCGTCGAAGGCATCGCCTTCTACGACGTCGACGGCAACGGCCAGTTCAACGAGACCGCCGGCGACTCGCCCGCGGCCGGCGTGGAGCTCACCATCGGCGGCGTGACGGTCACGACCGGCGACGACGGCGCCTACCGCGCCGACGACGTGAGCGCCGGCCTGCAGAACGTGACGACGTCCGACCCCACCCTCGAGGTGGCCCTCGCGACGAGCCGCGTGCGCGTGCAGCCTGGTGGGGACGTGACGCTCAACGTCGCGCTCGAGCCCCGCGCGGCCCGCATCAACGGCACGCTCGTGGCCGACCTCGACGGCGACGCGACGACGGACAACGAGCCCGTCGAGTTCGTCGCGCTGCGCTTCGAGCCCGACGCGACGGTCGAGGGGAACACCGCGCAGAGCGCGAACGTCGGCACCGAGGCCGGCGGCACGTTCAGCGCGCTTCTCCGCCCCGGCACGTACACCGTCACCGGCGAGTACACCCACGAGAGCGGCGTCTACACCCTGACGCAGACGCTCGTGGTGGCGCCCGGCGAGTCGCGCGACGAAACGTTCGTCATGACGCGCGGCGAAGCCTGAGCGCGCGCCTCCGGGCCCGCGGCGCGCGGGCCCGCTCCTTCCTCTTCTTCTTCCGCTCCTTTCTCCCCGAGCGGCGGCTTTGTCGCGCTCAGAGGAACTCGCGGTAGAGCGCCTCCGTGCGCTCCACCACGGCGTCCCACGCGAATCCCGCGAACGCGCGGGCGCGGGCGGCCTCGCCCATGCGGGCGCGAAGCGCCGGGTCCTCGAGAAGCTCGCGCATGGCGCGCGCGAGCGCGTCGACGTCGCCGTACTCGACGAGCCGCCCCGTCACGCCGTCCTGCACGACGTCCGGCGCGCCGCCCACGCGCGTGGCGATGGCGGGCGTGCCGCACGCCGCGGCCTCCGCGAGGACGATGCCGAACGCCTCCCACTCGCTCGGGAGCACGAGGAGGTCCGCCGCCGCGAGCGCGCTGCGGTACGTCGGCTCGTCGAGGTGGCCCGTGAACGTGAGCGGAAGCGTCGTCATCGCCTCGAGCCGGCCGCGCCACCCCTGGTCCTCGCCGGCCAGCACGAGCCGCGCGCGCGGCTGCTCGGGCGCCACGCGCTCCCAGGCGCGCACAAGATGCGGCAGCCCCTTGTTCGACGCGAGCCGCCCCGCGAAGAGCACGAGCGGCGCGTCGCCCAAGCCGAACGCGGCGCGGAAGCGCGCGCCATCCGGCGGCGGGCGGAAGCGCTCGGCGTGGAAGCCGTTCGGGATGACGCGCACGCGCGACGCGTCGAGGCGCAGGTGACGCTGCATCACCGCGATCTCGCCCGCCGAGACGCCGATGAGGCGGGCGGCGCGCGAGACGACGTACTGCCCGAGCGTCGGGTCGAACGCGGCGCGAAGGCCACGCCTCCCCGCGCCTCCTTCCATCGACCATGGCGGGTGGAAGTGCGGCGTGAACACGAACGGCCTCCGCTTCTGCGCCGCGCTGCGCGCGGCCGCGACGGTCTGGAAGTAGCCGTACGAGTGCGCGTGGATGAGGTCGTACTCCTCCTTCGCGAGCGCGCGCGGCATCGTCGGCATCGCGGTCCACGCGTTCAGCAGGCGCCGCGCGCGATGGCGCACCACGCGCACGCCGTTGACCTCCGCGGGAAGCTCGCGGCGCACGAACGGGTACTCCGTGTGCAGGTCGCTCGTGTGCACGACGACCTCGTGCCCCCGCCGCGCGAGCCCCTCCGCGAGCGCCTGCACGTGCGTCTCCGCGCCGCCAGGCGCCGGCGGATAGCGGATCGCCGCCAGGAGGACGCGCACGCGCCGCGGAGGGCACGACGCGCGTAAATCCTTGCCCTCCCAGCGACGAAGCGGCCGGAACCGCCACGGCGTCGGCACGTGAAGGGCGCGCGTGACCGAGCCCGTACGACGCAAAGCCTCCGGCAACGTGGACCCGACGGCGGAGGAGAACTTCCCCGACAACCCGACGCGGCGCGCCGCGGACCGCGAGATGAACGAGCCCGCGAACCTCCGGCCGAGCGCGCGCCCGCTCCCGCGCCGCGAGCCGCCCGCGCGGGAGCTCGACGAGGACGGCGGCTGAGGGCCCTACGCGACCTTCTCGCCCTTCTCCAGCTTCTCGAACACCGTCTTCACGCGGCGCATGCCTTCGACGATGTTCGACTCGCTCGTGGCGTACGAGAAGCGGATGTGGTCGGCGCCGCCGCTGCCGAAGGCGTCGCCGGGCACGACGACCGCGCCCGCGCGCAGGATGGCCATCGCGAGCGCCTTACAGTCCACGTCGTGCTCGTAGGAGCAGAACGCGTAGAACGCGCCCTCGGGCTTGACGATGTCCAGCCCGGGGATGTCCTTCACGAGCTTCACGATGAGGTCGCGGCGGTCCTTGAACGTCTGGACCATGCCTTGCACGAAATCCTGCGGGCCGTTGAGCGCCGCGAGGCACGCGTACTGCGTGGGCGTCGGGGGGCATGCGACCATGTGGTAGTTCATGCGCTTCATCGGGTCCGCGAGCTCCGAGGTGCCCGCGACGATGTAGCCGATGCGCCACCCGGTCATCGCGTACGTCTTGCTGAACGTGTTGAGGTAGATCGTGTTCTCGTACTTGCCGAGGAACGTCGCGTGCGGCCGCTCGTAGACGATCGTGTCGTACGCCTCGTCGGTGATGAGGAGGAGGTTGTGCTCGCGCGCGAACTCGACGATGTACTGCACGTCCTTCTCGCGCAGGCACGCGCCTGTCGGGTTGCCGGGGCTGTTGACGATGATGGCCTTCGTGCGCGGCGTCACGAGCGCGCGCAGGTCGTCCACGCGGGGCCGGTAGTGGAACTCCTTGCGCAGCGGGTACTCGACGGGCACGCCGCCCACGAGGAACGTGTGCGGGCGGTAGAGGACGAAGCCCGGGTTCGGGATGAGGACCTCGTCGCCCGGGTTGATGTAGCTCGCGAGCGCCGCGTAGAGGCCGCTCGTGGAGCCGGTGGTGACGATGACGTGCTCCGGCTTGATGTCGGGGAAGCGGTGGCGCTCCTTCTCCGCGATGGCCGAGCGCAGCTCGGGGATCCCCGAGGAGGGGCCGTAGTTGTTCTTCCCCTCGCGCATCGCGCGGGCGTACGCCTCGATGACGAAGTCGGGCGGCTGGAAGTCGGGCTCGCCGATGCCGAAGTTGATGGCATCCTTCCCGGCCATCTCGAACATCTTGCGGATGCCGCTGATCTCGAGCTCGCGCATCCTGATGGCCTGGTCGACCATGGGCCCCGCGGCGGCCACCGGCCGGCCCCACCATGGTCTTTTCGTGTATGGGGGTGACACGGCGGGATGCGGGGCGCGCATGCGAACGCCTAAACGCGCGTCGGGCCTCGACCGCGCCGTGAACGACCTCGTCGTGAAGGGCCGCCTCTTCCTGCCCGACGGGCGCATCGAGCGCGGCGGCTTCGCGGTGAAGGGCGGGCGCATCGTCGAGCTTGGCGCGCACGTCTCCGGCGCGCGCACGGCCGACCACGGCGAGCGCCTCGTCGTGCCCGGCGCCATCGACCCGCACGTCCACTTCCGGGACCCGGGCCACCCGGAGAAGGAGGACTTCGGCTCCGGCACGCGCGCGGCGGCGCTCGGCGGCGTCACGACGGTGCTCGACATGCCCAACACCGTGCCGCCGACGTTCACGCGCGAGGCTCTCGAGGACAAGCTCGCGCGCGCCTCCGCGAAGGCGTGCGTCGACTTCGGCATCCACCTGGGGCTCGACGAGAAGGGCGACTCGCTCGCGCTCCTACCGGAGGCTACCTCGATGAAGGTGTATCTTGGCGCCACCACCGGGAACCTTCTCGTGCGCGACATGGCGCTCGTGCGCCGCGCGCTGGAGGCGGCCGCCGCGGCGCGGCGCACCGTGGTCTTCCACGCCGAGAGCCAGGCGTGCCTGGACGCGCACGCGGACCTCCTGACGGACGAGTACCCGACGCACGCGACCGCGCGCCCCGACCGCTGCGAGGCCGAGGCCATCGAGGCGCTCGCGCTCGCGGCCGACGCGACGGGCGCGCGCGTGCACATCGCGCACCTCTCGACGGCGGCGGGGCTCGCCACACTTGCGCGCTCGTTCACCGCGGAGGTCTGCCCGCACCACCTCCTCTTCGACCGCGACCGGCTGCGCGAGGGCGGGCGATTCAAGATGAACCCGCCGCTGCGCACGCCCGAGGACATGCAGGCGCTTTGGAGCGCGCTCGCCGACGGCCGCATCGCGTGCCTCGCGAGCGACCACGCGCCGCACACGCCGCACGAGAAGGCGACGGAGCGCGCGCGCTCGTGCCCCGCGGGCGTGCCGGGCGTGCAGACGCTCCTGCCCGTCCTTCTTCCGCACCGCGAGCGCGTGGGGCTCCCGCGCCTCCTCGACGCGAGCGTCGCGGCGGCGCGCATCTTCGGCCTCTCGCGCAAGGGCGCCCTCGCGCCGGGCATGGACGCGGACTTCGCGGTCTACGACCTCGACGCGCCGCGCCCGGTGCGCACGGCGGAGATGGCGAGCCGCGCGGGGTGGACGCCCTTCGAGGGGCTCGCGGCGGTCTTCCCGACGCACACGTACCTCCGGGGCGCGGCCGTCGTCGAGGAGGGCGCGTTCGTCGGCGAGAACGTCCGCGGCCGCTTCGTCAAGCCGGAGTGAGACGATGCTGCACGTCCTCGACGGCGACGCGACGCTCCCCGCCTTCCGGGCCGCCTCCCTCGACGGCGACGCGGTGGTGTGGCGCGAGGCGCTCCTGGAAGGCCCGTGGCCGCGCCCGCTGCGCGGCGTCGACGAGGCGCTCGCGGCGGTCGAGCGCGCCGTCGCGGCGGGCGACGAGGTCGCGCTCTGGTTCGACGAGGACCTCTTCTGCCGCCTGCACGCAGCCTTCTTCGCCCACCGCTTCCCCGGCGCGCGCCTCACCAACGTCCTCGGCACGCACAGCGAGCGGCGCGACCTCGCCCCGCTCGTCGCGCGGCGCGTGCCGCTCGACCCCGCGCTCGCCGACGCGTGGCGCGCCTACGCGTCTCCCGACCCGCGCCCCCTCGCGCCGCTCGCCCAGCGCTTCCCGTGGCTGCGCCACCACCTCGAGCGCTTCCCGCACGTCGACGACGGCCTGAACGCGCTCGAGCGCCGCGCGCTGGAGGTGCTGCGCGACGAGGGCCCGCTCCCCTTCCACGCGCTCTACCCGAAGGTCGCGCAGGGCGACTTCTCCGCCGCGCGCTACGGGCTTGGCGACGCCGAGCTCGACCGCACGCTCGCGGAGCTGGGCCCGCTCGTGGCGCGCGGCGAGCGCGTCGGCATCGCGCACGAAGGGCGCGAGGTCCTTGCGGGGCGCGCCGATCGGGCCGACCACGCGCCGCTCGACCGCTGGCTGGGCGGCGTGCATCTGGTCGGGCGCGGCGCGTGGCGCTACGACGGCGAGCGCATCGTCCCGCACGCGCCGTCTTCCTGAGCCGGAGCCACGTCGGCCCGCTCACCGCGGAGGACGCGGGGCGCGCGGAGGACGCGCGGAGAGCGAAGCCGAAGCCGCCTCGGCCTCGGCCTCGTCCCGCGCCTCCGCCCTCGTCGCCCTGCGAACCCTGAAGTCGGAGAGGGGGATAGCGCTGGCCGTGTACAAGGTGGACCTCTCGACCATCCCGGACGAGCCGGGGGTCTACCTGTTCAAGGACGTGGACGGGAAGGTCCTCTACGTCGGGAAGGCGGGGAGCCTCCGGGCCCGCCTCGCGAGCTACCGCCCGGGGCAGGTCGAGCCGCGCAAGGAGGCGATGCTGGAGCGCAGCGCCGACCTCGAGCTCATCCTCACCGCGACGGAGAAGGAGGCGCTCCTTCTCGAGTCGTCGCTCATCAAGCGCCACCACCCGCGCTACAACGTCCGCCTCACGGACGACAAGCGCTACCCGTTCATCCTCCTCACGGACCACAAGTACCCGCGCGTGCGCATCGTGCGCGACACGAACCTCAAGGGGCAGCTCTTCGGGCCGTTCCCCGACGCGGGCGCGGCGTGGCGGACGCTCAAGACGATGCAGGAGGTGTTCCGCCTGCGCGACTGCAAGGAGCTCATCCCCGGCGGCTGCCTCAACTACCAGATGAAGCTCTGCTGGGCGCCTTGCATCCTTGACCACGCGGAGCGCCAGCGAAAGACGGGCGACCGCGAGCTCTCGGACGTCGACCCCGAGGCGCGCTACGCGGCGGCCGTCGATGAGGCGCGCGCGTTCCTCAAGGGCGACATGGAGCGCCTCGCGGGGACGCTCACGCGCCAGATGGAGGACGCGGCGGAGCGCATGGAGTTCGAGCGCGCGGGGAAGCTTCGCGACCGCTTGCAGGCCATCACGACGACGCTGTCGCACCAGAGCATCTTCGCGCGCGGCAAGGAGGACCGGGACGCCTTCCTCGTCCACCAGGAGAGCGGCGCGTGGGTCGGCGTCGTCGTCCTTCTGCGCCGCGGCGCCGTCGCGGGGCAGGAGACGTACTTCTTCCGCCACACCGCCGCCGACAGCGCCGCCGACGTGCTCGCGGAGTTCGTTCAGCGCTACTACGAGAACCTCCCGGGCGTGCCGCGCGAGGTGCTTGTCCCCGAGCTGCCGCGCGGCCACGAGGCGCTCGCGGCGTGGCTCGCGGAGCGGCGCGGCGGCCCGGTGGAGCTGCGCGTCCCGCAGAAGGGGGACCTCAAGGCCGTGCTCGACCACGCGCGGCGCAACGCCGAGTTCCGCCTGGGCCAGGAGCGCCTGCGCCGCGGCGAGGCCGACGCGATGCGCGAGCTCGCGGCGGTGCAGGAGGAGCTGAGGCTCCCGACGCTCCCGCGGCGCATCGAGTGCTTCGACATCAGCCACCTGGGCGGCACCGGCGTCGTCGCGTCGATGAGCGTCCTCGTCGACGGCCGCGCGGCACCTGGGCAGTACCGCCGCTTCAAGCTGAGCGAGGAGAAGAACGACGACTTCGCCGCCATGGCGGAGGTCGTGCGCCGCCGCTACAGCCGCCTCCTGGCGGAGGAGAAGCCCTTGCCCGACCTCGTGCTCATCGACGGCGGCGCGGGCCAGCTCGCGGCCGCGAAGGAGGCGCTCGTGGCGCTCGGGCTCGACGCGCTCCCCGTCGCGGGCCTCGCGAAGAAGGAGGAGGAGGTCTACATGCCCGGCCTCCTGCGCCCGCTGCGCCTCGGGCGCACGCACGCGGCGATGATGCCCCTCATGCGCGTGCGCGACGAGGCGCACCGCTTCGCGCTCGCCTACCAGCGCCAGAGCCGCAAGAAGCAGCTGCGCGAGACGGCGCTCGACGCCGTGCCGGGGCTTGGCCCCGCCAAGAAGCGCATCCTTCTCGCGCACTACGGCACGGTGGACGAGGTCCTCAAGGCGAAGGAGGAGGACCTCGCGCGCATCGCGGGCATCGGCCCGAAGCTCGCGAAGGCCATCGCGCGGCGCGACGCGCCGACGGAGCAGGAATAGCCACCGTCACGGCGCGGCCGCGAAGACGCGAAGACGCGAAGCGGGCCCGAGTGGCGTCTTCGCGTCTTCGCGGCAGCGTTCGGGTGGGGCTCCACCCCCGGTCTTGCCGGTGGAACGGAGCCGGGAACGCACGCGCCATCGGGCCAGCACCATGGGAAACCTTCTTGACGGGCATCCCTCTTGTCGCGCCAATGGCCGGGACGTGGAAGGCAGGCCTCGAAGGCGTCATCGCCGGGAAGACGGCGCTCAGCATGGTCGACGGCCAGCAGGGGCGCCTCACGTACCGCGGGTACGAGATCGGCGACCTCGCGCGCCACTCGAACTTCGAGGAGGTCTGCCACCTCCTCTGGCAGGGCCAGCTCCCCACGAAGCCGCAGCTCGCCGACACGCGCGAGCGCCTCGCGAAGGAGCGCGCCCTCCCCAACGAGGTCGTGAACCTCCTGCGCGTGCTCGCTGGCCGCTCGCCGCCCATGGACGCGCTGCGCACGGCCATCAGCGCGCTCTCCACGTTCGACCCCGACGTCGAGCGCAACGACCCCGCGAGCAACATGCGCAAGGCGCACCGCATCACGGCGAAGACCGCCACCGTCATCGCGGCGTACCACCGCCTGCGCGAAGGGCACGACCCCATCCCGCCGCGCAGCGACCTCACGCACGCGGCGAACTTCCTCTACATGCTCAACGGCAAGGAGCCGGACGCGGAGATGGCGCACGACTTCGACGTGTGCCTCGTGCTCCACGCGGACCACGGCTTCAACGCCAGCACGTTCACGGCGCGCGTCATCGCGTCGACGCTCTCCGACATGCACTCCGCCGTCGCCGGCGCCGTCGGCTCCCTCAAGGGGCCGCTCCACGGCGGCGCCAACGAGGCCGTGATGCACATGCTCGAGGACATCGGCAGCGCCGACCGCGCCGAGCAGTACATCGCCGACAAGCTCGGCCACAAGGAGAAGATCCCCGGCTTCGGCCACCGCATCTACAAGGTGCTCGACCCGCGCGCGCCCACGCTCAAGGAGATGAGCGAGCGCCTCGGCAAGCGCGGCGGGAACCTCAAGTGGTACGAGATGTCCACGAAGATCCAGGCGAAGGTCAAGTCGATGAAGGGGCTCGACGCGAACGTCGACTTCTACAGCGCCTCGACCTACCACTCGATGGCCATCCCGACCGACCTCTTCACGCCCATCTTCGCCCTGTCGCGCGTCTCCGGCTGGACGGCGCACGTGATGGAGCAGCTCGCGGACAACCGCATCTACCGCCCCGACGCCGAGTACGTCGGCGCCGACCGCGTCGAGTACGTGCCGATTGATAAGCGAGCGTAGCGAGCTTATCGAGAGCACGCGCCCGCAGGCGCGTCCGAATTGACAAACGCGGGTAGCGCGTTTGTCAAGAGCACGCGCCCGCAGGCGCGTGCGGATCGATAAGCGAGCGTAGCGAGCTTATCGAGAGGACGCGCCCGCAGGCGCGTCCGAATTGACAAACGCGCGCTGCGCCCCGCCGTCAGAGAACGCGCCTTCGGACCGGCCGCCAGCCCCCGCTAGTCCTCCTCGTGCCGCACGCTCCGCCATTGCACGAGCGCGCCCAGCGCCGCCACGACGACAAGGAGGAGCGCCTCCGTGGCGAGCGCGTCGAGCGGCGACCAGCCGACGCCGACGAGGTCGAGGCCGCTGCCGACCGCGAGCGAGGCGCCAAGGAGCGCGGTGGCGGTGACGAGGATGGGCTTGTTGGCGACGATGCCGATCGTGGCGCCGAGGACGGCCGCGACGGCGGTGCCCCAGGTGGGCCAGCCGAGGTGCGCGCCGAGCGCGACGCCCGCGGCGAGGCCGAGGAGGACCCCGAGGA
>DASRYU010000146.1:0-2312 GCA_035687045.1 Thermoplasmatota archaeon | reverse complement strand
CATCCCGCGAGGAGCGCGCTCAGCGCGAGCAGCACGCATGCGCGCGTTCGCCGCGGCGTCGTCTTCATGGACCCCTCGTCGCGACGGGAGGCGCGCGGGTGGGGGATAGCGACGCTAGATGGAGCGTTGCCGAAGCGCCGCGTGGCGGAATGGCGGAGTCCAGGGCAACGCGTCGACTAGCGACATCATCGCCCTGCGAGCGGCTGCGGAGCGGCGTGCCGCGACTCCTGCTCCTTCTCGTGCTCCTGCTCGCCAGCGGATGCGTCGCGCGCGACGGCGCAGCTCCCGCCGCGACGCTCCCGGCCGCGACGCCCGCGCCGCCGCTTCCCGTGGGACCGCCGACCGCGCCACCGACGCTCGAGGCGCAGGTGCGATCGACGCAGGTCGGCGCGGAGGACCTCCGAACGCTCGTTCGCACGCTTCCGGTGCGAGCGATCGAGCCGACGGTCGGCGTCACGTCCTTGGGCGTCATCTTCTATGCGACCAACGGCCCCCTCGAAGGCTCCGGCCGCGACTGGACCTACGTCGTGCGCAGCCGCGACGGCGGCCGCTCGTGGGAGGACGCGACGCCGCTTCTTGTCGAAGGCCGAAGCTTCCCCACGCACACGAACGACCCGTACCTCCACGTGGACCGGGACACCGGCCGCGTGTTCATGAGCCACAGCCAAGCCGCCTGCTCCGCGCTCAGCTTCTCGGACGACGAGGGCGAGAGCTGGACAAGCAACCCCGTCGGCTGCGGCCATCCGGTGGGCGTGCACGACCATCAGCACGTCTTCACGGCGAAGCCGCGGCTCCTCACCACGAGCGGCTACCCGAACCTCGTCTACTACTGCATCAGCCGCGTCGTCGACGGCGCCTGCGCGACGAGCGTCGACGGCGGCCTCACGTTCGGCGCGCTGCGCCCGCTCGTGTGGCCGCCGGTGAACGTCGACCTCGTCGAACGCTGCCGCGGCCTGATGGGGCACGGCGTGGCGCATCCGGACGGGTCGGTGTACGTGCCTGCCGGATGGTGCGGCATCCCCAGCGTCGCCGTGAGCGACGACGACGGTCTCACCTGGCAGATCCGCGCCGTGGTGCCTGAGAAGCGCATGCACGAGAACGACCACGAGGTGAGCATCGCCTTCGACGCGGGGGGCGTCCTCCACGCGGCGTGGATCGGCCTCGACCGTCGCCCCTACCTTGCGTCGAGCGCCGACCGCGGGAAGACCTGGAGCGTACCGGTCGATGTCGGGCCGGGAGGCCCCGGCTCCGCCGCGTTCGTCTCGCTTGCGGCGGGCGGCCGCGGCCACGTCGTCGTCTCGTACGTCCTCACCGAGGTCGAGGCGCCCTACCACCGCATGCCGGACGAAGCGCTGTGGCACCCGTACCTGTCGATCGTCCGCGTGTCCGACGAGGGCGTGGAGGTGCGGGCCCTCCGCGGAACCGAGGATCCCGTCGCGCGCGGCGCGTGCGGCGGGCGCAAATGCGTCGGCGAGGGGGGAGGCATCGCCGACTTCCTCGACGTCACGATCGATCCGCAGGGTCGGCCGTGGGCCACGTTCGTCGACATGTGCGCTGCGACGTGCGCCGCCGGGAGCCGCCACGATTCCGCCGCGGCGCTCCTCCTCACGCTCGCGCGCGGGCCGAGCCTCGTCAACGGCGAGCCGCTCCCGCCCCTCGGAGGCGGGGACGACGACGGGAGCGAAGCCGCGGCAGGCGCGCGCGCCTACGGCCGGTAATACTTGTGGACCCACACGACGCCGAAGACGCCGAGGCCGATGAGCGCCCACGAGATGGGGATGACGAGGTCGGCGCCGTGCTTGGCGACCTCGACCTCGCCCTCCTGCGGCGTGCACGCGTCGATGTAGTCCTGGAGCGTCGGCGCGCCGACGATGCCCTGCGTGACGATCGCGGGCGCGACCTTGCCCTGGCAGGCGGGGCTGTACTGCCCGAGGTCGATCGTGGCGCCGGTGATGGTGCCCTCGTCGCCGCCGCCCTGGCCGCCGTCGCCGCCGCCGGGCGCGCCGATGGCGACGTTGCCGCGCATGCCGGCCGCGCGGTGGGGCGCGCAGTAGTACTCGATCGTGCCCGACTCGGGCGCGGTGAAGGTGAGCGTCTGCGTCTCGCCCGGCGCCGTCACGAAGGCCGTGCACTCGCGCGGCGGGATGCAGATGTTGTGGACGCCGTTGTCCGTGCCGACGATGGTGATGATGACCGTCTGGCCGGGCGCCGCGCGGATGGTGGGGTTGCGCTGGCTCTGGCCCTGCAGCGTGAAGTAGCCGCCGCCGCCGGCCGTGTACGTCTCCATCGTGAGCTCGAGCGGGCCCGCCGGC
>DASRYU010000145.1:0-6765 GCA_035687045.1 Thermoplasmatota archaeon | reverse complement strand
TAGAAGATGAGGACCTTCTCGTCCGCGCCGCCGTACCCGCGGCGCGCGAGCTCGTCGGCGAGCGCCCAGAAGTTGAACTGCGTCGCGCGGAGCTCCAGCGTCACGTCCTCGACGAGGGGCAGCCCGTTCTCGTCGCAGAGCGTTTTCCATCGGATGGGAACGCCGTGCTCCATCGCCTCGTGGTAGACGATGGCGTTCGCGTGCAGGACGCCGGGCACGACGAGCGGCTTCCGCGTCGCCTCGCCCACGGCGCGGACGGCGTCGTTCGCGTCGCGCGGCCACGCGTAGACGATGCGGATGTGCGGCTCGGAGCGCTCGACGCAGGCGACGCCGGGGTCGGGGAGAAGCGGCGCCGCCGTCGGCACGACCGGGATGGCGTCGGGCCCGTGCGAGAACGCGCGCGTCCCGTCGGCGCGCGTGGCGACGAATCCGCCCTCCACCGCGCAGACGACGAGGTCGGCCGCGGGCGCCTCGCACGTCGTGGCGTGGGATACGCTCGCCGCGGGCATCGCGAGCGAGAGCAGCAGCGGGACGACCAGCAGCGCCGGACGGAACAGGATCATAGGTCCACCCGCTCGACGAAGCGGTTCACCGGCGAGGCGACGTTCCAGTGCGTCGCGAGGTAGCTCCCGGCGGGCGGGAAGGGGTGGAAGTAGTCGTCGTGGTTGCAGTCGAACGCGCGGCCGTAGGCGACGACGCTGCGGCCGATGGCCGACGTGGCCGCCGGGCAGATCCAGTCGCTGTAGTTCGACCGCGAGCCGCCGTCGGCGTAGCACATGATGTCGGCGCCGTCATTGCAGTGCGCAGCGCCGCTCGTGTTGGGCGCGGACCACTGCACGGCGCCGAGGTTGTGCCCCAGCTCGTGGAGCATGACCTCGTTGAGGTACGCCTGGTAGTCCAGGATGCCGCCGCCGTAGTTGTCGAGGTAGGTGAACGAGAAGAGGCCGCCGCGGTTGTTCCAGTTGTTCGCGCCGGGCCGGTCGTCCCACCACATCGCGCTCTGGCCGCCGCAGTTGCACGCCACGCTCCCGTCGTAGACGACCCACTCTTTCGTGAGGGAGTCGCCGAAGCCTTGCGCCTGCATGTCGTTCGCGATGGTCGAGAACGTCGCCTCGCGCTGCGGGGTGGGGACGGTGACGCGGGCCACGAGGATCTCGCCGCTCTCGTCGCAGCGCACCTTCAGGCGGATGTCGGCGCCCAGCGCGAGCGCCTCGGTGAGGACGATGGCGTTCGAGTAGCGGACCGCCGCGCGGATCGCGTGCACCTCCGTCTCGTAGCGGTCGAAGTCGTCGAACGCGCGGACGTAGGAGACGCGGATCGCCGGCTCCGACGGGTCCGTGACGCAGACCGGCTCCGCGCTCGGCATGTCCGCTCCGGGCGGGAGGAGGCGCGGCACGGGGATGGGGTCCGGCCCGTGCGTGAAGACCGCGCCGCCGCCCGCGAGCGGGACGAGGAAGCCGCCCTCGACGGGGCACGCCGTTCCGACGCCCGGGAGCTCCTGCGGGTCGGTGCACAGCGAGAGCTCGCCCGCGACGGGGGTGGGGAGGGCGACGAGCGAGAGCAGGAGCGCGGCGAAGGCGCCGGCGGCGAAGGAACGGATGCGGATGGCCTCCTCGGGTCGGCCAGACGCAGGCGCGTGATGAACCCTTTCCTCAAGCTCTAGCCGTAGAAGCCCGTTCCGGTCGCGTGCGGGACCGAAAACGGCATCGTCTCCGCGCTCCGGACGGGGGCGCATGAGCGGCGTCAAGGTCCACCGCATGGCGAACGCGCACGTCGTCCACGGCGAGGTCGACGCCAGCGTCCGCGCCCCCGGCGCCCTTGTCGTGGCGCCCGGCGCGCGCATCGCGGGCGACATCGACGCGCGCGGCGAGGTGCACGTCGCGCGCGGGGCGTTCGTGGCGGGCGCCATCCGCGCGATGGGCGGCGTCATCGTGGGGGCGCACGCGCGCGTGGTCCGCGGCATCCGCGCCGAGGGCGCGGTCACCGTCCAGGCGGGCGCCATCGTGTCGGGGGAGATCGACGCCGCGGGCGACGTGCGCCTCACGCCCGGCTCGCGCGTCGACACGCTGCTCGTCGGTGGCGACCTGCACGTCATGCAGCCCGTCGTCGCGCCGAAGGTGCGCGTGCGCGGCCGCGTCCACGTCGAGCCGCGCGAGCAATAGGTTTTTCATCGGGCGGCCTGTCGCCGCGCCGTTGCCCGTCTCCTTCGAGATCAAAGGTCGCGACGCCGCCGCGCGTCTGGGCAAGTTCACCACGCCCCACGGCGTCGTCGACACGCCGACGCTCCTCCCCGTGCTGAACCCGAACATCGCCTACATCAGCGCGAAGGAGATGCGCCAGAAGTTCGGCACGCAGATGGTCATCACGAACTCGTACGTCATCCGCAAGTCGGAGAAGCTTCGCGAGCAGGCGCTCGCGGAGGGCGTGCACAAGGTCATTGACTGGGATGGGCCCGTGATGACGGACTCGGGCACGTTCCAGATGTACGTCTACGGCAAGGTGCAGGTGGAGCCCGACGAGATCGTCGCGTTCCAGCGCGACATCGGGGTCGACGTCGGCACCATCCTCGACATCTTCTCGACGCCCGACCGCACGCTCGAGGAGGCGCGGGCCGACTGGGCCGAGACGCTGCGCCGCGCGAAGAGCGCCGCGGCCATCAAGGGCGACATGGCCCTGAACGGCACCGTGCAGGGCGGCGTCTTCCCCGAGCTGCGGCGCCAGTGCGCGCGAGAGTATCGCGACGTCGACGTCGACTTCCACGCCATCGGCGGCGTCGTCCCGATGATGGAGCGGCAGATGTGGAGCACGCTCGTCGACGCGGTCGTCGCGGCGAAGCAGGAGCTCGACCCGTCGCGCCCCACGCACCTCTTCGGCGCGGGCCACCCGCAGATGTTCGCGCTCGCGGCGCTTCTTGGCTGCGACTTCTTCGACAGCAGCAGCTACGCCAAGTTCGCGAAGGACGGGCGCATGATGTACGAGGACGGCACGCGCCACCTCGCCGACCTCGTCGACAACCCGTGCATGTGCGAGGTCTGCAGCAAGCACACGCCGGCGGAGCTTCGCGCGCTCCCCGCGCCCGAGCGCGAGCGGCTCCTGGGCATCCACAACCTCGCCGTCTCGTTCGGCGAGATCCGTCGCGTCCGCGAGGCCATCCGCGCCGGACGCCTCTGGGAGCTCGCGATGGCGCGCTCGAAGACGCACCCGACCCTGGCCGACGGCTTCCGCCGCGCGCTCGACCACGCCGCGTGGTTCGAGACGCTCGAGCCCCTTTCCAAGCCGAACGCGTTCTTCCACACGGGCGCGGGGAGCGGCCGCCGCCCCGAGGTCCTGCGCGCCCGCGAGCGCCTCCTCTCGCGCTGGACGCCGCGCGGCGACATCTTTCTCCTCCCCGCGCCGAAGCAGAAGCCGGTGGGCGAGGCGTACGCGGAGCTTGTCCCCCGCGTGCTCGTCCGCCCCGTCGTCGCGGCGGCGCGCAGCGTGTTCGGTCCCATCCCGTTCGAGCTGGACGGAACGTACCCCTTCGCGCAGAGCGTCGAGCCGGCGGAGCTGGACGCCGACTCGCGCGAGGGGCTCGAGGACTTCCACCTCGCGCTCGCGCAGTCGCACGGCGTCCGCGTCATCGACTGGAAGGGGGGCGACATGCTGGAGACGATGCACTCCGTGAGCGAGGCCGAGGCCGAGGCGGAGGCCGAGGCTGGGACGGAGGCCGAGGCTGGGGCGAGGGGCGAGGCCGGGGGTGCGCGCGACCCGCTGGTCGAGCGCGTGCGGGCCATCGCGGACTACCAGTTCGGGGCGGGCGCCGCGGACGCGCTCCTCGCGGGCGCGAAGCTCGACCTGCGCGTCTCGCAGAACACGGGCAAGGTGCGCAACGTCACGGTCGACGGCGAGCACGTGCTCTCGCTGCGCGCCGAGGACGGCTTCTTCACGCTCAAGATCGCCGGCGCGCGCCGCCTCCACAAGGCCTTCGAGTTCCCGCGCATGCGCGTCGTCGTCAAGCAGGACTCGGTCGAGTTCAACCGCACGGGGCGGAACGTCTTCGCGCAGTTCGTCGAGAAGGTGGACCCGGCGCTGCGGCCGGGCGAGGAGTGCCTCATCGTCGACTGGGCCGACAACCTCGTCGCCTGCGGGCAGCTCCACCTCGCGCCCAGCGAGATGCCGTTCTTCAAGCGCGGCCTCGCCGTCCACACGCGCGAGGGCATCGGCCCCGCCTGAGCCGCGGCCGGACAGGTGACGGAGGCACGTTCGCACGCTGCCACCATCACCCTTATATGCCACCAAACGGGCTGAGGCCGTGCTGTGCTCTGGCTAGCACAGGGGGCTTGACGTGCAGACAACGGGCGTGATTCTGGTGCTCCTGGCGGCGTTCGTCGCCGTCCCTTCCGCGGTCGCGCTGCAGGAGGTCGTGATCGAAGTACCGCAAGTGAACGTCCACGTCGACGGCACGACCGTCGCCGCCCCGACCGTCGATGGCCTGCCGGTGCAGGTCGTCGGCGACGTCGAGGTCAAGGACGTCGACCTCTCCGTGAGCGAGACGCGCTGCGAGGCCTCGACAAAGATCCGCATCAAGAACTTCGGCCGCACCCCCGAGTGCACCCCCGGCAGCCTCGACACGGGCCGCGAGCCCGCGGAGCTCGTCGAGGCCGACCTCACGCTCGTCCTCCCGACGGGCGCCGTCGCCGCGCCCGCGCAGGAAAGCTCGCAGCTCCGCACCGACGCCGCGCTCATCGAGGCGCTGCCCGCGAACGGCACGGCCGCCCTCGCCGCCGCCGCGGCCGGCGCGTCCATGCTCGGCCTGTACTCCGTCTGGCGCCTCCTCAAGTGGACCGGCTTCGCAGCCTTCCTCCCGCTCTACAGCCACATCACCGACGACGAGATCCTCGAGGACCCCAACCGCGGCAACATCTACCGCCTCATCCAGGCGGAGCCGGGCATCTCCACGAAGGACATCGCCGACCGCCTCGACCTCGCCTGGGGCACGGTCACGCACCACCTCGGCAAGCTCGAGAAGCGCCGCTTCATCGTCTCCAAGAAGTACGGCAAGTACCGCCGCTACTTCGCCAACGGCGCCGGCGGCTCCCAGGACAAGGACGCGCTCGCCGTCCTCCGCCTCGACCGCACGGGCGACGTCGCGCAGCTCATCCGCCAGCAGCCCGGCGTCACGCAGAAGGCCGTGAGCGAGGCGCTCGGCGTCTCGAGCTCGACCATCCTGTGGCACGTCAAGCGCCTCGAGGAGGTCAACCTCGTCCGCAAGGTCCGCGAGGGGAAGTCCGTGCGCTACTACCCCGGCGAAGGCATGCAGGGCGTCGCGCTCATCCCCGCCGCCCCGACCATGACCGCCGCGTGATCGCGCGGAGAGAGTCCTTTTCGCCCTCCTCCGCCTCTTCGGGGGCGGAGGCTTGACCTCGATGCGAGCCGCACTGCTCCTTTCCGTCCTCTGCCTGCTCCCGACCACGCTCGCCGCGCCCCCCGCGCTCGACACGTGGGACGGCGTCGCGCACGTCCGCGCCTTCCTCGCCAACGCGACCACCCTCTGCAAGGGCGAAGGGCTCTCGAAGCTCGTCGTTGAACGCGAGATGGAGCGTGCGACCTTCACCGTCACCGTCCGCACCGCCTGCGTCCCCGCCCTCACGCTGCGCGGCGAGCTCACCCCCGACGGCTGGCGCTTCCGCGACGACTTCGGCCTCCAGGGCGGCTTCTTCGCGCCCAACGACGACGGCACCTGGCGCCTCGAGGCGCTCGTCGACACGTGCCCCGAGCACATGATCTGCGAATTCCCCCACGGCGTCCGCGTGAGCGGCGTCTACGGCGGACCGCTCGTCACCGTCTAACGCCGCGCGCGAATCTGCGGGATTTATCTCCCCTCGCGGCGCATCGCCGCCACGGGATGCGCACTTGACGGACCTCGTCGCTTCGTGCTCGAACTGCGCGAGCTGGCGCCACACGCCCGACCTCGGGCACGCGACCAGCGCGAACGTCGGCTTCTGCGGGCGCGGCATGTTCCCTCCCCAGGGGCAGCCGCGCTGCGACAGCTATCAGATCACGGAGGCCTTCAAGCAGCAGATCATCAGCTCGCTCCTCAAGGAGCACGGGCCGATGGCGATGCCCGTGAAGCTTGTCGGCGGCAAGAAGAGCGCGCGCGAGATCAACAAGAAGATGCGCCGGCGCTGAGCCCCGTCGCTACAGCGTGCGCGAGGCCCAAGCGCCTTTCCCGTAGCTCTCGTCGAAGCCGACGTCGAGCCGCTTCGCCGTCGGCGGGAACTGCACCATCGACAGGATCTCGTCAGCGACCCACTCCGCGAGCGCCTCCGCCGTCGTCGCCTCGATGGGCAGCAGCATCACGTCCTCCTCCGGGAGCGCGTAGTGCTTGAGCCCGAGCTCGAAGTGCACGCTCCGGCCGAGGCGCTTGACCTGGAAGTGCGGCGACTTCGACTGCACGAGCACGCGGTGGTCCAGCCGGTCCGCCACCTCGCGCAGCACGTCCTTCACCGTCCCGAAGTCCATGATGAAGCCCGTCCTCGGGTCGATGTCCCCCGTCAGCTCCGCATGGAGCGCGTACGTGTGCCCGTGCAGGTGGCCGCACTTCGGATGATGCGGGATGACGTGCGCCGCGTCGAAGCGGATGCCGCTGCGCCAGCCGTCGACCCGGATGCTCGCCATTGTGGCGCGCGATGTCGGGCTTCCATCATAAGGGCGCGCGGGGGCGCGGCACGTGGCACGCAGGTGCATCTCAGGTGAGTCTCACCTGCGTGCCACCTGCGTCTCACC
>DASRYU010000144.1:0-3231 GCA_035687045.1 Thermoplasmatota archaeon | reverse complement strand
GGCGACAAGAAGGATCGCGGCGAGCGCGAGGATGCGGGACATGTCAGCCGCTCACGGCCGGGCTCCGCTCTTAACGCTTGTTGCGGGGGACGTTCCCGTCCCCTCATGAGGGCGGGCGTACGCCCCCCGCACGAGGGTCGCTCGCGTCTTCGCGGCTCCCTTGTCACCTCGCCGCCACAAAAAGGCCGCGAAGACACGACGACGCGAAGGTCGGGACGCTGCCGCCTCGGCTCGACCCTGCACATCCTTCGCGTCTCCGCGTCTTCGCAGGCTCTCTTCCGCCACGCTCGCGCCGCGCGGACGCGGAGCGCGGACGCACCGTGGGCCGTCGCTACGCGTTGCCCGGGGCGGCCTCGGGGTCCCACGCCGGAGGGGCGGGCATCGGGCGCGACTCGTCGTAGCGCAGAAGGTAGGCGCCCGAGCGCGAGCCGAACGAGAGGAGCGTGCCGTCCTCGAGCGCGATGACGTCGAGGACCATGTCGCTCGTCGAGAGGCGCCCCTCCGGGCCGGGCGGCTGCGGCGAGACGCGGTCCGGGATCCAGACGCCCACCGCGCGCGGCTGCTCGAGCGCGTCGTCCGAGACGTCGACGGCCCACACGCCGCCGTGGTACATGGACACGAAGAGCGTGCGGTTCACGACGACGAAGTAGTGCGTGCTGAACTCGAGGCTCTCCGACCACTTCACGTCCACGGGGAGCGTCCAACGGCCGACCTCCGTCGGGTTCGCGGGGTCCGTCGTGTCGATCACGAAGATCCAGCCCGTGGGGCGGTTGTCGGGGCGGCCGACAAGCTCCTGGCCGGCGAACGTGTAGTGGCGGTCGTTCCACGTCACGGGGAGCGGGTACGTCCCGTGGATGCCGCCGAGGTTGTCGTCGCCGAACGTGACGGGGGCGCCGCCGAAGCCCTCGCTCGCGCCGCCCCACGTCGCGACCTCGATGGGCACGCGCGGGTTGCTGATGTCGAGGATGATCATGCCGGCGTCCCAGTTGGCGAGGTACGCGAGCGTCTGGCCCGTGAGCGGGTGCTTCGCGATGTAGCCATCGACGTGCCCGTTCACGAGCGGGACGTTCGACTGCGGGCCGGGCGGGCCCTGGTAGGTCGAGAGGAGCGTGAGCTTCGGGCCCACGACGGGAAGCTCCGTCACGCCGTAGAACTGGAAGTAGCTCGCCTGGTGCTCGAGGTTCGTGATGCTCGCGAGGAACACGTTCGCGTCCGCGACCTTCCCGGCGTGCACGCTGTGCGGGCCGAGCGCGGGCGTCGGCGCGAAGTCCGCGAAGACGGGGTTCGTGGGGTCCGCGAGGTCGACGAGGATGACGCCGGGCGAGAGCGGCAGCGCCTGCTCCGGGCCCGCCGCGCGCAGGACGCCCGTGCACGCGTCGCGCCACTTCGGCTGCACGACCTGCACGGCGCCGACGATGGGGAGCGACGGGATCTCCGGGTTCGCGCCGAGGACGACGAAGCGCCCGTCGAGCGACACCGTCGCGTCGTAGATGTGCGAACGCTCGAGGATGTACTCGCCGACCTTCGCCGGGGCCCTCGGGTCCGTGACGTCCACGACGACGAACGCGACGTCCGTGTGGTCATGGTACGAGTGGACGACCGCGAGCTTGCGCCCCTCCGCGGTCGTGCCGGCGCCGCCGCAGAAGAAGCCGCCCGGCGTCGCGCCGAACGCGTCGGAGACGAGCGGGTCCCAGCCGACGACCTGGAAATTGGGCGTCGAGAGGTTCGCGTGCTGCGCCGGGTCGTCGTGCGCGTGGGCGTCGTCCGAGGGGACGGCGCGCGCGGCCCACGAGACGTCGGTCGGGTCGATGCCGTCGCCGTCCTGGCCGCCGCCGTTGGGCGAGGTGACGCAGCCGGCGGCCACGAGCGAAAGGAGGAGGAGCAGGGAGAGCGGGCGTCGCATGCCGCGCGCAGCGCCGACCCTGCATATGGCCGCTTTGGCGCGAGCGTTCAACCTCCGTGATGCGCGACGCGTGCGCGGCCTGTGGCATATGACCTGCACATGACGGCCAGCGCTCCCGCGCCGTCGCGCCCGCAGCGGAGAGCGGCGGATGTCCGAGTTCGGACAACTTTGCCCGGAGCGGGCTCGTCCGAGTCAACACGGCTATCCCCACGGCCCGCCAGTGCTGCGTCGTGGTCACGAAGTCCACCCCGTTCGCCTCCGCTTCCGCCTCCAGCTCCGCGTCCTCGTCGGGACGCGACCTGCTGCGCATGGCCGACTTCGGCGGCGAGCTCGAGGAGGTCATCGACGCGGCGCGCGCCATCAAGGCGCTCAACAAGTCGGGGCACCCGACGCCCTACCTCAGCGCGAAGAGCGCCGTCCTCATCTTCGAGAAGGCATCCACGCGCACGCGCGTGAGCTTCGAGGTCGGCCTCGCCAAGCTCGGCATGACCTCGACCTTCCTCAGCACGCGCGACATCCAGATGGGGCGCGGCGAGAGCATCGAGGACACCGCGCTCGTCCTCTCGCGCTACGCGGACGTCCTCATCTACCGCGCGTTCCGCAACGAGGACGTGCGCGCGCTCGCGGAGCACGCGACGAGCCCCGTGGTCAACGCGCTCGACGACCTCGAGCACCCCTGCCAGGTCGCGGCGGACCTCCTCACCGTCCTCGAGCACAAGGGTCGCCTCGGCGGCCTGCGCTTCCTCTACGTGGGCGACGGCAACAACATGTGCCACTCCTACCTCGTCGGCATGGCGATGGCGGGGATGCACGTCACCGTCGTCACGCCCGCGAAGTACGCGCCCGACTCCACCGTCGTCAAGGAGGCCGAGGCCGTCGCGAGCGCCGCCGGCGGCTCCGTGCGCGTGCTCCACGACGGCTTCGACGCCGCCTTCGAGGGGCAGGACGTCGTCGCGACGGACACGTGGATCTCGATGGGCGACGAGGACGAGAAGGAGCAGCGCGTCGCGGCGTTCGCCGGCTACACCGTCACGGCCGAGCACATGGCGCGCACGAACAACGGCATCTTCCTCCACTGCCTCCCCGCCTACTACGGCTACGAGGTGGAGAAGAGCGTCGCCCACGGCCCGCAGAGCGTCGTCTTCGACGAGGCCGAGAACCGCATGTGGGCGCAGATGGCGATCCTGGTGTGGCTGCTGGCGCCGCACAGGATCCCCGCGCTCTCGAAGCAAGGCCGCGAGTTCTTCGAGCGCTGAAGCGGTATTGGTTCACGCGGTGACCGGCGCGCGGTGGCTCGCGGCCCCGAGCGGCGCCGCCGCGTGGACGAG
>DASRYU010000143.1:0-3200 GCA_035687045.1 Thermoplasmatota archaeon | reverse complement strand
CGCGCCGAGCGCGACGCCGGCGGCGAGGCCGAGAAGGACGCCGAGGAAGCGGAAGGCGAACGTGGCGACGATGGCGAAGACGATGCCGACGAGGAGCGCCGCGACGAGCGCGACGACCGGGCCTCCCAGCGCGCCAAGGAGCAGGCCGAGCGATGCGCCGGCGAGGAATCCGGCGAGCCACGCGAGGCCGCGGGCGAGCCGGTAGCCCGCGAACGCGACGACGAGCCCGATGGCGAGCCCGAGGAGGGCGCCCCAGACGTCGGCCGCGGCCACGCGCGGGAGAGGCCGCACCGGCGCTTAAGGCCCATCGCACGCATGCCCCCGCGTGCGCGACGCGCTCGTTCCGGCAGCGACGCAGGCCGCCGCCACGCTCCACGCGCTCCTCGTCGGCTTCGGCGACGACGTGACGCTCGAGCACAAGGCGGGGCAGATGCGCTACGCGCGCGGCGGGCGCCTCTTCTGCATCCTGAAGCCGATGGCGCGGCGCTGCGACGTCGCCTTCCGACGCTTCAGCCGCGCGCGGAGCAGGCGCGTCCTCGCGGCGCGCGGGCGGCTCCCGTTCCTTCCGTACCTCGTCGAGGTGGAGGCGCCGGGCGACGTGGACTCGGAGCTACGCGCGTGGCTGCGGGAGAGCTACGAGATCGCGCTGGAGTAGCGCGCATGAACGAGCCCTCGCGGGACTTCGACGAGTGGCGGATCCGCCTGCGTCGCGAGGGCATCCTCACGCGCGGCCCGCAGTTCGACCTCGTTCTCCACGTCTCGCTGCGCCCCGCGTTCCCGCCTGACTACGACGTGCCCGGCCTCGTCGCCGTCACGTTCCGCCTCTTCCGCCGCGAGGATCACCTGACGTTCGCGACGGCCGTCGACGTGGCGGCGGCGCTGCGGCTGGGCGAGCGGCTCGGGCTCGGGCCGGCGGACGCGCTCGCGATGGTGGACTCGCACGAGCGGATGCACGTCTTTCTCCAGCTCGCGGGCGTCTCGGAGGAGGCGGAGGAGGACGCGTCGCGCCACGTCGACGCCGTCTGGCTCTCGCTTCGCCATCCGCGCGCGGCGCACCTCGTGGCGGACCGGGAGGTCGAGCTCGTGTCGCGGGTGGGGCCGGACTTCTGGGAGCAGCTCATCGCGCCGGAGGAGTAAGGGCCGCGAAGACGCGAAGCGTCAGAAACCGGGGAGGCCACGTGTCGTGCCGCGGCGGGCGGCGTAGACCTGGAAGGCGCTGCCGAGGCGCGCGGGGCTCACGACCTCCGCGTCGTCGACGCCGAGCGCGCGCAGGAACCGGCCCTGCGTGACGAGGCCCAGCTCCTCCAGGCCTGCGGCGGTGGCGGCGCGGGAGACGGCGCTCCAGTCGACGTCGGCGGTGAGGTCCTGCTCGCCCACGTTCGCGTACCAGTCCTGGTGCTGCTCGTGCGCGCGGTAGGCGGCGAGCGTGCCGTTGAGGCGCGTGGGCGCGTAGAGCGTCTCCGCGACGTCGCCGTAGTCGATGAGGACAAGGAAGCCGGGGTCGGCGAGGCGCGCGGCGTCGCGCACGAACGCCTCGAGCCCGGGCGCCACGTCGCAGATCTGGCCGCGCGCGGGGACGAAGGGCGCGTCGGGCGCGGGCAGCAGGCGGTCGCGGAACCGGCCGTCCGCGGCGAGGTCTACGTACACCTCGAGCGCGCCCGCGGGGCCGCCGGCGATGCGGCGCACGGGGAGCGCGTCGAGGACCTCGTTCCCGAAGACGAGCGTCGGCTCGCCGGGCGCGAGCTCGTCGAGCGTCGTGTGCGGCGTGGCGCCCGCGTCGCGCTGCTTCTCGCGCAGCCCGGCGCTCGCGTCCACCGTGTGGTACTCCACGCGCGGCACGCGCGCGAGGACGCTGCGCGCGAGCTCGCCCGTGCCCGCGCCCAGCTCGACGACGCGCGCCACGCCCGTCGCCTCGACGAGGCGCGCGATGCCTTCGCGGAACGCGGGGAAGCGCACGCTCGTGGAGAAGTCGCCTCCGGGGCCGATGTCGGGGCCGCGCCCGTAGTACGCGGTGAGGCATGCCGCCATGTACGCGTCGAAGCGCATCGGCCCGTCGCGCCGGATGCGCGCGCGCAGCTCGTCCGCGAGGGACATGCCTACCCCTCCGCCGCGGGCGCGGCGCGATGGGCGGTCAGGCTGGAGGCGGGCAGGAAGAGGACGAAGGCGAACGCGAGCGCGCACGCGACGCCCATCGTGGCGAGGCCGGCGCGGAAGCTCGCGACGGTGGCCACGAGCACGAACACAGTGACGCCGATGGCGCCGCCGATCTGCCGGACGAACTGCTGGCTCGTGGTGGCGGAGCCCATGCGGCTCACGTCGACGCTGTTCTGCACGACGACCGTGAGCGCGGGCGCGAGAAGCCCCATGCCGGCGCCGGCGAGCGTGACGGCGAGCGTCGTCGGGAGGAGGCCGCGGGGGAGCGCGAGCGCGACGGCGACGAGCCCGAGCGCGTGGACGAGGACGCCCGAGACGCCGAGCACGCGCTCGCCGACGCGGTGCACGATGCGCCCCGTGCTGAACGCGAGGATGCTCCACCCGATGGTGAACGCGCCGACGATGGTGCCCACGGCGATCTCGGTGCCGAAGCGCTCGTGCGCCATCACCGGGAGGTAGGAGCCGAGGCCGAAGCCGGCGAAGAACGTGAGGAAGCTCGCGCCCATCGCGCTCGCGTAGCCGCGGTGGCGGAAGAAGCCGAGGGGGAGGATGGGCCGCTCGGCGCGCCCTTCGTGCCAGACAAAGAGCGCGAGGATCGCGACGCCGAGCGCGATGGCGCTGCCGCCCAGCGTCGCGGCGCCTTCCTGCAGGAGCGTGAATCCCCAGATGACGAGGCTGCCGCCCGCGCCCGCGAGGAGCGAGCCGGCGAGGTCGAACTTCCCCGCGCGCTGTCCGACGCTCTCGCGAAGCCCAAGGTGCACGAGAAGGAGCGCGAGGAGGCCCACGGGGAGGTTAAGGAGGAACGCCCAGCGCCACGACGTGGTGGTGACGATGGCGGTGCCAAGAAGCGGTCCTGCGACGCTCGAGATGGCCCACGCGCTCGAGACGATGCCGAGCGCCTTGCCGCGCTTCTCTGGCGGGAAGACGACGCCGAGCACGATGAACGGCAGGCTCAGCACGGCGCCGGCGCCGATGCCCTGGAGCGCGCGCGCCGCGATGAAGAGGGGCATCGTGGGCGCCGCCGCGCACGCGACGCTGCCGAGGAC
>DASRYU010000142.1:0-13037 GCA_035687045.1 Thermoplasmatota archaeon | reverse complement strand
ATTGGGGCTGGGGGCGCTGCTCGGCGTCTTCGCGCGCGGCGCGTGGAAGGAGCATCCGGTGGGGCGGGCGGCGTTCCACGCGGTGGTGGCGGCGCCGCTCGTGCTGCTCTTCGTCCTCGTGCTCACGTTCCGCTGACGCGGGCATTGCCGCGAACCCGCCTTTTTCAAGAAAGACAGCCTACGATCGGCCATGACGGTCACGGTGCGCATCCCGACGGCGCTGCGGCAGTACGCGGGAAGCGAATCCCGCACGGCGGTGGACGCGAAGACGGTGGGCGACGCGCTTGCGGCGCTCGTCGCGCGCCACCCCGCGCTCAAGCCGCACCTCTACGAGGAGAGCGGCCGCCTCCGTTCGTTCGTCAACGTCTATCTGGGCGAGCGCGACGTCCGCGAGCTGGGCGGGCAGGACGCGCCGGTGCGGGAGGGGGACACGCTCATCCTCGTGCCTTCCGTCGCGGGCGGGTGCTGACATCGCGACGCTCTCGCGCGAGGAGATCGCGCACTACGCGCGCCACCTCATCCTCCCCGAGGTCGGGCTCAAGGGGCAGGAGCGGCTCAAGGACGCGAAGGTCCTTCTCGTGGGGAGCGGCGGCCTCGGCGCGCCCTCCGCGCTCTACCTCGCGGCCGCGGGCGTGGGCACGCTCGGCGTCGTCGACTTCGACCGCGTCGAGCGCAGCAACCTTCACCGGCAGGTGCTCTTCTCCGACGCCGACGTGGGCCGCCCGAAGGCGCGCGCGGCGGCGGAGCGGCTGCGGGGGCTCAACCCGTTCATCGACGTGCACGAGCACGACACGCGCTTCACGAGCGCGAACGCGCACGACCTCCTCAAGGACTACGACATGGTCCTCGACGGGACGGACAACTTTCCCACGCGCTACCTCGCCAACGACGTGAGCGTGCTGCAGGGGAAGCCGAACGTCTACGCGAGCATCTTCCGCTTCGAAGGCCAGGCGAGCGTCTTCGACGCGACGCGCGGCCCCTGCTATCGTTGCCTCTACGCGCGCCCGCCACCCCCCGGCCTCGTCCCGAGCTGCGCGGAGGGGGGCGTGCTCGGCGTCCTGCCTGGCATCATGGGCAGCATCCAGGCGACGGAGGCCGTGAAGCTCATCGTGGGGCGCGGCGAGCCCCTCATCGGCAAGCTTCTCCTCTTCGACGCGCTGGCGATGGAGTTCACGACGCTCCGCCTCGCGAAGGACCCCGCCTGCCCCCTCTGCGGGCCGAACGCCACGATCAAGGAGCTCATCGACTACGAGGAGTTCTGCGGCATCCGCGGCGAGGAGGAAGAGGTGCCGCAGGGCATCCCGAGCATCGCGCCCAAGGAGCTGGAGGCGAAGCTCGCGCGCAAGGAGGTGCTCCTCGTCGACGTGCGCGAGCCGCACGAGGCGGAGATCGCCCGCATCCCGGGCGCGAAGCTCCTCCCGCTCAACGAGATCGCCATGCGCGCGGCCGAGCTTCCGCAGAACGAGGACATCGTGCTGCACTGCCGCAGCGGTGTGCGCAGCGCGAAGGCCCTCCAGCTTCTCCAGACGCTCGGCTTCCGCCGCGTGCGCAACCTGGAGGGCGGCATCCTCGCGTGGTCCGATGAGGTGGACCCCTCGGTGCCGAAGTACTAGACGCGAAGCGCGCGCTTCGCGAAGAAGAAGGGGAGGCATCGGGACCCCCCGATGCCCAGGCATCGGTTCCCCCGTGCCCAGTGAGTGGGCGGGGCCGCGCGCCGGCTCTGGATAGCGCGCGGCGCCTCGCCGCCTCAGGAGCTCCTCGCTCCGCAACCACATCGCTGCACGGCGCTCTTCACGGTTGGCAAGCCTCGCCTTGCCTCCTCAGCGCGGGGGCCACGCGTACGCGCCGCTCGTGGCGACGTCGCCGCCGGTGGAGACGGCGCGGAAGCTCACCTGGCTTCCGGCGGGGGCGCGCAGGCTCTTCGCCCAGCTCCCCCACGACTTGAGCTCGAGGGGCGTCCACGCGCCGCCGTCGACGCGCGCCTCGACGCGGGCGAGCGTGCCGCCCGTCGCGCGGGCGTCGGTCTCCACCCACCATTCGTTCCCGCGCGCGTTCGCGAACGTCGCCGCGAAGCCCGAGGGCGCGGTGCCGGACGTGCTCGCGCACGTCGTCGCGGGATGGTCGTACCAGCAGCTCTCCGCGACGCGGCCGTCGGCGAAGCTCGCACGGTACTGCACGTCGTGGCCGGGCTCCACGCGGAAGCTCCCGGCCCAGTCGCCCCAGCTCTTCTTGCTGAGGGCGACCCACGCCCCGTTCGTGTCGCGCGCGGAGACGGCGCTCGGGCTGCCGGAGACGGCGACCTGCACCCACCACTCGTTCCCGCCCTTCGCGGTGAACGCGGCGTCGGAAGGCGCGGGCCCGCTCGTCGCGGGCGCCTGCGTCGTCGTGCAGCCGCCGGTCGGGTGCGCGTACCAGCAGCTCTCGACGACGCGGCCGTCGCTCGTGCGGGCGCGGTACTGCACGTCGTGGCCGCGCTCGACGCGGAAGCTCGCCGCCCAGTCGCCCCAGCTCTTCTTGCTGAGCGCGACCCACGCGCCGTTCGTGTCGCGCGCGTCGACCGCCGTCACGGGGCCGCGGACGTCGACCTCGACCCACCACTCGTTCCCGCCGCCGGGCGCGAAGGTGACGTCGCCGCTCGACGCGTCGGGCGAGGAGGGGGCGCTCGCGGAGCCGCCCATCGTGAACTCCTCGATCTTGGAGCCGTCGAGCCCGTAGCTCTTGATCGTCATGCTCGACGAGCTGATCTCGAGCGTGCTCACGACGTTCGCCATGAGGCGCTTGACGCCGCCGGGAAGCTCGTACGACATCGGATAGAAGGACGGCCCGCCGCCGCCGGCCACGAGGTAGTGGATGCCGTTGCGGACGCTGTGCTGGTAGTTCTTCTCGTGCGCCGAGACGACGAGGTCGACGCCGTGCTTCTCCATGAGCGCGTACATCGAGGACGCCGTCGCGCCGTTCTTCGACTCGAACTCGGCCGTCTCGTGGCGCGCGCCGTCCGGGAGCCACCACGGGCGGTGGAGCACGAGCACCTTGAGCGCGCCGCCGTCGCGCTCGCCAAGCTTCGACTCCATCCAGGTCCGCTGCGTGGAGCCGGGCGCGAGCGAGTACTCGGTGTTGAGGACGATGAAGTGCACGCCCGCGACGTCCTTGTCGTAGTAGTGCTTCCCGCCGGGGAACATGGAGCTCCAGTCGCTCCAGGGCCAGTCGTGGTTCCCCTGCGCGGGCATCATGTTCGACATGAACGGCTGCATCATGCTCCGCCAGCCGCCGGGCGTCGCGGAGGAGTCGCCGTAGGTGAAGTCGCCGGGGCAGACGCACCCCGTGGCTCCCTTCGCCTTCGCGATATCGACAAGCGTGCGCGTCATGCTCTTCGTGCCGTGCGTCTCGCCGAGCACCATGAGCTCCACGATGGGCTCCGCCTTCGCGGGCGTCGCGAGCGTGGCGAGGGCAGCCACCGACAGCAGCGCGGCAAGCGTGAGCGCCTTCCAGGTCCGAGCCATGCTCGTGGCCATGCGGCCGCCGTTCACGTCGATGAGGGTCTCGCCACACCCGCGCGCCCGCGCCGCCGGCGCGCTCAAGTGGGATGAGGGACCAGACGAGGCGTGGCTGCCGCACGCCAAGCGGGCAAGCTGCTGCTCCTGCCGCTGCCGCTCCTTCTCCTTCTCGCGCCCCACGCGCTCGCGCACGACGGCTTCGACGCCGGCGCGCCGCTGGGCGAGGGCTCCGTGCACGTGCGCATCCTCGGCGCGCCGCTCGTCGTCGCGAACGCGCCGCTGCGGCTCGAGGTCGTGAGCGACGCGCCGCTCCCGTTCGAGGCGCGCCTTGTCGAGCCGGACGGGCGCGCGGGCGCGTGGTTCCCGCTGCGCGACGAGGGCGCGCGCGCCGTCGCGGACGTCACCTTCGCGCGCGCGGGAGAGTGGCGCCTCGAGCTTCGCGCGCCCGTCGGCGCCGTCGCGATGGACGTCCCCGTGTGGCCGGCCGGCCGCGCCTTCGTCGAGCCGGGGCCGGGCGCCGCCACGCGCGGCGTCGTGCTCGTGGGAAGCGCCGAGCCCCTCCTCCTCGACCTTCTGGACGCGCAGCATCGGCCGCTCCCGCTCCCGGAGGACGCCGTCGCCCTCGTGCGCGGTCCGGAGGGGGAGGAGCGCGTCCCGCTCGCGGCGCGCGGGGAGCGGCTCGCGCTCGAGCGGGCGTGGACCGAGCCCGGGGTCCACGTGGTGGAGGTCGTGGCGCCCTCGCTCGGGCTCGAGCGCGGCGAGCGCCCGGCCATGAGCGTCCTCGTGGTGCCGGAGGAGGACGCCGAGGTCTACGGGCTGGCGCAGAACGAGACGCCGCTCGGGCCGCTCGCGCTCGCGGCGCTCGCGCTCGCCGCCGTCGCGGCCTCGCTCCTTACCAGGGCACGTCCTTGAGCCCGAGCTTCCAGCCGAGGAAGTTCACGCCCAGGTGCAGGACGGGCGTGAGGAGGAGGATGACGAGGAGGCGCGGGAACGTGAAGAGCGACTCGAAGACGTTCGGCGTGACGGCGCCCGTCCATGAGAGCACGAGCCCCGTCAGCGCACCGAAGAGGAGCGCGCCGAGGATGAAGTCGAGCTGGTCCCACGGGAACCACTTCTCGCCGCGGTCGCGCCCGGTGCGGCGCTTGACGAAGCTCTCGAAGGCGTCGCCGACGAGCGCGCCAAGCCCCATCATGTACGCGAGGAGGAACCACCACGGGTTCGGGCCCCAGTCGGGGAAGCCCCACGTGCCCCACGCGGTGTTCCGGGCGATCCAGACGAGGAAGTAGGTGAGGCCGGCCGCGAGCAGCGGCGCAAGAAGGAGGCCTCGCCAGGTCTTGCCGTCGCCCAGGATGCGCTTGCCGTCCTTCCAGTGCCGGCCCAGGTCGATCGGCGCGCCGCCGCCCACCACCACGGGCAGCATGTTCGAGAGGTACGCCGGCAGCATCAGCCAGAGCGCGGAGAGGACGAGCAGCGCGAACTCGCCCGCCGCCGACATGCGCGCAGGCCACGCCGCGTCGCCCGTTTGAGGTTATCGACGCCTCGCAGCTTTCTTAAGGCGCGCTCGCCTTCGCGCGGCCGATGGCCCTCTCGGCCCCGGTGAAAGCGGTCGCGCTCGTCGTGTTCCTTGCGGCGATCGCGGGCGCCACGTACGGCGTGAGCTCGTTCGTCGGAGACACCGTCGAGTCGCAGCTCTACAGCGTCACGCCCACGCGCGCGCTCTCCAACGCGACGCCGGGGAACGAGGTCAGCTACGTCGTCACCGTCTCGAACCGCGGCACCGCGTCGACCGACGTCGTCGTCGAGGTCGCCGGCGCCGCCACCGGCCGCAGCGCCGTCACGACGATCCGCGGCAACAGCACGGTGGGCGTGTTCGTCACCGTGAGCGTGCCCGAGGGGCTCGCGCCGGGCGAGCACGCGCTCGACGTGCGCCTCCTCGAAGGCGAGCGCGTCATCCGCACGCGCGCGGGCCTCCTCACGCTCCGCGTCATGCCGGAGGCGCCCGGGCTCGAGCCGGGGGACAGCGCCGAGGTCATCTACGTCGGCCGCCTCACCGCGACGGGGCGCGTGTTCAACACGAACGACCCCGTCCTCCTCGAGGTCCCCTTCCCGAAGACGGACACGTACCGCTTCAGCCAGGGCCTCCTCCCCTTCCAGACGGCGCCGCGCCCGAACGTCGTGAGCGGCCTCTACGAGGGCATGCTCGGGATGCAGCCCGGCGAGCACCGTTCCATCAGCTTCGGCCCCGAGAAGGGGTACGGCAACGCGACCGACGAGCAGCCGGAGCCGCGCGAGGAGCGCCTCCAGCGCGAGATCACGCTCGTCAACGACGCGCAGCGCGTCGCGCGCGCGACCTTCGACGAGTACATCCTCGAGACGCGCCAGGGGCAGCCGTCCGACTTCGAGGCGGGCGACACGTTCATCCTCAACCAGCAGGGCAACGACTGGCCCTACCAGATCGTGAGCATCACGCCGCAGGTCGTCGAGTACCGCCTCGCGGCCGTCGTCGGCGAGTCGTACACCGTCTACCCCTTCTGGCCCAACGCGAGCGTCGTCACGAGCATCAACGAGACGCAGGTCTCCTTCCGCACCACCCCGACGACCCAGCCCGGGCAAGCCTTCACGATGCGCGCGTACTGGCCGCAGATGAGCACCGTGCGCGAGGTGACGGAGGACGAGATCATCGTGCGCCACTCGCCGCCGGTGGGCTACTCGTACACGAGCATCACGCAGCTTGGCCAGCCGCGCGAGGCGACGATCAAGGAGGTCTCGGAGGAGCGCATCGTCGTCGCGTACCCCTCGCCCAACCCGCTCGCCGGGCGCGACCTCACCTTCGACGTCATCCTCGTCTCGCTCACGAAGGGCGCGTCGGGCTGAGGGCTTGGCTCGCCTAGCGGCGCAGCAGCCCGACGAGGTGGCCGACCTCGGGCAGGATGAGCCGCTCCATCGCGAGGCGGCACGCGTCGGGGCTCCCGGGGAGGAGGAACACGAGCCGCTCCGCGATCACGCCCGCGTCGGCGCGGCTCGCCATCGCGGCGCTCCCGAGCGACTGGTGGCTGAGCATGCGGAACAGCTCGCCGAATCCGTCGAGACGCTTCCCGAAGCGGGGCGCCACCGTCTCCACGGTGACGTCGCGGCGCGCGATGCCGGTGCCGCCGGTGAAGACGAGGACGTCCGCGCCCGACGTCAGCGCCTCGCGCAGCGCGGCGCGGATCTCGTCAGGCTCGTCGCGCACGAGCGTGCGCCGCGCGACGGTGTGCCCTGCCTGCTGCGCGAGGTCGGCGAGGAGCCCGCCCGACTCGTCGTGGTAGAGGTCGCGCGAGTCGCTGACGGTGACGATGGCGAAGCGAACGCTTGGCGGCGCGTGCGCCTTGTGCTCGCGCTCGGCGTGGCTCATGCGCCGCCCCCCTTCGTCTTGCGGAGCACGCGCACGGCCTCGATGGCGGTGTCGGGGTAGTTGCCCGTGGCGTCCTTCTCGAGCGCCTTCGTCATGTCCCAGACGGTCAGAAGCGCGGCGGTGACGGCGGCGAGCGCCTCCATCTCGACGCCCGTCTTCCATTCCGCGACGACGGTGGCGCGGCAGCGCACGCCGCGCTCCTCGCGCAGGAGCTCCACCTCGACGGCTGTGAGCGGGATGGGGTGGCAGAGGGGGACGAGCTGGGGCGTGTTCTTCGCCGCCATGATGCCCGCGATGCGCGCGGGCGCGAAGGCGTCCCCCTTCGGCAGCGCGCCCGCGGCCATGGCGGCGAGCGTCTCCGCCTTGAGGCGCAGGAAGCCCTCGGCGACGGCCTCGCGGCGCACGATGGGCTTCGCCGTGACGTCCGCCATGCGCCCTTCCGCCTCGGGCGAGCGCGCGCCGCCGCCCGCGGGCGCGTCGCCGCCGATCCGCCCCGTGGTGGGGCCGCCGAACTTCTTCGCCTTCGCCGCCGCGAGAGCGCGGCCCTGGAACGCTTCGTCCGCCATGGTTCACCCGCTCGGGTCGTTGATCCAGCGCGCGCCGCCCTCGCCTTCCTCGGCCTTCCAGATGGGCACGCGCGTCTTGAGCTCGTCCATGAGCCACGCGGCCGCCTCGAACGCCGCGCGCCGGTGGGGCGCCGCCGTGACGACGGCGACGATCGGCTCGCCGACGTCGAGCGTCGCGACGCGGTGGCGCACGAGGACGCCGGTGAGGCCGAACTTCTCGCGCGCCTCGCGTTCGAGCGCCTCGATCTCGCGCTCCGCCATCTCCGCGTACGCCTCGAAGCGCAGGCGCGCCACACCTTCGTCGCCGCGCACGTAGCCGACGAACGCGACGACCGCGCCGGCTCCCTCGCGCTCCAGCGACGCCACGAGCGCGTCGAGCGAGAAGGGCTCCGTCCGCAGCCGACCGGCGCCGCCCGACACGGGGGGCATGATGGCGAGCTCGGCCTGCGGGCGCAGCGGCTGGCTCGCGGGCACGAACGTGCCGTCGAGCGCGTAGAGCGCGTGGCCGCGATAGCGCGCGAGCGCGGGGTGGCGCGCGCAGAGGAGCGAGACGGCGTCGTCGACGCGGGCGTCCTCCGGGAGGTCGAGCTCCAGCGCGCCGGCTCCGACGGCCTCGCGGGTGCCGGCGAAGAGGCGGACGCGGACGCGCATGTGCCTACCTCGTGGGACGGATGCCATCGACCGTAACCCTGACGGAGCCTCTGGCGTCGAGGAAGTCGACGATGAGCGTCCACTCGCCGGGCTCCGGCTCGTAGATGTTCTCGCGCAGGTACACGTTCCCGTTCGGGTAGAACGACTCGAACATGCGCGTCTGTCCCGCGGGGTCGACGAGGCGAGCCTCGATGACGCCGCGGCTGTCGCGGTTGATGAGGAACGTGCCGTCGATGTGGAGGCGCGTCATGTTCTCCGTCACCTCGAACGAGCGCTCGGAGGAGAACGTGAGCATCTGCGTCGTGTCGAGCGAGATGAGCACGAGCTCCTCCGCCTCCTCGCTCGTGGCGAGGTACGCGAGGCCGCCGATGGCCGTCGCGAGGACAAGAAGGATGGTCCACGTCGTGGTGAGGCGCCGCCGGCGCACGCGCGCGTAGTGCGGGCGGCGCGCGAGGAGGACGGGCGCGGCGCGCGGCGGCGGCTTCAGGGCCTCGAGCGCGCGGAGGTAGTCGAGGTCCTCCGGGAGGGGGCGCTCGTCCATGAGCGCGAAGCGGAACGCCATCGCGTCGACGACGCGGCGCGCGTCCTTGACGGCCTGGCGGCGCAGCGCCGCCGGCATGCCCGCGCGGGCAAGCTCGCCGTCGAGCCCCGCCTGGTAGTCGAGCACGTCGAGCGACGCCACGTGAGGCGCGAGGCGCGGTCCGGAATAAAGGCTTGCGTGCCTACCGCCGCAGCGCTTCCTGCAGCTCCTCGTACTGCGCGCGCAGGTGCCACGGCACCTCGGCGTAGACGCCGTCGACGAGCGTGGTCGTGGGCGGGGGCGCGGTCGCCTCCGCGTGCTGGATGGCGTCCTCGATGGCCGCCTTCAGGCGCTCGTCGATCTCGCTCGTCTTCGCCTCGTCGAGGACCCCGCGGGCGTGCAGGTACTTCGAGTAGCGCGCGAGCGGGTCGCGCCGCGCCCAGGCCTCGACCTCCGCCTGCGAGCGGTAGCGCGTCGGGTCGTCCGAGGAGGAGTGGCCCTGCATGCGGTACGTCACGGCCTCGAGGAGCGTGGGCCCCTCGCCGCGGCGCGCGCGATCGACCGCCTCCTTCGTGGCGGCGTAGACGCCGAGGACGTCGTTGCCGTCGAAGCGGACGCCGGGGAAGCCGTAGGCCTGCGCCTTGACGGCGACGCTGCCGCTCGCGGTCTGCTTCGCGAACGGCACGCTGATGGCCCACTGGTTGTTGTTGCAGAAGAACACGACCGGCGCCTTCCAGACGCCGGCGAAGTTGAGCGCGTGGTGGAAGTCCCCCTCGCTCGAGGCGCCGTCGCCGAGGTAGCCCATGGCGACCTGGCCGGTGCGCTTGTACTTCGCGGCGTAGGCCATCCCCGTCGCGTGGACAAGCTGCGTCGCCATGCTGGAGGACCACGTCACGAAGTTGTGGGTGCGGTCCGAGTAGTGGCAGGGCATCGAGCGCCCCATCTCGACGCTCTCGGCGTTGCCGTAGAGGTGCGCGAAGTACTTGCGCAGCGTGAAGCCGCGGTAGAGGAGCGCGCCCCCCTGCCGGAGCGCGGGGAAGACCCAGTCGTCGTCCTGGAGCGGGACGATGCTGCCGATGACGGCGGCCTCCTCGCCGGTCGTCGTGCCGAAGAAGCCGATGCGCCCCTGGCGCTGCAGGTTCATGCAGCGCTCGTCCAGGAGGCGGATGAGGCGCATCCCCTCGTACATGCGCAGAAGCGTCGCGTCCGGAAGGTCGGGCTCTCGCGCCTTGTCGACGCTGCCGTCCTCGCGCAAGACGGGCGTCCGCTCGTCCACACCACGCACGCGCCGCCAAAGGTCCGCTCTCTTAAGCTTCTTTGCGCTCGCCCCAGGCGCCGCGCCCTGGCCTTTTATAGTGGGCGCGGGAGAGCCTCCAGCGAGGTTCCGGTGGACGCCCTGCGGCCGTTCCAGCGTCGGCATCCGCCCCCCGCGGCGTCGCGCACGCCGCTGGAGCGCCTGCGCCGGCACTTCCGCCGCGGCTGCGACGAGGGCTCCGCCTCGATGGCCTCCTACGTCGTCGCCGCCTCCATCTTCCTCCTCGGCTCGACGTTCCTTCTCCACTTCGTCATCACCCCGCCTGGCGGCGGGACGAACGGCCTCGAGCACCTCGAGCTGCGCTCGAAGGCGGAGAACGCCCTGGCCGTCCTCGTGGGCACGCCCGGCGTGCCCGGCACGTGGGACGCGAACCTCACCGCCATCGAGTCGGTGCAGCGCCTGGGCATCGTCGAGCAGGGGACCACCATCCGCATCGACGCGGACAAGTTCGACGCGCTCGCGAGGGGCAAGCTCGCCATCGCGAGCTCCGGGAACGGCGGCGTCGACTACGCGGAGGCGAAGGCGGCGCTCGGCCTCTCCGGCTACGAGTTCCACCTGCGCGCGTACCCTCTCATCTCCCCCTCGCTCGCCGACCCCTACGGGCTCGACGGGTTCAACGACTTCCGCATCGCCTACGTGGGCGACCATGCTGGCTCGAACCCGACGGCGCACGCGCAGGCGGAGATCGACCGCCTCGCCGCGCTCAACGTCGATTTCACCTACCTGCCCGCGGGCGCCGTGCCCGACGACGTGTTCGCCGACGACAGCAACAAGCTCCGCGACGAGCTCCTGCCGCGCATCGGCGCGCTCGTCGAGCAGACGGTCCTCTCGCAGGGCGCGGGCACGAAGTTCGACTTCCAGCGCGTGCCGGCCGCGGCGTACGCGACGCTCGTGCCCGGCACGACCTCCGCCCTCGCGCTCAGCTCCGACGGGACAACGCTTGGCTACACGAAGAACCGGGAGCTCCGCGCCATCGTGGGCAAGGCGGACCTCACCGGCGTCACGTCCGCGTCGCTCAAGTGGAAGGAGTGGGTCGACACCGACCGCGGCCTCGCCGCCTACGACTGCGAGGACTACGGCTTCGTGGAGGTGAGCCCCGACAACGGCGCGACCTGGATCGCGCTCACGGACTCTCCGGGCCAGCGCTCCACCGACTGCTCGGCGGTCGGCCCGCCCGTCCTCACGCCCCATCTTCCCGCCTTCCGCGACCGCAGCGTGGCCGACCTCACGATCCGATGCCCCGCGTGCGACAACAACCCGGGCGTGCTCATCGCGTACCACTGGGTGGCCGACAACGACAACAACATCGGCTACGGGTGGATCGTCGACGACGTCGTCGTCGCCACGACCACGATCGTGCCGGTCACGCTCCTCAGGAAGACGTTCGAGGAGCCCGCGTACGACATGGTCATCGTCGGCTCCGGCGTCGACCACCAGGCCTTCACGCCGCAGGACATCAAGACGGCGATCCGGGACTACGTCGACAAGTACGGCGGCCGCCTCATGATCACGGGGCCGCAGACGAACGTGCAGTGGCTCGACCGCCTCTTCGACGCCGGCATCGCCGGCGCGAGCGGCGGGGTCAGCAGCCCCGACAAGACGCACCCCCTCCTCACGCTCCCCAACGCGCTCGCGTACGACGACTACGAGCGCGGCAGCGTGTGGGACTTCACGAAGAGCCAGGACGCGGACCTCTTCAGCGCCGTCGTCGCGCAGTCGCCCATGCAGCACGTGCTGAGCGTCTCGCGCACCGGCGCGTGGGGCGCGGGGACGACGACCGAAGGCTCCGTCATCCTCTCGAGCTACCTCCCGCACAAGATGTCGGCGGAAGAGGCGAAGAAGTTCTTCGCCAACGCCATCACGTACGGCAAGTTCCACTACCTCTACCTCGACGTCGGCCCCGAGATCCCGAAGGGGCAGGCCGTCGCCAGCGCGTCGCGCACCGCCACGATGAACATGTACCGCGTCGGTGCGCCCGCGTACACGGAGATGGCGTTCATCCTCTACGTGTGGCCGGGCGCGTCGGCGGCGCAGACGGCGCAGGCGGCCGTCATCCCCGCCAGCGCGCCGCTGGCCCTCGAGGCCACGCCGGGCGACGGGCAGGTGGCGCTCAAGTGGACGCGCCCGCTCTCCAACGGCAGCGGCAACCCCGTCCAGTTCCACGTCTATCGCGGCTTCTCGCCGGAGACGACGGCCGACACCGGCATCCGCGTCCCCTACGTGTGGGGCACGACGCCGGTGAGCGTCGTCGACACCGGCAGGCCCAACGGCGTCACGCAATACTACACGGTGCGGCTCGAGACGACCGGAGGCGCGCTCGGCGCACCCTCCGCCGCGGTGAGCGCGACGCCCATCGGCCCGCCCGCCGCTCCGACGCCCACGAGCGGCTCCACGACCGAGGCCGGACGCATCACGATCACCTGGGACCCGCCGACCAACACCGGCGGCGGCACGATCTTCGGCTACGCCGTCTACGCCAACGACACGGCGAACCCGCCGAACTTCGTGCTCGTGAGCGAGCTGGGCAACGTCACGCGCTTCCAGCACAGCGTGAGCCACACGGCGACGATGACGTACAAGGTCCGCGCGCTCAACGCGCACTCGTGGAGCGTCGACAGCGCCACGGTGACCGGAAGCGCGATCCTCCCCATCGGGCCGCCCACGCTCAACGTCGCCGCCTCGACGCCCAACAACCTGACGCTCACGTGGGTCGCCCCCGACACGCTCGGCCAGACGCTCGTCGGCTACCGCGTCCTGCACAAGGTCGCGGGCGAGACGGAGTTCAAGGAGCTCGCCTACATCGCGAGCCCGCTCAACGTCTCGTTCATCGACCAGAACCTCGGGCCCAACGTCACGAAGGCGTACAAGATCCAGGGCATCACGAACTTCGGCGACGGCCAGGTCTCCGCCGAGAAGAGCGCGAAGACGATGGCGACGCCCGACACGCCCACGTGGGGGAGCATCACGAAGGAGCCCCTCACCCACAAGCGCACGCTGATGTGGAACACCGTGACCGGCAGCGACGCGCCCGTCGTGCGCTACGACGTCTACCGCGGCACGTCCTCGAACACGGCCGCGATGACGCTCATCGGAAGCT
>DASRYU010000141.1:0-5313 GCA_035687045.1 Thermoplasmatota archaeon | reverse complement strand
CACGGAGGCTTCCCCCCAATGCCCCGCCCCATCGCGCTCGCCGTCGCGCTCCTGCTCCTGGCGCCTCTCGCCCTGGCCTCCGGCTCGAGCACGCTGGAGGACCCGGAGGGGGACGAGCGGCTCCTCGTCCTGCGCCTCCCGGAGCCGCTCTGGGCTCCGGACTGCAGGTCGGCCGCCGCGGACATCCGCAGCCTCCGCGTCGACAGCACGGACGACCTTCTCGTCATCGCGCTCACCGTCACGCGCCTCGCGGACCCGCGCGTCGACTGCGACCGCCTCTCGCTCGTCTCGCCCGCGGGCCACCACGAGGGCGTGCTGCGCGAGCCCATCGCCGAGGAAGTGAGCGTCGACTTCGTGCACGAGGTGAGCTTCCGCGCCGGCTACGGCCCGCAGGGGCGCACGCAGTGCATGTCGCTCGGTTTCCCCGACGGCGCCGTCACGTTCGAATGCCTCGGAAGCCTCTCGGTCTCCGGCGACACGCTCACGTGGACCCTCCCCATCCACGGCCGCGCCACCGTGTGGGTGCCCGAGGACCCGCTGGGCATCTTTGTCCACGAGGAGGAGCGTGCGTACGACCTGCGCGGCCTCCGCATGGAGCGCCAGGCGCAGACGCGCATCGAGCTCGTCGACGTCTACACGAGCACGATAGGCACCGTGAGCGACCGCGTCGCCGGCGACGCCATCACGCTGTGACGACCGTTCCGACGGTCTCCCTGCCGGCCAGGACGTCCGCGAGCCGGCCGGGCACGAGCCCGTTGACGATGTGCACCGGGACGCCGCTGCGGGCCACCTCGCGCGCGCGCTTCAGCTTCCCCAGCATGGAGCCCGTGATGTCGGGCACGCGCGACTCGGTGGTGCGGACGTCGGTGCGCAGGTCGATGCGCGGAAGAAGCGTCGCCCCCGGCTCGCCGGGGTCGCGGTCGTAGATGCCGTCCACGTCGGTCACGAAGACCGCGCGCGCGGGGCGCAGGGCGCGCGCGAGCTCCACCATGAGCACGTCGCCGCTCAGGATGCCGAAGCCGCGCGCCGCGTCGAGCGCGACGTCGCCCGACATGACGGGGACGAACCCGCGCGTGACGGTCTCGTGCACCGGCTCGTAGGCGAAGGCGCCCATCTCGCCGCTCGTGAGGCGCGCGAGGTCGTAGGTCGAGAGGCTCATCGCGGGGATGCCGACGTCGCCCAGCGCGCGCAGCACGAGCCCCTGCAGCTCGCGCACGTCCGCGTGCACCTGCGCCGCCGCGAGCTGGCGCTCGACGCGGTCGTCCATGCCGCGCGCGAGCTCGTGACGCTTCGCGACGACGTGGCCGTACGAGCCGGCGCCGTGCACGAGGGCGAGGCGCTCGCCCGAGGAGGCGACCTCGAGCGCGAGGCGCGCGAGCACGTCGAGGCGCGGGGTGCGGTAGGTCGACTTGTCCGTGATGACGGAGCCGCCCAGCTTCACAAGGTGGATGCCTGCACCCCCGCGCCGCCGAGGTTGACGATGGTCGGGATGCCGCCGTGCTTCGCGATGGCCTTGGCGCACGCTTCCGGCTCGTCGGTGAGGGCGATCATGCTGCCGCCGCCCCCGGACCCGGTGAGCTTCGCGCCGTAGGCGTGCTGACGCGCCGCGTCGCAGAGCTCGTCCAGCTTCTTCGTGGACACGCCGAGGACCGTGAGGAGGTTGTGCGCCTCGTCCATGCAGACGCCCAGCGCGAGCTTCTCGCGGTCCTCGATGAGCTGGCGCGCCTCGCGCGTGAGCTTCCCGAGGTCGCGCATGATCTCGCGCGCGAACGCGCCGCGCTTCACGAAGCGCGCGACCTTCGCCACCTCGTCGGCGGTGCGCCCGCGCTGGCCCGTGTAGCCGATGACGAGCGTGAGGGGCGGCATCTCGAGGTGGTGGAGGTACCAGTGGCGCTCGCCGCGCTGGATGTCCCACAGGAAGCCGGGGCCCTTCTCGCGGTCGACGAGGACGGCGCGGCCGTGCGTGGCGGTGGACGTGTCGGTGGGGCTTCCTCGCCCCTTCTGCGCGCTCCACTCCGCGTTGTACGCCTCGCGCGCGACAAGCTCCTCGGAGAAGCGCCCCTGCGCCTGGAGGATGGCGGCGGTCGTCGCGACGGAGAGCGCGGCGCTCGAGCCGAGGCCGGAGGCGCTGGGGAGGCGCGACTCGGTGCGGATGTCGAGGAAGGCGCCCTTCCAGAGATTCTCCACGGCGTCCTTGATGTAGGCGTGCTGGTGCTGGTTCATCGGCGCGCCGTTGACGCGGTGGCCGCGCTCCCCCTGCGTCTCGCGGACGGTGACCTCCGTGCGGAGGTTCAGCGCCACCGCGATGGCCGGCTCGCCGTAGACCACCGCGTGCTCCCCGAAAAGGATCACCTTCCCGGGGGCGCTCGCGCGGGCCGACACCATGACGGCGCCTCATCGGGGCGGCGCGGAATAATCCATCGGAAGCGCGCGCTTCGCGCGCGCAGGCCGAGGCGCGGTCAGAGGCACGGGCACGGGCGCCGGCACGGGCGCGGGCGCGGAGGGCGAGGGCGGGCGGAGGCCTCGTTCCGCGCGGCACCTAAGGCTTCGCCTCCGCCGTTCCTCCGGCGCGCACCGTCGTGCGAAAACGGCATATCGCCCCTGCGACAGGAGACGGTGGCATGCGCCCCGTGCCGCACCTGTCCGAGGCCTTGAGCGGCCTCCACCCTGCGAGCTCCCACCCGTGCCAGCGCTGCGGGACCCCGACGGCCGCGCTCGCGAACGGGCGCGGCCGCGTGGACATCTGCGCGAAGTGCGGGACCTTCGAGCTCTCGTCGCACGACGGCCTCGAGCACTTCACGCTGCGCGGGTTCACGCTGCCCACGCTGAAGCGGATGCGCTGAGGCGCGCGGGCGCGCGTCAGGTCGCGGTCACGACGTAGCGGCCGGCCGCGTTCCCGCCGACAAGGAGCGGGTGGCTGGGCGTCGCGAGGAGCAGATAGCCCGTCGGGAGCTCGAACTGCGCGCCGGGGTCGAACGCGAAGACGCCGTCCGCGTCGGTGCGGCCGGCGAACTGCGTGGAGTCGACGTAGCCGACGAACTGCACCTGCCGGATGACGCTCACCGTGACGGCGACGTCCGGGAGCGGCGTGCCGTCGGCGGAGGTGAGCACGTAGCGGCCCCGCACGCCCTCCGTCGCAGCCTGGGCGACCGAGTAGCTCGCGCGCTCGGCGGCGACCGTGCCGGCGCCCTGGAGCTTGACGCGCACGACGAACGACGTGGGCGCCGCGGCGTTGCCGGCGGCGTCCGTCGCGGTGCAGGTCACCGTCGTGTTCCCGAGCGGGAAGAGCGCGCCGACGGCCGGCGCGCAGGTCGCGGGACCGCGGCCGTCCACGAGGTCCCTCCACTGCGGCGGCTCGTACTCGAGCGCAATGCCGGCGGGGTTCACCGCGAGCGCGTCAATGGAGGCGCGCGTCGCGAGCGTGGGCGGCGTCGTGTCGACGACGCGCACGAGGAAGCTCGCGGTGGCCGCGTTCCCGGCCGCGTCGACCGCCGAGCAGGTCACCTCGCTCTCGCCCAGCGGGAAGGTGGAGCCGCTCGCGGGAGAGCAGTCGGCGACGCCCGGTCCGTCGACGTCGTCCATCGTCGGCGGGGACTCGTACGCGACGGAGGCGCCCTCGGGGCCCGTCGCCTCCGCGACGACCTCGTCCGGCGCGTCGATGACGGGGGGCGTCGTGTCCGCCTCGTCCGCCGATGCCGCGTGGAGCGGCGCGAGGAGCGCAAGGGAGAGAAGCAGGGGGATCGCTCGGATGCTTCGGGTCGTCACAAGACCACCGGTTCTACAGAACAGGCCTCATTACTTGGGGCTTCGCGCGAGGCCGTATCGTAGGGCGTGTCTGTAGAAAGGGGGAGAAGAGAGAGCGGCCCCTCCCGCGCGCGCGGGAGGGGCGAGCCGGCGCGGGCGCGGGCTCAGAGCGCGTTGACGACGTAGCGGCCGCTCGCGCCGCCCGAGATGCCGGGCGTGCTCGTGGAGCCCAGGAGCACGTAGCTCGCGGGCGTCGAGAAGGGCGCGCTCGCGTAGAACACGAAGTCGCCGTTCTCGTCCGTCGTGCCGTTGTGGCGCTCGCTGTCGACGTAGCCGACCAGCGTGAGCTGGCGCAGCGTCACGACGGTCACGTTGACGTTGCTCAGCGGGGTGCCGTCGCCGGCCTCGAGGTGGTACGTCACGCGGATGCCCGACTGGGCCGCCTGCGCGAGCGTGTAGGTCGGCTGGTCCGCCTTCAGCGTCGCCTTCACGACGAAGGTGACGCGGACGACGAAGCTGCTCGAGCCGACGTTGCCCGCGGCGTCCGTCGCGGTGCAGGTGACCGTCGTGTTGCCGACCGCGAACAGGCTGCCCGAGGCGGGCGAGCAGGTCGCGTCGAGCTCGCCATCGACCGCGTCGAGCGCGGCCGGGACGTTGTACGTCACGACGGCGCCCTGGAGGCCGGAGGCGTTCACGCGAAGGTCCGCCATCGTCGCGAGGACGGGCGCCGTCGTGTCGACGACGGTGACGGTGAAGCTCGCCGGCTCCGCCGCGTTGCCGGCCGCGTCGCTCGCGCCGCAGGTCACGGTCGTGACGCCGAGCGCGAAGACGCTGCCGGAGGCGGGGGAGCAGGTCGCGACGCCGTCGCCGTCGACCGCGTCCGTCGTGGCGGGCGCGTCGTACGCGACGACCGCGCCGTCGGCGCCGGTCGCCTCGACGACGAGGTCCGCGACGGCGGCGACGACGGGCGCCGTCGTGTCGACGACGCGCACCTCGAAGCTCACAGGCGCGGCCGCGTTGCCCGCGGCGTCCTGCGCGACGCAGGTGACGAGCGTCGTCCCGATCGGGAAGAGGCTGCCGGAGGCGGGGGAGCAGGTCGCGACGCCGTCGCCGTCGACCGCGTCGGTCGTGGCGGGCGCGTCGAAGACGACGAGCACGCCGTCCGCGCTCGCGGCCTCGGCGACGATGTCGCCCACGGGCGCGAGAACCGGGGCCGTCGTGTCGACGACGGTGACGACGAAGCTCATCTCCGCGCTGTTGCCGGCGGCGTCGGTGGCGACGCAGCCGACGGTCGTGGAGCCCATCGCGAAGAGCGTGCCCGAGACGGGCTCGCACGTCGCGACGCCGTCGCCGTCGACGGCGTCCGTCGTGGCGGGGGCGTCGAAGCTCACGATCGCGCCGTCGGCGCCGGTGGCCTCGACCACGAGGTCCGCGACCGCCGCGAGGGCGGGCGGCGTCGTGTCGAGCACGGTGACGGTGAAGCTCACGGGCTCCGCCGCGTTGCCGCTCGCGTCCGTCGCCGTCGACCGCGTCCGTCGTGGCGGGCGCGTCGTACGCGACGACCGGCGC
>DASRYU010000140.1:0-19514 GCA_035687045.1 Thermoplasmatota archaeon | reverse complement strand
GTGGGGAGGAGGGCGAGGAGCAGGACGAGCGCGAGGCCCCGCATGTCACCGGCGCGGGTGACGCGGCTTTTGAGGCCTCACGAACGCGGGATGACCACGGGGGGCAACGAGGCGGGGCGCGCGGGTGATAGCACGCCGTTGTCGAGCAGGATGGCCTGGTAGAAGCCGCCCATCATCTGCGTCTCGAAGGAGCGCGCGAGGACGGCCTCCCCTTCGCGCACCTCGGACGCGTTGAGCTGCTGGCCGATGCCCTCGATGCCCAGGAGCGCGTACGCGGTCATGTTCTCCACCGTGTCGCGCTCGCTGTGGATGATGCCGAAGACGTCCTGCACGCGGCTTGTGAACTGGAACACTCCGGGGACGCCGCGGGTCACGAAGGGCGTGTGGTCGCTCTGCGCGTTCACGCCCGCGCCCGTCGCCTGCCCCTGCACGATGGCCTCGTAGACGAAGGGCGCGTCGAGCTTGAGCCAGTCGCGCATGACCGTCTGGTGCTGCGCGGCGAGCGCCTGCCCGACGGGCCCGTCGGGGCCGCTCGCGAACACGACGGGCGCCGGGTCGACGAGGGGCGCGGGCCACGCGAGGGCGGTGACGTCGTAGTTGAGGTAGAGGTCGATGCGCGGCACGAGCTCGGGGTGCGCGCTGATCCACGCCTGCGAGCCGAGGATGCCGTCCTCCTCGCCGCCCCACGCCGCGAACACGATGGTGCGGCTCGTCGTCACGTTGGCGAACGCTTCCGCGAGCGCGAGCATCGCGACGGTGCCGGCGGTGTTGTCGAAGGCGCCGTGCGTCGTCTCCTCGACGACGTCGAAGTGGCCGCCGATGACGATGTAGCGGTCCGCCATGTCGGTGCCGCGCTTGTAGCCGAGGACGCTCACGAGGCTCTCCGTCGAGAGGCCGCGCGGCCCCGGGAGCTTGATGTCCGGAAGCGGCGTGCGGAACGTCTCGACCTCGTAGCCGAGCGCCTCGAAGTGCGCGCCGAAGTACGAGATGGCCTTCGAGTAGTTCTCGTGGCCGGGCATGCGGTGCGCGAAGTTGTCGCGCTGCACCTTCAGGAGCTCCACCGCGCGCGCGCCCGAGGCGATGGGCGCCCCCTGCGCGAGCGGGATGCTCACCTCGCGCGATTCGCCGCCCGCCGCGACGGTCACCTCGATGCTCGAGGCGCCCCACGGAGCGAGGAAGCGCGCGATGCCCCCGGGCGCGAGCGCGACGGGCTCTCCGCCGGGGACGAGCCGGCCGTCCGCGTCCATCACGAGGACGTCGGCGGGGAAGGTGACCTGCGCGTCCCCCTCGGAGAGGTGCACGAGCGAGAGCGCGCCCGCCGTGCCGCCCGCGTGGAGGATGGCGCCGCCCACGCGCACCTCGGAGGCGCTCGCGGGGCCGGTCGCGCCCGTGTCCGAGGAGGAAGGCGAAAGGCAGCCGGCGACGAGGCTCACGAGGACGAGCGCGGGGAGGAGGCGCACGGGGACTGGGAGGCGGGGCCCTCGCCTAAAGGCTGGGGAAAGACCCTACAGGAAACCCTTTAAGTCGCTCTCCAGGATGAAGCGGCGATGGGTCGCAGCGCGCTCCTCGTCGCCCTCTTGTTCGTCGCCCCGGCGCTCGCTGTCGGCGCCGCGGACGCGTGCGCCGTCCCGTGCGGGCGCATCTACCCCATCATCACCATCCAGCTCGACACGGACCAGCCGAACTTCCCGCTCGCCTCGGGCGTCCCCGTCGACATCCCGGCGCGCCTCACGTACCGCTTCGACATGGTGAACGAAGGGTACACGGTCGCGACGCCGAACCAGCCGATCGACATCCGCTTCGAGTACCCGCGCCGCCCCGACTGGGTCACGATGGCGGTGACGCCGGAGGTCGTGCGCGTGGACGTGACGAACCCGACGTACGTGCAGCCGGACACGTCGAACCCGACGAGCCCGCAGGCGCAGTACGTCTTCACCGTCCCCATCACCATCACCGTCACGCTCGCCGGGCAGGCCATCCTGCGCGACGGCTACGACTACCACAAGCTCCTCGTCTTCGCGAAGTCGAGCGAGAGCGGGCTCTACCAGGCCGGCTACGGCATCAAGGAGATCCGCGTCGTGCCCGAGAACGCGCTCCACGAGTCGGACGTCGCCGGCTCGCGCGACGTCTTCACCGCGTCGCCCCTCCCCGCGCTCGCGCCCACCGGCGGCGCCGCGAGCTTCGCCGGCACGACCGTGACGCTCACGCCGCCCAGCGGCGCGAAGTGGTGGGAGCCCGCGCAGTACGCGATGACCGTCGAGCCCGTTCCCTCGGGCCGCATGGTCTTCGCCGTGCACGACGAGACGGGCGCGCTCGTCGCGAGCACCGCGCCCCTCGCCGCCGCGGCCGAGGCGCGCATGAACGTCACGCTCGCGAAGCCCGGCCGCCACACGGCGACGCTCACGCTCCTGCCCGGCGCGGGCACGATGACGCCGCCCCTCACGTACGCGGTGCCCTTCGACACCGGCGCCCTCGCCGCGGAAGGCTTCGTCTTCGGCAAGAGCTACGTCGTCACGTCGAGCGAGACGGTCCCCGCGCCCCTCGCGTCGGACGACGACCCGCTCACGCAGTTCGAGCGCGACGTGCCCTTCTGGGTCTTCGAGACGGCGCAGGGCGTCAGCGCGACGGTCACCCTCAAGACGCCCACGCCCCTCGCGCTCCCCGTCGAGGCCGGGCGCTCCGCGGCGAACCTCCAGTTCAGCATCCACGACCCCGACGGCAACATGCTCCAGGCCGGAAGCGTCGACCCGACGAAGCCCACGTGGGGCGTGCGCGTGGGCAGCCTCCCCACCGACGGCTGGTACGTGCTGCGCATCCGCGGCGTCGGCGCGCCCGGCGCCGCCTACGACACGCGCGTCGAGGTCACGTACGCGCAGCCGCCGCAGGCGCGCAACCGCGCCGACGGCGCGCCCGACGCCACCGGCCCGCTCCTCGCGGTCGGCGGCGTGAACCTCACGCTCCCCGTCGATGCGCTCGCGGTGTGGGCGCCCAGCGACATCACGCCCGCGCTCGCGCCCGCCAGCAGCGCGCGCTACAGCGTCACCGTCTACGACGCCAACGGCACGCTCGCCTACGCGTCGGGCGTGCGCGAAGGCGCGGCGAGCTTCAGCGCGCCCGCCCCCGGCACGTACCGCGCCTACGTCTACGCGGAGCCGACGCCGCGCGCGCTGCCGTTCTCGCCCGTCGTGCGCGCGTTCACGTTCGACGTCGGCGCCGACGCGCCCACCGTCGCCTCGACCTTCCGCCTCGACGACGGCTTCGAGGCGCCGCTCGCCGCGACGGACACGCTTCTCGGCTTCCACGCCGTCCGCGTCCTTCCCGGCGCGGCCGCGCCCACCTTGAGCGGCGCCGACCTCGTCGATGCCGACGGCAACGAGGTCGACGGCGCCACACCGGGCACGTACTGGGTCCGCGCGGCCGGCCGCGGCGCGAGCCCCGAAGGCTCCGAGATGCGCGTCGCGCTCGAGCAGACGTACGGCGCGCCGGTGACCCTCACCGCCCCGGGCTCCGGCGGAGGCGCGCCCGCGAGCGGCCTCTCCGTCCCCGGCTTCGCCATCGCGCTCGCCGTCGCGGCGGCGGGCCTCGCGGCGGTCGCCGTCGCGCTCTACCGGCGCGGCTGAGACTTCAACGCCGGGACCACAAACCCTGAGGCGCCCGCGCCCGCTTGCCCACGCATGCGCGCGTGGGTGCCCATTCTCCTCCTGCTGGCCGGCTGCGTCGCTCCCGCCGCGGAGCTCGACGCGGCGCGCGGCACGCTTCTTCTCGACGGCGCTCCCGCCGGCGAGACCGCGCGCTGGAGCGGCGGCCCCCTCACCGGGCCGCGCGACCTCGCCATGTTCGCGAACGACCTCGCGTGCTGGGCCGAGGCGCCGCGCTGCGAGGAGCCGCCCGTCGAGTGCGCGAGCGCGAACTGCGAGCGGCGCGCGTTCGCCGTCGGCGAGGGGGCCGGCTCCGTCACGCTCACCGTCCGCTGGCCGACCATGCCCGCGCTCCTCGACGCGTGGATCGAGGACGCGAGCGGCGCGGTCGTCGCGGTCGCGCCCCACCGCTACATCGGGCCCTTCGGCCTCGCGGCGCGCCTCGACGCGCCCGCGCCGGGCGAGTACGTCGCCGTCGTGGCGGCGCGCGCCGGGCGCGCGGACTACGAGGCCGCGCTGCGCGTCGAGCCGCCGCGCGCCGACGCGGAGCCGCGCCCGCTCCTGCCCGATCTTGTCACGCTTCCGCCCACCGACCTCACGCTCGAGACGCCGGACTACGTGGGCGTGAGCTACTTCGCGTTCCCCGCGCCCGGCGTGCGCGAGGCGATGGAGACGGCCGGGCGGCGCGGGTGCCGCGTCGACGAGAGCGCCGAGTACGGCGCCGCGCGCTGCCTGCGCTTCTCCAACGCCGTCGGCAACCTGGGCGAAGGGCCTCTGGACGTGAGCCTCCGCCCCGGCGAGCTCGCGTTCACGCAGCACGTCCACTGGAGCGACGGCCGGACGGAGGCGCACGCGGCCGGCGCGGCCGAATGGCACGCGACGCACGCGCACTGGCACAACGCCGCCAGCAACCGCTTCACCGTCCATCCGTACGACGCCGCCACCGGCGAGCGGGGCCCCGCCCTCAATGAGGGGCGCAAGGGGGGCATCTGCTTCGCGGACGTGGGCCTCGTCGACGTCGGCCTGCCGAACACGTGGCCCGCGGACCAGACGGGGTGGAACTGCTTCGAGCCGCGCCGCGACACGCACGAGTGGCGCATGGGCATCACGCCTGGGTGGTACGACCTCTACGCGCGCATCCTGTCCGACCAGTACGTCGACATCACCGGCGTGCCGGACGGCACGTACGCGCTCTGCAGCGTCACGAACGGCGACGGCACGCTTCTCGAAGCGGACATCACCAACAACGAGGCGTGCACGGCGTTCCGCCTGAAAGGGGACCGCGTCGTCCTCCTCGACCCCCTGCCGTACCACACGATGCGCGAGTAGCGCCGGACCCGCCGTTTCCAAATCGCGCGCTTCAAGTACCCGCGTGCGCCAATCCCGCGCAAGTGATGGGATGCCTCTCAGCCTGTTCTCGCTCTTCCTAGGCTTCGTCCTCGGCGTCGCGGCCACGGGCATCGCGTGGGCCATGACGCAGCGCACCGTCCGCCCCGCCGAGAAGGCGAAGGTGACCGCGCTCTGGAACATCCGCGACATCGTGGAGCCCGGCCACCGCGCGGCCATCGTCGCCGAGCACGTCGACGGCAACGTCCAGCTCCCGCCGCACAGCAAGGTCATCGTGCCCGCGAGCGCCATCCACGCCGTTCCGCCGCACATCCTCCAGTCGTGCGAGGTCCGCATGCACGCCGACGTGCGCATGAACGCCGCCATCGGCAAGGACCGCGTCCTCCTCTTCAGCGGCCACGTGAGCCCCAAGGCGCACGCCGTCGTGACCACCGAGCCGAGCGCCGTCCGCCGCCTCCAGAACGACTTCCAGCGCATGTGGGGCGAGTCGAGCCCCTACGTCGAGCGCGCGGAAGTGAGCGAGCTCGCCACGAAGGACGGGCGCCACGTCGACGTCACGGGGCGCGCGATGGACGTCCTCGAATACCGCGGCCGCAAGATGCTGCGCCTCACCGACAACAAGGCGCAGGTCGGCGTCGTCACGAGCCAAGGCGACGTCGCGCAGTGGGCCGGCACGACCGTCCGCGTCGTCGGCAAGATGCACCGCGACGGCGGGCACTCCTACATCGAGGCCGACCGCGTGATGCCGGTGGGCGAAGCGGCGACGCCGCGCGCGCCGGCGGCGTAGCGCGACGCGGGGGAGCATCTGCCGCGAAGACGCGAAGACGCGAAGACGCGAAGACGCGAAGCGCGCAGGAGGCGGCGCCCCCGGCGCGTCGACCAAAGGACGCAAAGCACCCAAGGACGAAACGCAGGGCGTGGAAGCTCCATGTGTTCCCTGGGTCCTTGCGTCCTCGGGTCCTTGGATCGTCGCCGGCGCGAAGCGCCTCTCGCCGGACTTCTCGACGCGCCGCGGACTCGAGCGCCCTCAGGAGCCGCGCGCCTTCTCCACGAGCGCGCTCTCGACGACGCGCGTGAGGAAGCAGTTCGACTCCGGCACGTTCTCGAACGTGACCGCCGTCTTCAGGCGATCGAGCGCCGCGATGACGCCCGCGTAGTCCATGACCGCCTCCTCCGAGAGATCCTCGCGGAACACCGCCGGGATCCCCAGCTGGTTGAGCCCGTCGACGAGCTCCTTCGAGTAGATCGGGAAGGCCGGGTGGTGGAAGTGGAGGACCGTCGAGAGGCGCGGGAGCGTCAGGCCCTCGATGCCCGCGCACTCGAGAAGGACCTCGACGTTCGGGTAGCGGATGGTGCGGAGCACCTTGCGCACCCGCTCCTCGTTCTCCTTCTTCCCGAGTGCGGGCACCTCGCCGACGCCGCGGAAGCTCAGGAGGCGGTTGCACTCCTCCGCGCTCGCGGGCGGGTGGAGGCGGTAGATGAGCGCCTCGTACTTGTCCGCCTCGCGCTCCTGGTTGCGCCAGAAGAGCGGCTTGAGCTCGTTGAGGAAGCGAGGCTCCTCAAGATAGCGCTTGGGCGCGAGCCCGCGCGTGCCGCCGGTGACGAGCTGGGTGATGATATCACTTCCCCTTCGGGGCGATCCAGTCGTTCGACTTCAGGATCTCGGCGAGGCGCGCCTCGTCCTCCGCCTGCGGCAGGACGCTCTTGAGGTAGTCCTGGTAGTCCTGCTCGCTCCCCTGGAACGGCTCGCCGTGGACGGTGAACTTCTGGCCCTCCCACTGGCCGATGGCGCGCTTGAACTTGAGCGAAGGCGCGTACAGCTTCGGCTGGTCCGCCGGCACGACGCTGTTGAGCTGGTCCATGAGCTCCACGCACTCCTTGTAGTAGAGCGTGCGGTTGTAGTCGTTGAGCATCGCCTTGTCCACGGGGTCGTCCGTCTCCATCTCGTTGAAGCGGCACTTGAGGCCCCAGACGTAGGCCCAGTGGGCGGTGCTCGACTTGTCCTTGCCGAAGAGGTCGTACGCCGTCGGGACCCAGTGGTTGATGTACTTCTGGAGGAGCCCGGTCGGGATCTTCCCCGCCTGCACGATGCGGCGCAGACCCGTATGGCCCGTGCCGAGGTGGAACGCCTCCTCCTTGAGCATGGGGCCCATGCTGCGCGCGAGCGGCGAGAAGGCCGAGCGCGAGAGCATCTTGAGCTGGTACTTGCCGTCCCGGTCGACGAACTCCGTGAAGACGAAGAAGTCGATCCAGTGGCGCACGGGCTCGTTGAACGAGCCAAGAAGGCGCTCGTTGTCCCAGCTGCGGCGCTCGAGAAGCTTCTTTGCCTCGATCTTGCCCGTGTCGCCGAAGTGGTTCACGAGCAGGTGCGCCATCTGCCAGCCGTGGCGCATCTCCTCCGCGTTCACGCGCACGATGCTCTTCCGGTCGTAGTCGCTGGGCGCCGTGTCGATGAGGTGGCGCTGCTGCTCCACGGAAGCGAACTCCGTGTCGCCCTGGTAGACGATGAGGTTGAGGAGCGCGTCCTTGACCTGCTGGTTCGGGATCTGGTTGTAGGTCTGCCACTTCGGGCGACCCTTGTAATCGCCGAACTCGATGACGGGGCTGTCCTCCTCCGCGTACTTCGCGTCGAAGCCGAAGTCGCCAAGAAGGCTCGTGTCGTAGCCGATGTCCTTCTGCCACTGGTGGAACTGGCTGACCCAGTCGTCGAACGTCTGGATGGAGGACGCCATGAGGGGACATTCCCGGGCGGGCGGCTTGAGCTTGTCGCCGAGGCGGCCGGATGGCAACACATGTGTGTTGGCGGGCCAACACTGATGTGTTGGCGAGGGCTCCACCCGCTCCATGGCATCCATGGCTGGCATGGCGCGCATGGCACACCCACCGCGCATGCTTCGCGCGGCGCGCGCGGTACGCGTTCCGCGCGTTGGACGCGCGCCGCGCCCACGACGCGCGCCGGAGGTGGCGGCGTGCCCGCGCGCACCGTGAACCTGTCGGAGGAGGCGTACGCCCTCCTCGCGTCGCTCAAGCAGCCGCGCGAGTCGTTCAGCGACGTCGTGCGTCGCTTGGCGGGCGAGCGCTCGCTCTTCGACCTCGTCGGCGTGCTCGACGAGGCGCAGGCGAAGAAGCTGGAGGAGCGCGTGAGGGCGGGGCGCGAGCGCGCGGCGCGGCGACGGGCGCGCCAGCTGAGGTGACCGCGTGGCGCTCATGGACACGACGTTCCTCATCGACCTCATGTCGGGGCGCGAGCGCGCGGTGGATGCGCTGGATGCGCTCGAGCGCGAGGACGAGCCCATCGCGGTGGCGACGACGACGCTTCAGGAGTTCTATCGTGGCCTCGCGACGGTCGAGCTGTCGGCCGCCGAGAAGCGGCGCGTGGCGGACGTGGTGAAGGGGCGGCCCATCTTGCCGCTCGATGCGCGCGCGGCGGAGCGGGCGGGGCAGATCGATGCCGAGCTGTGGGCGCGCGGGGAGCCGATCGATCCGGAGGACGCGGCCGTGGCGGGCATCGCGCTCTCGCACGACGAGGTGCTCGTGACGCGGCGCGTGCGCGAGTTCAGCCGCGTGCCGGGGCTGCGGCTGCGCCCCTACTGAGGGGACGGCGCGCCGTCGGGCTGCGGCGGCTCGCACTCGACGCCGAGCCGGTCGCGCAGGAGCGCCGTGAGGAGCGGGAGCACCTCGCGCAGCGTCATCGGCTTTTCGAGGAACGCTTCGATGACGCCTTCGGGCACGGGCGGGATCTCGCGGCGGGCGTGGCCGCTCACGAGGATGCGGAAGGGGGGCGAGGGGACGTGCGTGGCGCGGCGGAGCACGTCGAGCCCCGTCTCCACCGTGCGTAGGTCGTAGTCGCAGAGGATGACGTCGAACTCGCGCGTGGCGAGGAGCGTCATCGCCTGGTCGACGGAGCGCGCGGCTTCGCAGGCGAGCCGCGGGCGGGCGATGCTTTTGCGCAGCAGCCGCGGCAGCATGTCGGTGAAGAGGAAGTCGTCGTCGACGATGAGCACGCGCAGCTCCTCGCGCTGCGTCGCGCGCGTGGCGACGGCCGTCACGCCGATCCCTCCTGGGGATCCGTGGGCCCGGCGGGCGGGAGCGTGAAGTAGAAGGTGGCGCCCTGCTCGGGCTTGCCGGTCGCCCACACGCGCCCGCCGTGGCGGTCGATGATGCGGAACACCGTGGCGAGGCCGATGCCGGTCCCTTCGAACTCGACGCTGTTCTGGAGGCGCGTGAACGGCCGGAACAGGCGCGACGCGTGCGCGGGCTCGAGGCCGATGCCGTTGTCGCGGACGAAGAACGCGCGCCCGTGCTCCGTCTCCTCGACGCCCACTTCGATGCGCGGGTGCGGCACCTTGCGGGTGAACTTGAACGCGTTGCTGAGGAGGTTCGACAGCGCGACGCGGAGCAGGTGCGCGTCGGCGTGCGCCACGAGCCCCTCCTGCACGCGCACCTCGACGGGGCGCTGCGCGAGCCGCGCGTACTCGTCGCCCACCTGCCGCGCGAGCGCGGTCACGTCGACCTCGTCGCGGGCGGGTTGGCGGCCGGCGGCCGTGCTGAAGTCGAGCAGGTCCTGGACGAGGCGGGCCATGCTGAGGGCGGTGGCGTGGAGCGAGCGCAGCGTTTCCACGCCGTCGGGGGTGAGGCCGCCCCCCTCCTCCTCGAGAAGGATGCTCGTGAGGTGCTCCATCGCGCGGATGGGCGAGCGCAGGTCGTGCGCGACGGTGTGGCTGAAGGCGTCGAGCTCGCGGTTGATGTTCGCGTACGCCGCCGCGCGTTGGCGCAGCTCCTCCTCCGCCTCCTTGCGGGTGGTGAGGTCGCGGGTGACCTTCGCGTAGCCGACGTGGCGGCCGGTCGCGTCGCGCAGGGCGGTGATGGTGACGTTGGCCCAGAAGCGGCTGCCGTCCTTGCGCACGCGCCACCCTTCCTCCTCGTAGCGCCCGTCGCGCAGCGCCACCTCGAGCTCCCACTGGGGGTGGCCGCGGTCGATGTCGCTGGGCTCGTAGAAGCGGCTGAAGTGCTCTCCGATGATCTCGTCGGATTCGTACCCTTTGAGCTGGCGGGCGCCTTCGTTCCAGCTGATGATGTGCCCGCGCGTGTCCAGCATGAAGATGGCGTAGTCCTTGACGCTGTGCGTGAGGAGGCGGAAGCGCTCCTCGCTCTGGCGCAGCGCCTCCTCCGCGTGGCGGCGCGCCGTGAGGTCGCGCGTCACCTTCGCGTACCCGAGGAGCCTGTCGCCGTCCAGGAGCGCGGTGAGGATGACGTTCGCCCAGAACATCGTCCCGTCGGCGCGGATGCGCCAGCCCTCGTCCTCGAAGCGGCCCTGCTTCGCGGCGACGCGCAGCTCGTACTGCGGCTTGCGCGCGTGGATGTCCGCGGCGGGGAAGAAGACGCTGAAGTGCTTCCCGATGATCTCGTTGGGCTTGTAGCCCGAGAGCCGCTCCGCGCCCTGGTTCCAGGAGGCCACCCGCCCCTCCGGGTCCAGGAAGAAGACCGACTCCGCCGTGTCCTGCACGAAGCGTGTGTACGCGTCCGCAGGCACGTGGCCGGGTCGGATGATCTCCGGCTCAGGCATTCCTACAGGCATCGTGGCAAGCCAGATTAGCGTTGTCCCCTCCGCGGGCCGTTTTCGCGGGCGACCGGAGGCTCCCGAGGCTGCCTCGCTGCGAGGCGCTCCGCCGCTCGTACGGGTGGCGGGACCTGGGCCTACGGCGCGCTCTGCACGCCCAGCGGCTGCTGCTGGGTGACGCAGTGGAACGTGCCCATGCCGTGCACGAGGTCTCCCGCGTAGATGGGCACGACGGCGCGCGTGGGGAAGAGCTTCTGCACGATCTCCGTCGCGCGGCGGTCGTTCTCGTGGCGGAAGACGGGGAGGAGCACGCAGCGGTTCCCGATGTAGAAGTTCGCGTAGCTCGCGGGGAGGCGCCCCTCGTCGTCGCCGAACCAGCCCGGCATCGGGAGCTCGACGACTTGCAGCGGCTTCCCGTCCTGGTCCGTCATCTTGCGCAGCTTCGCGAGGTTCTCCGCGAGCGGCTTGTGGTTGAAGTCGTCCTCGTCGGGCTCGACCGCGGCGACGACCGTGCGGGGGCCGACGAAGCGCGCGATGTCGTCGATGTGCCCGTCCGTGTCGTCCGCCTCGATGCCCTCGCCCAGCCAGAGGAAGTGGCGCACGCCGAGGAAGTCGGAGAGCTTGCGCTCGATCTCCGCCTTCGTGAGGCTCGGGTTGCGGTTCGGGTTGAGGAGGCACTGCTCGGTCGTCATGAGCGTGCCCGCGCCGTTGACCTCGAGCGAGCCGCCTTCCATGACGATGCCGGCCTCGAAGAGCTGCATCCCGAGGTGCGGCTGGAGCTGGAAGGGGATGCCGTTGTCGGGGAGGAGCGTCTCGTACTTGTCGCCCCACGCATTGAAGATCCACTTCGTCATCGCCACTTCGCTCCGCGTGCTGCCGGGGATGTCGCGCTTCACGAAGAGCGGGCCGTAGTCGCGGAACCAGACGTCCGCGGGCGGGATGTCCCACAGCACGAGGTTCTTCACGCCCTCGTCGGCCGCCCACTCCTGCACGCGCTCGTACGTGTTCTCGTCCTTGACGAGGAGGTTGACGCGCTCCCCCTTCGTGAGGGCGCGGATCATCTCCTTGTACGTGTCCTCCACGTCCGGCACGCGGCCTGGGAACGTGATGGGGTCGTGCGGCCACGAGAGCCACGTCGCGGCGTGCGGCTCCCACTCGGCGGGCATGCGGTAGCCGAGGGACGCGGGGGTGCTCACGGGGCGAGCACCGCGCGTCCTCAGAGATAAGCGATGCGGGGGGCGCGCGGGCACGGGCACGGGCCGAGGCGCGGGCACAGGCCCTGCTCCTCCGCCCTCGCCTCGCGCCTTTGCCCGAGCCTCAGTCTCCGCCTCCGCCCGAGCCTCAGTCGAGGAAGCGCTGCGTGATCGGCGTGTACGCGTCGATGCGGCGGTCGCGGAAGAAGGGCCACCCTTCGCGCGTGACCTCGATCTCGTCGAGGTCGCACTCCGCGACGAGGACCTCCTCCTTGTCGGTGGAGCCGCGCTTGAGGACCTGCCCGAGCGGGCCGCAGATGAAGGAGTTGCCCCAGAAGGTCATCTCCTCCTCGACGCCGACGCGGTTCGCGACGGCGACGAACACGCCGTTGGCGATGGCGTGCGAGCGCTGGATGGTCTCCCACGCGTCGCGCTGGCGCGCAGGGACGCCTTCGGGCTCGCGGCCGTGGTGGGCGCCGATGGCGGTGGGGTACGTGAGGACCTCCGCGCCCTTCATCGCCGTCAGGCGCGCGCCCTCGGGGTACCACTGGTCCCAGCAGACGAGCGTGCCGATGTTGGCATGCTCGGTCGGGAAGGCCTGGAACCCGAGGTCGCCCGGCGTGAAGTAGTACTTCTCGTAGTAGTTCGGGTCGTCCGGGATGTGCATCTTGCGGTACTTGCCGACCATCTCGCCGCGCTTGTCCATCACGACGGCGGTGTTGTGGTAGAGGCCCGCCGCGCGCTTCTCGAAGAGCGAGCCGACGACGGTGATGCCGCGCTCCTTCGCCACCTCGCCGAGCTTCTTCGACGTGGGGCCGGGGATGGGCTCCGCGAGGCCGAAGTAGGCGGGGTCCTCCTTCTGGCAGAAGTAGAGGCTCGCGAAGAGCTCGGGCGTCACGACGACCTGCGCGCCCTGGTCGGCCGTCTTGTGGATGAACTCGACCGCGCGCTTCACGTTCGTCCCGACGTCCTCGGCCATCTTCATCTGGAAGACGCCGACCTTGACCGTCCTGCTCACGCGGCGCGCTACGTCCGTCTCGCTTTTCTGCCTTGTGCTGGCGCGTGCGGGCACGGGCCGAGGCGCGGGCGAAGGCACGGGGTCCCCAGCCCGCCGCGCCTCGCGCCCGCGCCTCGCGCCCGTGCCCTTGCCCCTGCCCTTGCCCTCGTCCGCCTATGGGGCGGCCGACCGAAACGGACATGCTCCGGGAGCGCCACCCCTGAGCGATGGTCGACGTCGCGACCCCCGAAGAGCAGCTGCGGCGGGCACTCCTCGACCTGGAGGCGGCGCATCGCGACTTCGTGCGCGCCTACGGCCGCCGCGACGGCGAGGCGGAGGTGGCCGCGCGCCACGCGGACGAGGCGCGCTCCCAGGCGGCGCGCTGGGGCGCGCTCGCGCGGGCCGCCGAGCGGCTCGGTGAGGACTAAACCTCCCGTCGCCGTTCGCGAGCGCGGTGCATCCTCGATGGCCAAGGGACTCTGGGTCGTGCTGAACGTCGACAACGTGGACAAGTCGGTCGAATTCTACAAGGGCCTCGGCCTCAAGGCCGGGACGGAGTCGCAGGAGGGGCTGAGCTGGGGCACGGTCTTTACGAGCTCCCCCGACGCGGGGCTCATCCTCTGGAACAAGAACGTCGTCGCGCCCGCGCAGCCGGAGGACACGCGCGCGTGGCTCTCCGGCGAGCTGGGCAAGGGCGTCGTCGTGGCGCTGGGCGTGCCGAACGCGGTGAAGCTGTGGGAGAAGGCGGAGGCGGCGCGCATCACGATCGACCAGCCGCTTCGCGCGCAGGAGTGGGGCGGCCACGAGTTCACCTTCGTCGACCCCGACGGCTATCTCGTCAACGTCACGGACAAGTTCCCCGGCGCGCCGCCGAAGCGGAGCGCGAAGAAGGCGACGAAGCGCCTCGCGAAGAAGGCGAAGGCGGCGACGCGGAAGGTCGCGCGCAAGGCCAAGCGGCGCTGAGGAGCGTGCAGCCGTCCAAGCGCGAGGGACGTGAAGAAGGGGGCGCGAAGACGGCCACATGCCCGTGCTCCACAGCTTCGGCGACTCGATCCTCGACTGCGCGCACTACAACGCCGAGGGGCTCGAGCCCGTCGGCATCCTCGCGCGGGAGCTTGGCATCGAGGCGCAGCGGCACGCCGTCGACGGCGCCACCGTCGGGAGCCTGCAGCGGCAGCGACGCGCTGCGCGGGTCGCGCCGGAGGACGTCATCATCGTCACGATCGGCGGCAACGACCTCCTCGGCGGCCTCATCCTCGACGAGGGCGCGGGCATCGCGGCCTTCGGCGACGCCCTCGACGCGTTCCTCGCGACGCTCCCGCGGGGGCGCGTCCTGCTGGGCAACGTGTACGACCCGACGTGCGGCCGCGACGAGGCGAACTTCCTTCCGGTCCCGCCCGCGCAGGGGCGCGCCGCGCTCGCGCGCATGAACGCGACGCTCGCGACGCTCGCCGCGCGCCACGGCCGGCTGGTCGACATCCATGCGCACTTCCTGCAGGGCGACGCATCGTGGTTCACGCGCGTCATCGAGCCCTCCGCGCGCGGGGCCGTCGAGGTCGCGCGCGCCTTCCGCCCGCACGTGCACGCGCTCCTCGCGCAAGCGGCCGCCTGAGCGGGTCGGAGGCAGCGACGTCGCGGCCACGAGCGCCATGCCTGCGCACGCGCCTCGCGGGCGCATGCCCCGGCCCAACGTCGGCGAGCGCGACGCGCGCCTCCGGCAGATCGTGGGCGGCGCCGGCCTCGTGGTCGCCGCGGCCGCCGCGCGCAAGCACCCCGTCCTCGCGCTCGCCACGACCGTCGCAGCCGTCGACCTCCTCGCCACCGCCGCGGCGCGCTGGTGCTGGACGCTCGAGATGCTCGACCTCGACACGCACGCGCTCGACAGCGGGATGCCCTCGAGCGGAGCGCGCGGCTTCCGCCGCTGAGCGTCAACCGCGCTCGCCGGCGTGCTGGTGCGGCGGCAGCTCGACAACGAACTCCGCGCCGCGCCCGGGCTCGCTGCGCACCGCGATGCGACCGTCGTGCTCCTCGACGATGCGGCTCGTGATGGCGAGCCCGAGCCCCGTCCCCGTCTCCTTCGTCGTGTAGAAGGGCTGGAAGATGCGGTCCACGAGGTCGGGCGGGATGCCCGGCCCCTGGTCGCGCACGCGCAGACGCGCGCCCCCCTCCGGCGTCGCCTCGGTCGCCACGTGCAGCTCGCCGCGCCCCTGCATCGCCTCCGCGCCGTTCTGCAGGAGGTTCAGCACCACCTGCTGCACGCGCCGCTCGTCCACGTGCACGGGCGGCGTCGGGCGCAGCTCCGCGCGGACGACGACGTCCCCGCGGTGCGTCGCCCGGAACACGTGCACCGCGCCGCGCACCGCCTCGTCGAGGCTCACGACGCGACGCTCGTCCGCCGGCGTGCGGGCGTAGCGGCGCAGCTCCTCGACGAGGCGCTGCGCGCGCTCCACGCCCTCGCGCGCGAGCCCCACCATGTCGCGCACCTCGGCCTCCGCCTCCGCGTCCCCCGCTTGCTGCGCGAGGCGCGTCGCGCGGCGCTCGACGAGCGCGAGCGCGTTCGCGATGTACGTCAGGGGCGTGCGCAGCTCGTGCGCGACGCCGCTCGTGAGCGCGCCAAGGGCGCTCAGCTTCTCCGAGTGCGCCATCTGCCGCCGCGCCTGCTCCGTCTCGGCCGTGAGGTGCGCGAGGTCGCCCAGAAGGATGTTGAGCGCGTGCGCGATGACGCCGAGGTCGGGCGCCTCCTGCAGCGCCTGCTCCGGCACCTCGATGCGCCGCTCGAGGTCGCCGACGCTTGCCTGCGCCATCACGCGCAGGATCTCCTCGAGAAGCGCCTCGCGGTCCACGCCGCTCATGCGGGGCCCTCGTCCAGCCCAAGGAACCCGAGCGCTTCCGCCTCCGTCGCGAACGCGGCGCCCGACACCCCCGTCGCGAGGACGAACATGCGCACCGTGATCCGGATGAGGGGCGTCGCGTTGAACCACGCGATGCGCGACACCTCCCGGTGGCGCCGGAAGAAACGAGCGAACTCCGCCCGCCACTCGGGCTCGGAGTTCGCAAGACGCGTGCAATCGACGAGCAAGCGGAACGGCCCGGGCTCGGCGGCCAACCACCCGTCGAGGAGCGCGCAGAACTGGCGCGCGGCGCGGCCGCTCGCGACCGCCTCGGCGCTCGTGAAGGTCATGCGCACCACCCGCTCCTGCCGGTCGAGCACGATGCGCGCGCCGTCGACCTCGAGCCGCTCCACGCCCGCCGCACGGGCACGCGCGGCATCAAGGTGCCGGGTGAGAGGACACGAGGCTCAGCGGCGTGACCGCCGCTGAAGTCCGGGACCCTCTTTCGCACGCGTCCTGACGGACGCGTGCTCAGCGCGTTCCTCCTCAGCGGCCTACCGGCCGCTGAAGTTCGGAACGCGCTTCTCCACGTACGCCGCGATGCCTTCCTTGGCGTCCTTGGAGGCGAAGAGCTGCGCCTGCAGCTCGCGCTCGAGCGCGAGGGCCTCCTCGAGGGGGATCTCGGCGCCCGTCTGGACGCTGCGCTTGATCATGCCGACGGCGAAGCTCGCCTTGTTCGGCGGCGTGAACTGGCGCGCGTAGTCCATGACCTGCTTGCGGAAGCTGTTGGCGTCCCCTTCCATGACCTCGTTGATGATGCCGTACGCCTTCGCTTCCTCGAAGGTGAAGTTGCGGCCCGTGACCATCATCTCGATGGCGAGGGGCTTGCCGACGAGGCGCACGAGGCGCTGCGTGCCGCCCGTGCCCGGGAGGACGCCGAGGTTGATCTCGGGGAGGCCGATCTTGCCGCCGTCCTTGCGCGCGATGCGCAGGTCCGCCGCCATGGCGATCTCGAGGCCGCCGCCGACCGTGTGGCCGTTGAGCGCCGCGATCACGAGCTTGGGCGTGTGCATGAGGCGGTTGAGCGTCTCGTTCGCGTGGAGACAGAACTGGTACTTGAACTGGGGCGTGACCGAGTTCAGCATGCCGATGTTGGCGCCCGCGCTGAAGAACTTCTCGCCCTTCCCGGTGATGAGGAGGACGTGCACGTTGTCGTCGAAGCGCGCCTTGAGGATGCTCTCGTCGAGCTGGCGCATCATCTCGTGCGTGTACGTGTTCGCGGGCGGGTCGTCGAGCTCGATGACCGCGATGCCGTCCTCGACACTGTAGTTCACGAGCGTCTTGCCGGGAGTAGGCTGCCACGTCGACATGTGATCGGCGCGCGATGCGGATGGGCCGCTTAAATGCTTTCCGTCGAGAAGGAAGCTTTTCCCCTTCGCAGCGCGAGGCCCCGCCGATGGTGAACCGTGGCGGTCGGCCGCTCGCGATCGTCGGCGCGCTGCTTCTCGCCGCGGCCGCCGTCAACTTCTCGCTGCGCATCGCGCGCGAGCGCGGCCTCCTGCCCGAGCCGGGCGAGTACTGGCCCCGCGACGTCACGATCACCATCCTTCTGGGCGCGCTCGTCGCGCTCGGCCTCTTCGTGGTCTTCCGCGGGCTCACCCTGGGGCTCGCGCGCAAAGGCATCGCGGCGACCGCGCTGCGCCCGCTCGAGACGATCGTCGCCGCCTTCGTCGCGGCCATCGTCGTCATCGCCGTCTTCGCCGACCGCACGACCGCGCTCGCGAGCCTCGGCCTCGTCGGGTTCGGCCTGACGCTCGCGCTCCAGCGGCCGATCCTGTCGATCGCGGGCTGGACGGTCCTCCGCTTCGGCCGCCTCTTCCGCGAAGGCGACCGCATCGAGGTGAACGGCATCGTCGGCGACGTGCTCGAGATCACCGTCTTCCACACGAGGATCTGGGAGATCGGCAGCACCTCCTCGCCGCTTCCGTGGGGCGGCTCCGTCTCGCCGCTGCGCCCGACGGGACGCATCGTGAGCATCAGCAACGCCACGTTCCTCGAGCAGGCCGTCGCGAACGCGAGCGCGGAGGTGCCGTGGGTCTTCGACGAGTTCGCCGTCTCCGTCGCCTACGAGGGTGACCGCCGGCTCGCCGAGCAGCTCCTGCGCGACGTCGCCACGCGCGTCATCGACCGCTCGGCGCACGCCGAGGCGGCGCGACGCTACGCCGAGCTCACGCGCCACCTTCCCATCGACGTCGAGTTCCCCGACGCGCCGGTCATCATCGCGAGCCTGGAGGTGAGCTGGATCGAGCTGCGCCTGCGCTACCTCGTCGACGTGCGCCGCCGGAGCATCGTCCGCACCGCGCTCGCGCTCGCGTGGCAGGAGGCGACCGAGGCGCACGCGGACGCGCTGCCGAACGTGTATCCGCGCGCGCAGCCGATGGCGGTGGGCGCGGACGGCCGGCCGAAGCCGTGAGGACCGCCGCGCCAGGCGCGCCCGCGCGGCGGGTCCGGCGACGCGCGTGGCCACCGTCAAGGACCTCGTCCAGGGCCGTCAGCCGCGCGGCCACCGGCGCCGGCGTGGCCCAAGCCTTTTATGCGCCGCTCTGGGATGGCGGCGCATGGCCAAGCGTCAGTACAAGATCGCGCTCCTGCCGGGCGACGGCGTGGGCAAGGAGGTGCTCGTCGAAGGGCGCAAAGTGCTCGACGTGATCGCCGACAAGCACGGCGTGAACCTCCAGTTCCAGGAGTTCGCGTGCGGCGGGGAGTACTACCTCAAGACGGGGAAGGAGTGGGAGCCCGAGGCCTTCCCGTACTGCCGCAACGAAGCCGACGCGATCCTTCTTGGCGCCGTCGGCTGGCCCGGCGCGAACCTCCCCGACGGCAACATCGCCGGGGCCGGCATCGTCTTCGGCCTCCGCTTCGGCCTCGACCTCTACGCGAACGTCCGCCCGACGAAGCTCTACCCTGGCGTGCGCCACAAGATCGGCGACAAGTGGAAGGACGTCTGGGAGCCCAAGGACGTCGACTTCGCCATCATCCGCGAGAACACGGAAGGGCTCTACACGCCCGCGCGCGGCACGCTCTCGCGCGGCGGCGTCGACGAGGTCGCGATCGACAACAACGTCATCACGCGCAAGGGCTCGGAGCGCGTCATCAAGGCCGCCTTCGAGCTCTCGAAGCGCCGCAACAAGGGCGCGCCCAAGGATGGCAAGATGCGCGTGACCTGCATCGACAAGGCGAACGTCCTGCGCGGCTCGCAGCTCTTCCGCCAGGTGTACGACCAGGTCGCGGCGGGCTACCCCGAGGTGGCGCGCGACTACGCGTACGTCGACGCGTTCACGCAGTGGATCGTCCGCAACCCCGAGGGGTACGACGTCTGCGTCGCGACGAACATGATGGGCGACATCGTCACCGACCTCGCCGCCGTCCTCCAGGGCGGCATGGGCATGGCCGCGAGCGGCAACCTCGGCGACCGCCACGGCATGTTCGAGCCCATCCACGGGAGCGCCCCGAAGCACGCGGGCCAGCAGGTCGCGAACCCCATCGCGACGGTCCTCGCCGTGCAGATGATGTGCGAGTGGCTGGGCAACCGCCACGACGACAAGAAGCTCCGCCAGGCCGCCGTCGACATCGACAAGGCCGTCGCGGCCGTCGTCGCGGACGGCAAGGCGCTCACCTACGACCTCGGCGGCGCCGCAAAGACGAACGAGTGCGGGGATGCGCTCGCGCGCGCTCTGCGAAGCGGAGCGTGAGCGAGCGACCGACGCGGCACGAAGTGGCGCGTCGCGGTCCGTGGCGAGGGCGCTGCGCCAGCAGTGACCGCAGCCACGGCGCGGGCAAGGCCCCCCTTGCGTCCTGCCCGCGAGGGCGCGGCTTCCGCAGGGACGAAACGTTCTAGCCCGCCCTTCCCCCTTTGCCCGGCGTGGAGGCGCTCGCGGGGGCGTACGT
>DASRYU010000139.1:0-8491 GCA_035687045.1 Thermoplasmatota archaeon | reverse complement strand
GCCCCGCGCCCGCGCGGTGAGCGTCCGCCACGGCGCCGCGCGCGCGGTGAGCGACGTCGCAGCGCGGAGGGTCGTCCCTTTCGCTTCGGCAGCGGACCGGAAACGCCATCGCCCCACCCGCGCGCTGCGCCCGCGGGATGCGCATGAGCCACCGCCCAGCCCTCGCCTTCGCCCTCCTCCTCGTCCTCTCCTCGGGAGCAGGCTGCATCGAGAACATGGGCGACCTCAAGGAGGCGCTCGGCGTCGTGCCCCCGCCCGTCCCCGCGCCGGTGTACCTGCCGCCGGTCGCGAAGATCGACGCGCCCTCCGTCGCCACCGTCGGCGTGCCCGTGCGGCTCGCGGCGGACGGCAGCAAGGACCCGCAGGGGCTCGCGCTCCTCTACGCGTGGGACTTCGGCGACGGCGACCGCGCCTCCGGCCCCATCGCGTCGCACGTGTACGCCGCGCCGGGCGAGCGCGTCGTGCGCCTCACCGTCACGAACGCGGCGGGCCTCTCCGACGAGGACACGCACATCCTCACCATCGGCGCCCCCGACGGCGCGCCCACCGTCGCGCTCGCCGGCCCCGCGAGCGGCGTCATCGGCGAGCCCCTCGTCTTCGAGGCGACGGGGCGCGACCCCGAGGGCGCGCCGCTCGCGTTCGCGTGGGACTTCGGCGACGGCTCGACGAGCCACGAGGCGCGCGCGACGCACGCGTACGCCCGCCCCGGCGTCTACACCGTGAGCGTCCGCGTGACCGACGCCGTCGGCCAGCGCGCCGAGGCCTCCACGCGCGTCGTCGTCGACGGCCGCTGGACCTGGGAGGGCGCCTTCGCCCCCGCCGGCCCGGAGCCCGCGAAGATGAGCTTCCCCGTCGCCGCCGGCGCGAAGCGCCTCGACGTCTCGCTCGCGTTCGAGAGCGGCGTCGTCAACGACCTCGAGGTCGTCCTTCTCGACGCGGAGGGCAAGGAGGTCGCGCGCAGCGACGCGGGCCTCGGCGGCGCCCCCGTCCGCACGCTCGCGGCCGAGAAGCCCGCGCCGGGCGAGTGGTCCGTGCGCGTGGTCAAGGACTCCGGCGTCTCCGTCGCGTGGACGCTCGAGGTCCGCGAGACGCTCACTTGATCGCGATGAGCTTCCCGATGCCGTGCAGCTGGAAGTGGAAGTCGCGCGGCGCCATCTGCGAGAACATGAAGAGGCCGCGGAACTCGCGGACCTCGTACTGGCCGGGGTTGAGCGCGCGCGTGCCGCCGTCCGGGTCGACGACGAGGAACGTCCCCTCGCGCACGGTGATGCGCAGCGAGCAGCCCGCGCACACGTCGTTCCACTGGTAGGGCGCGCCCTCGACGGCGTAGCCCGCGCCAAAGACCTGGAAGGATGTGGCCGCGCCGGTCGCGTGCAGCACGTCCGTGACCAGCGGCGCCCCCACGGTGGCAGGGGCGAGGCTGACGAGCGCCAAGAGAAGGACGAGCGGAAGCTGGACGGCGCGCGGCAACGGCCACAACCTGGCCATCCCTGCGCCGTGCAGGGGCATGAGCGGGCCCCTGTCACCGGCGGGGCGGACGGGGCGCCACGCGGTGGCGGGCGAGGGCCGAGGCGAGGGCCGAGGCGAGGGCCGAGGTCCGCGAACGCCGCTCACCGCGGAGAACGCGGAGCGCGCGGAGGACGCGCGGAGAGTCCACGTCGGGTCCTCGGGTCCCCGGGTCCTCGGGTCTGTCCGCGAAGCGGCGGCGCGAGAATGGCAAGGCGAGCCTCGTCCTCGTCCTCGTCCTCGTCCTCGTCCCCGCCCTCGGCCCTCGCCCCCGCCTCGGCCCGCGCCCGGCTCACGCCGGCGGGTGCGCCAGCAGGTGCTTGCGGAACCAGCGGTCGGTGTGCGCGACGACGGCGGCGGCCTCGCAGTCGCCCCACATGCTGTGGCCGCATTCGACGCGGACAAGCTCCTTCGGGCCCGCGAGCGCGTCGTACACGGCGAGGCTGGAGGCGTGCTTCACCGCGCGGTCCTGCTCGGCGAGAAGGACCATCACGGGCCGCTTCACGTGCGGCGCGTACTCGCGCGTGTCCATGTCGAGGAGGTCGTTGAAGTTCGCAAGGTCGATGGTCTTCCCGAGGAAGCCGGCCTGCTGCGCGCGCTTCACGGCCTCGGGGTCCTTGAACAGGTGCCGCTCGCGGTACTTGTAGGGGACCTTGATGCTGCCAAGCCCCACGCGCTCGGCGAGGTTGGAGACGTCGCGCGCGAGCTTGTAGCCCGCGAACTCGAGCGGGCTCACCTCCGCGCGCACGCTCGCCATCGGCGCGGCGAGGACCGCCGCCTTCACCTCGGGGTCGGTCGCCATCGCGCCCAGCGTGAAGCACGCGCCCATGCTGTGCCCGATGATGCCGCGCGGGAGGCCCGGGTAGTCGGCCTCCGTCCAGCGCAGCGCGCCCTTGACGTCGGCGATGGCGCGCGGGGCGCTGATGCGGCCGCGCATGCCGCCCGAGGCGCCGAAGCCGCGCTGGTCGATGGCGACGACGCGCCAGCCGCGCTCGGCGAGGCGGTCGCCGAGGTCGGCGAACTCGCCGCGCTGCGAGAGGAAGCCGTGCACGAGCACGAGGGCACCCAGCGGCTTCTGCTTGGGAGGGTCGTACACCGCGCCCGCGACGGACTCGCCGTCGACGTCGAAGCGGATCTCGCGCACGCCTCGTGGATGCAGGGGCGAACGCTTCAAACCGTCGAGAACGGGTGGCGAGGCGATCGGCATGCGCGAGGAGAAGATCTTCCGACTGGGGCGCCTGAGCATCGAGGGCGACCTCATCGCCTTCGAGCCGGAGCCCGAGCGCAGCTTCCACGCCGCGCGGCGCGACGCCGTGAGCGTGGGCGTGCAGTACGCGTACCGCGAGTCGAGCCCGGACCAGGAGGTCGCGACGATCCGCCTCACCGCGCACGTCGAGGGGCAGCGCCCGCGCACGGAGGAGGCGGTCATCCGCGACAACCCGCTCGCCGACGACAGCCGCCGCGGCTTCCTGAGCGTGCCCATCCAGGTGCCCGGCGCGGGCGCGATGCGCGGCCGCTTCGTCGTCGAGGCGCGCTACGGGGCCGGCCCGTGGCGCAAGGCCGCGGAGCTCGAGGTCGAGGAGCGCGCCGACGGCGAGTTCAGCCTCGTCATCCACTAAGGCCAGCGGCGCTCACGAAAAGGGCCATACGGGCGCGCCGCGTCGCGCGGCGCATGCGCGTCCTCTCGCTCTCCCTCCTCTCGCTCGTCCTTGTCGCCGCGCCCGCGTCGGCGCACGGCCTCGTCGCCGTCGGATACGACCAGGACACCGACGCGGACCTCCTCGCGGTGAGCGTCTTCGGCAACGCCACCGGCGCCATCGCCGTCTCCATGCACGGCGACGCGCAGGGCAGCATGGTCTGGTGGCGCGTGTGCGGCCCGCACCCGTGCGCGAGCGCGTACGCCCAGACGCCCACGCCCGAGCGGCTCGTCCTTGTCGGCGTCGGCCTGCCGCACGCGCCCAACGGCATCGTCGTCTCCGACGGCGACACGGACGCCGACACGCTCTCGGTGAGCCTCTTTGGCAGCGCCGACTGCTGGACCGACTGCAGCGGCTCGTCGGACTACGGCGCGAACCCGCAGCCCCTCGTCGGCGTGAGCGTCACCGGCTGCGCGAACGGGCTCGTCGCCGTGAGCGCCTCCGACTGCGCCGACGGTTTCGTCGCCGTGAGCCAGGACGGCCTCGACGACGGCGACGGCGACGAGTTCGTCATCGACTTCCTCGTCCGCCTGCTGCCGTAGGGCTACCCGCTCTCCGCGTCCGCGTCGAAGGGCGGCACCTCGCGCACGAACCAGACGCCGGCCGCGACGAGCCACGCGACGCACGCGACGATGAGGCCGGCCCCAAGCCGCACGTCGCGCCACTCCGCGAAGACGTGGAAGTAGACGAGCGACATGGAGAGGCCGTCGTTCGAGAGCGCGAGCGCGAGCCCGACGGCCGTTCCCACGAGCGCGCCGAGGATGGCAAGGCGCGACGCGCGCGCCGCGGGAGCGACCCACGCGGCGACGGCGATGGCGAGCGCGAGGGCGGCGAGGAGCGTCCCACCGGCCTCCCAGCCCATGACGGTGCGCGACGTCGCCTGCTCCTCGCCGAAGATGGGCTGCTCGACGAACGTCCCGTGCGCCCACGGACCGAGCGACGCGATGGCGAGCGCGAGCGCCGCGAGCGGGAGGAGGTGTCGCGAGTCCATGCACCCCGACGAACCTCCAGGCTGCAAAAGGGTTCGTCGGCTGCCGCCCGCCGGGCGCGCGCCCCGCCACCCCCGCCGCGCAAAGCATCAAATAGCCGATGGGGCGTCGCCGGTGCACCATCCGCGCGAGGCCCCCAGCCGTCGACCGTGGAGAGGATGCGACTCCGACTCGCTACCCACCCAGCGCCCACGGCGCATACGCGGGAGACATCAGGCTGGGGCGTGGCCGTCGTCGAGCATTCTTTTCTGGGGATCCATCAAGCGAGGAATCCCAATGGCACAGGACAAGGGCGATCAGGCCGCGCAGGCGAAGAAGAAGGTCAGCCGCAAGGCAGTGAAGGCGGTCAAGGACAAGTGGAAGGCGAAGCAGTGGTACAACATCCGCGCGCCTCCCATGTACAACGGCGCCGTCATCGCCGAGACGCTCGCGGATGAGCAGGACAAGCTCATCGGCCGCGTCGCCGAGGCCACGCTCCAGGACCTCACGGGCGACTTCTCGAAGATGCACGTGAAGATGATGTTCAAGGTGCAGGCCGTGCGCGGCAACGAGTGCGCGACGAAGTTCGCGGGCCACGAGCTCACGTCGGACTACATCCGCCGCCTCACGCGCAGGAAGCACAGCAAGATCGACAGCGTCGTCGACGTCGTCACGAAGGACGGCTTCAAGATGCGCGTGAAGCCCATGGCCGTCACGGACCGCCGCGCCCAGTCGAGCCAGGAGCAGGAGATCCGCCGCCTGACCGTCGACACGATCCAGTCGGCCGCCCAGGAGATGGACCACGCCGCGTTCATCAAGGTCGTCGTGAACGGCGACCTCGGCCAGACGATCTACAACCAGGCGCGCAAGATCTACCCGCTCAAGCGCGTGGAGATCCGCAAGTCCGAGATCACCTCGGAGCCGGAGACCTACTTCGCGACGGTCGACCTCTTCGCCGCGCCCGCCCCCGAGACGCCCGCCGAGGGCGCCGAGGGCGCGGAGGGCGCCGAGGCCCCCGCCGAGGGCGGCGCGGACGAGCCCGCCCAGACGGAGAGCGGCGCCGACGAGGCGCAGCCCGCCGAAGAAGAGCAGCTCTGAACGACCATCCCGCCGCGATGACGCGATGACGCGACCTCTCCTCGCATCGCGTCGTCGCGTCATCGCGGCGAAGACCTGACCGGGGGCGCCATGGCCATCGCGGACTTCTTCACGGCGGCGAAGCTCATCCAGGTCGCCGCCGTCGCGGCCATCGGCGTCTACACGTACCGCAAGGACATGCTGAACGCGGCCGGCGCGTTCGCGGCGTTCCTCATGGGGGCGCTCATCGTCCTCTTCACCAACTTCTGGTGGCTCCTCCTCCTCTTCGCGCTCCTCGGGCTCGGGAGCGCCGCGACGCGCTTCCGCTTCGCGGAGAAGGAGGCGGCGAAGGTGAGCGAGAAGTCGGGCGGGCGCCGCAGCACGCGCAACGTCATCGGCAACGGCCTCGCGCCCGCGGTCCTCGCCGTCACGGCGCCGCTCACCGCGCAGAACTGGGGCGCGGACGTCGCCACCATCGCGTACGTCTCCGCCGTCGCCGTCGCCGCCGCCGACACCTTCGCCTCCGAGTTCGGCTCGCTCGCGCGCAACGTCTACCTCATCACCACGTTCCGCAAGGTCCCCGCCGGCGTCGACGGCGGCGTGAGCCTCCCGGGCACGCTCGCGGCGCTCGGCGGCGGCATCGTCATGGCGCTCCTGGGGATCGCGTTCCTGCACTTCGGCCAGGGCGGCCCCCTGGAGATGTCCCTCTCCTGGTGGGCCCTCGCCATCCCCGCCTTCTGCGGATTCGTCGGATGCCAGGTGGACAGCATCCTCGGCGCGACGCTCGAGGGGGACGGGCTCTTCACGAAGGAGGAGACGAACCTCGTCTCCATCGTCGTCGGCGGAGTGCTCGGCCTCGCGCTCGCGTTCTACCTTCTGTAGCGCCTCGCGTCCGCGAAGAGCCGCGACGACGCGAAGACGCGACGGCGGGGATCCTTTCGCCTTCGCGTCGTCGCGTCTTCGCGGCCTGGCCAGCGCGCGGCGACGCCAAAGCCATAAGCCGGGCCCCCCGATGGCGCGTCGTCATGACGGAGAAGGCGCTCCTCATCATCCTCGACGGTTTCGGCCTGCGCGACGAGGAGGAGGGCAACGCCATCAAGGCGGCCCGCACGCCCACGCTGTCGAAGTTCGCCGCGCACCTCTCGCGCACGCACCTCGAAACGTCCGGCCTCGCCGTCGGCCTCCCGGAAGGGCAGATGGGGAACAGCGAGGTCGGCCACATGAACATCGGCGCGGGGCGCGTCATCTACCAGACGCTCACGCGCATCGACCTGGCCATCCAGAAGGGGGACTTCTTCGCGAACCCCGCGCTCGTGGAGGCCGCGCGCAAGGCCGTCGCGGGCGGCGGGAACCTGCACCTCCTCGGCCTCGTCTCCGACGGCGGCGTGCACTCCTCGCAGGAGCACCTGCACGCGCTGCTGCGCCTCGCGAAGGAGCAGGGGCTCGAGGGGGACCGCGTCGTCGTGCACGCGTTCACGGACGGCCGCGACACGTCGCCCACCGGCGGCGCGGCGTACCTCGCGCGGCTGGAGGAGGAGATGGAGCGCCTCGGCGTCGGCGTCGTCGCCACCGTCGCGGGACGCTATCACGCGATGGACCGCGACAAGCGATGGGAGCGCACGAAGAAGGCGTACGACGCCATCGTCCGCGGCAAGGGCCTCGACGCGCGCAGCGTCGCCGAATACGTCCAGCAGTCGTACAAGGCGGGCGTGACGGACGAGTTCCTCGAGCCCGCCGTCATCCGGCCGGACCTGCACGTGCGCGACGGCGACGCGGCCATCTTCTTCAACTTCCGGCCGGACCGCGCGCGCCAGATGAGCCGCGCGCTCGGCGAGAAGGGGTTCGCCGGCTTCGACGTGAGCGACCGGCCGAGCCTCCACCTCGCGACGATGACGCGCTACGAGGACGCCTTCCCGTTCCCGTTCGCGTTCGGCGACGAGCGCCCCCGCGACACGCTCGGCGAGGTCGTGAGCCGCGCGGGGCTCCGCCAGATGCGCATCGCGGAGACGGAGAAGTACGCGCACGTCACGTACTTCCTCAACGGCGGCGAGGAGACGCCCTTCCCCGGCGAGGAGCGCCGGATGGTCCAGAGCCCGAAGCACGTGCCGACGTACGACCACGCGCCCGAGATGAGCGCGCGCGGCATCACGCAGGCCGCGGAAGAGGCGCTGGGCGCGGGCGTCGACCTCGTCGTCATCAACTACGCCAACTGCGACATGGTAGGCCACACCGGGAGCTTCGAGGCGACGGTGAAGGCGGTCGAGACGGTGGACGAGTGCGTCGGCCGCCTCCTCGCCGCGGCCAAAGGGCGCTATCACGTGCTCATCACGGCCGACCACGGCAACGCCGAGGAGATGGCGAACCCGGACGGCTCGCCCCAGACGGCGCACACGACGCTCCCCGTGCCGCTCTACTACGTCGGCCCCGCCGGCGCGCGCAAGCTCCGCCCCGGCATCCTCGCGGACGTCGCGCCCACGGTGCTCGCCGCGATGGGGCTGCCGCAGCCCGAGGCGATGACGGGCCGGCCGCTCTTCACCTGACGCGTCGACGCTCACCGCGGAGGACGCGGAGCCCGCGGAGAACGCGCGGAGAGATTCTTCTCGAGCTCCGCGGTGAGCCGCCCTTCGGCTCGCAGCGCAGCCTGCGGGCGGCAGCAGGCGCGCCTTCATGCACGCTCAACGCGGGTCGAGGCGCATGCCCCTCTTCGAGCGCAAGGCCGAGACGGAGGTCGTCCTCGAGTGCCCGCACGACGGGAAGCCGATGGAGAAGCGCGCCGTCGAGGGCGTCGTCCTCGACCGCTGCACGACGTGCGGCGGCACGTGGTTCGACGCGCGGGAGCTCCGGCGCGTGACGGACGACAAGGAGCTCGAGCAGCTCGCCACGCGCCTCCCGCTCGTGAAGGTCGTCAGCCCCTTCCGCTGCCCCCGCTGCGGGCACGAGTGCGTCGAAGGCCACGTCGCGGAGGTCGAGATCGACACGTGCACCGAGTGCCACGGCGTGTGGCTCGACAAGGGCGAGCTCGTCGAGGCGCAGCGCCGCCTCCGCAGCGAGCGCCTCATCGGCGGGGCGGGGCTCGGGTTCCGGGCGTTCCTCACGCGGCTTTGAGGTGGCGGGCGAGCGGGACCCGCTCACCGCGGAGGACGCGGAGCCCGCGGAGGAGGCGCGGAGGGGCCGCAGCTCGTGTGCGGGCGTGGCCACGCCCGCACACGAGCTGCGGCCCCTCCGCGCCTCCTCCGCGGGCTC
>DASRYU010000138.1:0-8999 GCA_035687045.1 Thermoplasmatota archaeon | reverse complement strand
GGATGTTGCTGTGGAGCTCGGGGAGCGTCGAGAAGACGGCGAGCGCGATGACGACCATCGCGACAAGGGAGCCGATCTTGCCGACCCACGAGTGCATCCATTCGAACGAGCCGGTGCCCAGCGGGTCCCAGTTGAGGATCTTGTAGCCGTACACGATGCCCGCGTTGCGGAACAGGTTGAGCACGTAGATGGTGGGGACGGTGATGGCGTACGCCTTCCACTTGCGCGCGCTGTCGGCCTTCAGGCACGCGATGGCGCCCACGAAGATCATGATGCTCTGGATGGCCGTGCAGGCGAGGATGACGGTGACGGCGTACTCCGTGCCGCCGTTGAGGTAGATGTGGCTCGCGCCCTCCGCGTCGGGGCCCACCGTCACGGCGTCCACGCCGAAGAGCGCGCGCAGCATCCAGACGCTCTGGACGGTCGTGTAGTAGATGAGCTCCCGCTGGACGGCGGGGAACTCGTAGATGATGAAGTACGTGGCCGCGGAGACGACGGCGGCGCCGGTGAACCAGCGCAGCGCCTCGGGGTCCTCGTTCCAGCGATAGCTCTTGATCTCGTGCCACGCGATCCAGAGGAGGAAGATGGGGCCAAGGAGCGTGAACCAGCCGTTGATGGGGTCGGGCTCGCTCGTCTTGGTGGGCCAGAAGAACTCGGGCGCCTGGAAGGGCCAATAGAACGCGAAGAGCGTCCAGCCCGCGGCGCGCAGGAGGTGCGCTCGCCGGTCCCGCCAGAGGAAGCCGGCGCCCATGAGGCCGAGGCCGGCGAACACCACCATGAGGAGGTAGGGTTGCCAGGCGGCGAAGGAGAGCGCCATCTCGAATCCATCGAGAGGTGCGTCTTATAAAAGGGTTTGCGAACGCGACGTGCAAGCGGCGCGCCGCTGCGCCGGCCTCGCGCGCGCCTTCGCGGGCAGCCGGCCGCGGCTACGGCGCCGGCTGCTGGCGGAGCACGCGCTGCGGGAGCGGGATGACGATCCCCTCCTCGCCGAAGCGGCGGTGGATCGCCTTCGAGATCTGGTGCACGACGGGGCCGCGCTCGAACGGGTCGACGATCCAGACGAGGAGGTCGACGCGGATGCCGCTGTCCTCGAACGCGCGGACGCGCACGCGCGGCTCGGGGTCGCGCAGCACGCCCGGCTGGCCGCGGCCGATCTCGAGAAGCACGCGCTCGACGTGCTCGAGGTCCGAGTCGAAGCCGACGCGCGTCCGGACGGAGACGCGGTAGCGGCCGCGCGAGGCGCTCTCGTTCACGACGCGCGCGCTGGCGATGACGCTGTTGGGCACGACGATGATGACGTCGCTGCGCGTGAGCAGCCGCGTGCTGCGGAGGCCGATGTCGCGCACGACCCCGCGCAGCTCCCCCTGCTGCCCCTCCTCGAGAACGATGACGTCGCCGACCTCGAAGATGCGGTCGAGGAAGATGGCGACGCCCGCGAAGAGGTTCGCGAGCGTGTCCTGCGCGGCGAACGCGAGCGCGATGCCCGCGATGCCGGCGCTCGCAAGAAGGGGCGTGATGCTGACGCCCCAGAGCGCGAGAACGGTGAAGAAGAGGATGACGGCCGCGACGGCCTTCGCGAAGCGGCCGAGGATGACGACGCCGCGCGCGTGCGAGCGCCCCTCCACCTTGCGCCCCGAGTGCGCGAGGAGCTGGCTCGCCAGGTGCGCGAGCGTCCACCCCCACACGAGCACGAGCGACGTGAGGAGCGCGCGCGACACGAACGCCTCGCGCGAGGGGTCCAGCAGGCGCGCGGCGGCGGCGAAGCCGAGGAGCGAGAGCGTGAGGAGCGTCGGCGTCGCGGCGGCCGCGAGCACCACCTCGTCCACATCGGTGGGCGTGCGGCGCGCGAGCGGGAGCGCGACGCGGCGGATGACCGCCCGCGCCACGATGCCGGCGGCCACGCCGCCAAGCGCGGCGAGGAGGGCGTACGTCCACGGCTGCGGCAGCGCCTCGTGGAAGCTCACGCGCCTCGCACCGCGCCGCGCCGGAAGAAGCCAGCGCCGCCTCAGCGGTCGAGCGCGACGCCGTGCCCGGCCCACGCGTCGAGGGCGCGGCGCGCCACCTCGTCCCGGTCGGCGCCCGGCTCCACCGGCAGAAGGACGCGCGCGAGCCCCGGGCGCCCCACGCCCGCGAGGAGCGCGGCGCTCGTCCACAGCGCGCCGTCGGGGCCGCCCTCGACGCCGCCGATGGCGACCATCGAGCGCGTGAGGTTGCCGGCGCCAAGCTCGATGCGCGCCGTGGCGACGGGCGCGGCGAGAAGGTCGGCGCTCGCGAGCGCGAGCGTGCGCGAGCGGGTGAGGTTCTCGAGCGCGTCCTGGGGCACCGTCCAGCGCGCGCCCGCGGGAAGGCTCCACGGGAGGGGTCCGTCCGCGTGCGCCAGGAGAAGGACGTCCGCACCCAGCGGCTCGCCGTCCATGAGCGCCGCCTCGCCCACGGGCGCGCGCCCCGCGAGCGCGAGCGCGGGAGCGCCCGCGCCCTCGACGGGGGGGAGCGTCGCCACGTCGATGCCGGCGGGCGCCGCGAAGACGAGGTCGCCTTGCCGCGCCGGCGGGGGCGCGGCGTCCCCGAGCCCGCGCGGGCGCAGCGCGAGCGAGACGCCGTCGGGGCCGCGCGCGGCATCCACGGCGGCGGCGTGGGCGTCCGTCCAGTTCACGAGGAGCGCCGTGACGCCGCGCGTGCCGGCGAGCGCGCGCGCGTCCTCGAGCGAGAGCGCCACCTGCGCGCCGGCGGGGAGCGCGTCGACGAGCGCGCGCACGCGCACCTCCGCGCGCGTCGCGGTCGCGTTCGCGAGCACCGCGCGCGCCTGCACCGCGGCCTCCGTGTGCTGCTGGAGGCGGTCGTCGAACCACAAGTAACCCGGCTCGCGCAGGCGGACGATGCCCGCGGCGCCGGCGGGCGCGACGCCGTGCCGCGTCTCGAGCCGGAAGGAGACGATCCACTCGCCGGCGCTCATCGCGCCGTCGAACTCGGCTGGCGTGAGGTTCCCCTCGGGCGGCGCGTGCGCGGTGAACGCATGCCGCTCCCCCTGCGGCCCCTCGAAGGTGCCGTTCCACCACGCGGGGCGCGCGCCGGGGCCCAGCTCGACGAGGTCGGGGAGGAAGCCGGCGTCGCGCGCGCCCTCGTCGACGCGCAGCCGCAGGCGCGCCACGCCCTCCTCCACGATGGGAAGGAAGCAGAGCTTCGCGTCGGGACGCCGCTCGCACGGCGGCGTGCGCTCCATCTCGAAGTACGTCGCGACGTACGGGTCGGGGTGCGCCTGCGCGCGGAGCTCGAGCGCCTCGCCCTCGCGCGCGCCCTCGCGCTCGGCCCACGCGCGCGTGACGAGCGCCTCGCCGGGTGCCAGCGGCTCGAGGCCGAACGCGCGCGCCGCCGCCTCGTCGAGCCCGACATGGTCGGCCGCCGCGCGCTCGCCCATCGCTTCGCCGAAGACGAGCGCGCCCACCGGCGCGGGCGCGCCGGCGCGGGCCACGAGCGCCTCCGCGCGCGCCGGGTCGAAGGGCCAGCGCCCGTCGAGCGCGAGGAGGCGCAGCTCCGGCGCCGCGGCGGGTCGCGCCTCGGGCGCCGCGCACCCCGCGAGCGCGGGCGCGAGAAGGAGCGTGAGGATCGCGAGGACGCGCAACGGCGGCGCGAGGCGCCGCAAGCCACTTGAAACCACGGTGGCCTCACGCCGTCGATGCGCGCGCCGCTTCTCGCACTCCTCCTGCTCCTCGTCGCCGGCTGCGCGACGCCGGGCGGAGGCGACGCGCCCGGGCCCGCTCCCTCGGCCGGCGGCGCGTCGCGCTTCCTTGCGCCGCAGGACCTCGGCCCCGGCGGCCCCGAGCCCGTCGTCGTCTTCTCCCCCGAAGGCGACCGCATCTACGTCGCGGCGCAGGACCCCAACGGCGGCGCGCCGCGCGTATTCATCTCGAAGGACGGCGGCGCGACGTTCAGCTCGCACCGCGTCACGACCGACGTCACCGGCGGCGGCGAGGTCGACATCGCGGCGGGCCCGGCCGGCATGGTGTACGTCACGCAGCTGGGCCCGCGCGGCAACATCGTGAGCGTCTCGCGCGACCGCGGCGAGACGTGGCAGACGGCGCCCCTCGGAGGCGCGTCGCAATACTTCGACCGCGAGTGGCTCGCGGTGGACGCGCAGGGGCGCGTGTACGTCGTCGCGCGCGAGTTCGGCGCCGCGGGGCAGGGCGAGTCGTCGGGTGTCGCGCGCTCCGACGACCGCGGCCTCACGTTCCCGCCGCGCGGGCGCGCGTGGAGCTCGCTCGACGAGCCGGGCATCGCGAACGGCCCGCTCGTCGCGGTGGGCAACGCCGTCCATCTCGTCTACGTCTGCCGCGACGGCAACGCCGTCTGCCTCAGCACGTCGCGCGACGGGGGGCTCACGTGGGCGCAGACCCTCGTCGCGCAGCGCGGCGTCTCCGCCGCGAACGTCTACCCCGCCATCGCCGCGACGGGCTCCGGCCTGCTTGTCGCGTGGAGCGACGCGACCGACGGCGCGCTCGGCGTCTACGTCTCGCGCTCGAGCGACGGCGTGAGCTGGTCGGCGCCGGTGAAGGTCTCGCACGCGGGCGGCACGTCCACGCTTCCGTGGCTCGCGGCGCGCGGGAACACGGCGTGGGTCGTCTACCTCCACGCCGACGGCTCGTTCCGCGCGACCGACTGCCCCGCCGTCGCCGGCGCCGGCTGGGTCCCGCACGCGCGCGAGCTGTCGTCGAACGGGGAGCCGCGCGGCGATGCTATCGCGCTCACCGCCTTGCCGGTCCACCGCGGCATCATCTCCCCGCCGGTGGGCGTCACGTGCAGCGGCGGCGCGCGCGACCGCAACTTCGGCGACTTCTTCACGGCCACGGTCAGCCCGCAGGGCAAGCTCATCGTCGCCGTCTCGGCGGACGACGGCGACCCTGCGTCCACGCGCGACCTCGTCATCCGCGAGCGCTGAGACCACGTACCTTCCTCACTGCCCGTGCAGAACGCTTATCCTACGCCACAAGCTGTCCCCGACGAGGACCAGGAGGCTCGGGAGGCCTTTGCGCGCATCGCTCCCCCGGCGGGCGCGCTCGCGGTTCGACCCAGCGTAGCCTGCGCACTCGCTCGGAGGCCATTCGCTTGTCGTCCCGCCACATCGCGGTCGCTGTCGCGCTCATCATGCTCGTCCCCATCGCGCTCCCGCTCGTCCCGACCGCCGCCGCGGCGCCCACCACGCCGCCGCCGGGCGCGCCTACGTTCGCGAACTTCCGCAACACGCTCACGAACCCGAGCCAGAGCGAGCCGACGATCGGCATCAACCACCAGACGGGCACGGTGTGGTTCATGGAGAACACCATCGCGTGGGCCGTCACGATGGACCTCAACGCGAACCCGCCGACCGCGAACTGGCAGCGCCGCTCGCCCCCGAACAGCATCTACAACATCGACCCGATGATGTTCACGGACCTCGGCACGGGCCGCACCTTCGCCGGTGGCCTCGACGGCGAGTGCAGCATCATGTCGTACACGGACGACGACGGCAAGACGTGGACGCCCACCGGCAACCAGTGCGCCGGCGCCTTCGACCACCAGACCATCGGCGCCGGGCCGTGGAAGGAGCCGCGCCCCGCGCAGGCCATCCACGACCGCGCGACCTACTACTGCGCCCAGGGCTGGCTCAACTGGCCGGCGAACGCGTGCGTCGTCTCCTACGACGGCGGCCTCGTCTACTCGCCGCCCGTCAACTGGCAGGGCCCCTGCTTCGGCCTGCACGGCCACGTGAACGTCTCGCGCGACGGCACGGCGTACGTCCCGACGCGCAACTGCAACGGCAAGGTCGGCTTCGCTCGCACGGACGACAACGGCGCCTCGTGGCGGTCGTACCAGACGGGCATCACCTCCCCGGGCACCGGCTTCGACCCGTCCATCGCCACCTCGAAGAACAACCGCGTCTGGATGGCGGCGGAGGACCCGACGTGGCTCCCCGTCGCCGCGTACTCCGACGACAAGGGCACGACGTGGAGCCAGTGGAAGAACGTCGGCGCCGACGCCGGCATCAAGACGGCGACGTTCATGAAGGTCCTCTCGGGCGACCCGGAGCGCGCCGCCGTCGCGTACCTCGGCAGCACCACCGACGGCAACCCGTTCGCCTCCAACTGGCCCGGCGTGTGGTACCTCTACGTCTCCTACACCTACGACGGCGGCCAGACGTGGACGACCGTCCTCGGCGACCCCGAGCCCGTCCAGCGCGGCTGGATGTGCGCGGCCGGCGCCTTCTGCGGCAGCGGCCGCAACCTCCTCGACTTCATGGGCGCGACGCTCGACCCGAAGGGCATGGTCCTCGTGGGCTACGCCGACGGCTGCATCGGCGCGTGCAACCTCCCCTCCGGCACGCCCTCGCAGTCCACCCGCGCCGTGAGCACCATCGCCCGCCAGCTGGGCGGGCGCGGCCTCTACGCCGAGCACGACACCGCGAGCGTCGACATCACCGGCATCCTCGCCGGCGTCGCCGGCTCGCCCGTGACGCTCACCGCGAGCATCGGCGCCGCGAGCCCCTACACCGCCACGGTGAGCTGGGGCGACGGCGTCGTCGAGAGCCTCTCCGGGCTCGCGGGCAGCGCGTTCACGCGCCAGCACACGTACGCGAGCGGCGGCACCTACACCGTCACGCTCAGCGTCGTCGGCTCCGACGGCGCGGCCGCCTCCGACAGCACGCAGGCGACCATCTCCGGCGGTGGCGGCGGCGACGGCGTCGTGCGCATCGCCTCCCCCGCCGACGGCGCCACCGTGGAGAGCGATATCATCGTCGTGCAGGGCATCGTGGAGTACGCCGGCAACACGGCGCCCGTCGCGGCCTACAGCCACACCGTGAGCGGCCTCACCCTGAGCGTCAACGGCGGCGCGAGCACCGACGCCGACGGCGACGCGCTCGCGTACCAGTGGAGCTTCGGCGACGGCTCGCCGCTCGTGGGCGGCGTCACCGCCTCGCGCACCTACGCCGCGCCCGGCACGTACAACGTCTGCCTCACCGTCACGGACGGCATCGACAGCGACGAGCTCTGCAAGTCCATCACGCTCAGCTCCTCGGGCATGACGCAGATCGTCACCGACCCCGAGGGGGACGCGCCCAACCCGCTCCTTGGCACGCAGATCGCGGACATGGACATCGTGCGCGTGCGCGCGACGAAGACCGCCGCGGGCGAGCCCGTCCTCGAGCTCCAGGTCAAGACGCTCGCGAGCATCACGCAGCACCTCGAGCAGGGCATGGCCGGCGCCGTCTGGTCCGTGCACTGGCAGGGTCCCACGCCCACGCAGCGCGACATGGTGCAGCTCACCGCCGGCTTCACCGGCTACTCGTGCACCTACGGCTACATCGAGGACAACTTCGCGTGGAGCCAGAGCGCCGCGCCGTGCACGGTCACGCCCGGCACGCCGGGCCGCATCACGTTCACCTACCCGCTCGCGGCGATGGCCGCGCACGGCTACCAGGGCAACGAGGTCCTCACGGACATCCAGGGTGAGACCATCGCCTTCTACGGCGTGGGCGAGCTCGAGACGGGCGCCACGTCCACCGTCGACTCGACGCTGGGCGGCAACTACGCGCTCAACGTCGCGAACCTCCCCGTGAAGAAGATCGGCACCGGGCCGCGCTCCGCGAAGCCCGCGCCCTCCTCGCCGCCGGCGGACCCGGAGATCACCGACAAGGTCGTCGATCCGTTCGAGGCGACGCTCCCCCACCTCAACATCCAGAGCGCCTGGTTCGACAGCGACGCGACGAACCTCTACGTCGGCCTCAAGGTGCAGGACATCCCCGCCGACGCGTCCACCACCGCCTTCGTCACCTACGCCGTCACGTTCCAGCCCGGCTGGACCGTCTCCGACCCCACCTGGAGCGGCCGCATGACCGGCACGTTCACCGGCCTGCGCGTGAGCGCCCTCTACAGCCCCGTCACCGCCGCCGGCGGCCCGCCGCGCGCCGACAACGCGACGCGCTTCAGCCTGCAGGTGCTCTACACGCAGACGGGCAACAACTTCGCGGAGATCACGACGCTCCAGGGAAGCGTCGACCCCGCGAGCGACATCGTGTGGTGGGTCGTCCCGCGCACCGCGCTCCAGGACCCGCCCGGCAACTCGAAGATCTCGACGCCCAGCGCCGCCTCGGGCGCCGCGGTCGGCGGCATCGCCTCGTACACCGGCTGGGACACCACCGGCACGGGCAAGGACTACACCTTCCCCGGCAGCGTCGTCACGCCGCCCACCGTCAGCCTCGTCGCGACGCCCACGAGCGGCGTCGCTCCGCTGAGCGTGATCTTCAGCGCGAGCGCCACGCCCGCGAACGTCGCCACGTGGTCGATCGACTACGGCGACGGCGAGAGCGCGAGCGGCACGGGCAGCATCCCAGGCTCGTTCAGCCACGTCTACGCCACGACCGGCACGTTCCTCGCCGTCCTCACCGCGACCAACGCCGACGGCACCGGCACGGGCCAGGCCTCCATCACCGTCGGCGACACGCCGCCCCCGGCGACGAGCGTCCTCGTGCAGGCGACCGGCCTCGCCCCCGTCGTCGCCACGTGCGACGCCGCCTGCGCCACGTGGACCGCCGCCATCGACGTGAGCTCGCTCCCCGCGGGCGCCTTCACGCTGAGCGCGACGCTCCTGTCGCACGGCGACGCGAAGAGCGTCGATAGCATCTCGCTTGTCCGCGTGAGCTCCTCGGGCATCCTCATCGACTCCCCCGTCGCCGGCCAGACGTACGACTTCGACGTCGGCAGCATCGCCGTCACGGGCACGCTCGCGGGCTCCGACGACCCCCCGCGCGCCGCCCTCTCGGCCGACCGCGCCGAGGGCGTCGTCCCGCTCACGGTCACGTTCCACCTTGGCGGCCACGACGACAAGGGCATCGTGGGATGGACGCTCGACACCGGCGAAGGCGGCACGCTGCGCACCGGCACGAGCATCCCCGCGAGCGTCACGCACACGTTCCACACGCCCGGCACCTACGCCGTCACGCTCACCGTCCAGGACGGCGGCGGCAAGGA
>DASRYU010000137.1:0-4445 GCA_035687045.1 Thermoplasmatota archaeon | reverse complement strand
AACCCGTTCTCGCCGACGCGCTTGGCGACATCCTCCGGGAGGTCGAGGATCTCGAGGCGGCTCTTGACGGTCTCGGGGCTGCGGCCGACGAGGGCGGCGACCTGGTCGACGGTCGCGCCCTTCTCCATGATGTTGCGGAAGTCGAGGGCTTCCTCGTATGGCGTGAGGTTCACGCGCTGGTTGTTGCGCACCGCGCGCACCGTCGCCGTCACGAGATCGCTGTCGTTGTGGATCCAAGCAGGGATCGTCTTCCAGCCGAGGAGCTTGGCGGCGCGATAGCGGCGCGCGCCGTCCACGAGCTCGTACGCGCCCGGCGAGCCGTCGTCGCGCGCTCCGCGGGGCTTGAGCTCGACCGCCTCGCGCAGGCCGACCGCGCGCATGCTCTGCGCGAGGCCCTCGAGCTCCGCCTGGTCGAACGTGCGGCGCGCGTTCTCCGTGCTCTCCACGATCACCTCGAGCGGGATGTTGACGACGGTGGCGGGCGAGTCGGCAGCGCGCCCGATGACGTCCTCCGGGTTGGCCGCCCACTTCTCGAGACCCTGCTGCTGGACAGGGAGGTCGATGCGCGCAAGCTCCGGCACGCTCGGCTTTTTCGCTTCCTTCTTCGTGGTCGTGGTGGTCTTTGCCATCTCAGGATACCTCCTGGGGGGATGTTTGCTGGTCCGCCATGAGAGGCGGGAGAACTTGCACGCGGCCGTTCTTGTAGCCGCGAGGATGGAGCAGCGCCGTCCCGTCGTCCTTCAGGTGAACGACGGGGTACGGCGTGTCGTCGCGCTTGGGCAGCGCGCCGCCCGGCTTCGCGCGGATCGGCGCGGGCTCGCTCGTGATCCAGCGCGCTTCTTCCTTGGTCGCCTTCGCCCACATGCTGCGAAGGCGCGCCCGCTCGCGCTCCGCCTCCTCCAGCTCAGCAATGTGCTGGGGGTACTCGTCGCGCGCCTTCTGTTCGAACGCGTCGAGGTCGCCGCCGCCTGCGGTGCGCGCGTAGTGCTTGCACGCGCAGCGCACGGTGACGCTGCCAGCGCCGAAGCGGCCAGGCCGCTCGACGACGAGCTCGTGCTCCATCAGGAGCCACGCTCCTCGCTCACGAGCGTGGGCAGGTTCTGCTGGCCGCGCCACTTGTTCGTCACGGCGCGCGCGTACGCGGCGCGGTCGAGCTTGTGCTCGCGCGCGATGCGGTCGAGGTTGCGGACGGCGTCGTCGTACTTGTACAGCCGGAAGCTGGCGAGGCCGTAGTCGACCCACTCGTCGAACGTCGCGGGCATGGGCCGGATGCGCGCTTCGGCCTCTGCTTCGTCTCGAGCGCGCCGCCGCTGTGCTGCGAGGAGGACCTCCTCGACGTCGTACGCGTACTCCTGCGCGAGCTCCTGCAGCTTCGCAGTCGTCGCGTAGGCGTGCGCCTCGCCCAGCTTCTCGGGCGTCGGGAAGGCGGCGCGCTTCCTGGCGACGCGCTCCGCGATCTTGGCTTCGGCCGCCTTGGCGCGGCGTTGGGCCTTTTCCTTGCGCAGGCGGGCGAGCTGCTCTCGCTCCTCCTCACGCTCGGCCTTCCGCTTGGCGGCGAGCGCAGCGATCTCCTCGCCCTCGGGATCGCGGCCGTGCTTGGCGCGGTACGCGAGGAGCGGCTTGTAGAGGTCCTGGAAGAGCTGCGACCAGCCGCCGTGCTCCTCGGCGAGGTCCTGGAGGTCGTCGAGGTCGTCTGCCGGGAAGCTGAAGCTGCGGACGACGCTGCTCAAGATGAGCGCCCCCCGTTCGCTTCGACTTCGTCTTCATCTTCTCTCTCGCTCTCTCTCGTTCTCGTTACTAGTAAGTTGTTAACTAGTAACGGAGTGGTCGAAAAAGAAGAAGCGCGCGAGGCTGTGCGGCTCCTGCCGGGGGAGGGTACTTTTTGGGGAGGCTGTTCGAAAACTGGCCCGGCAGGATGTTTCCGCGCTTCGCGCGCGAGGATCTGTCCAGCGCTCTTGACCGACACGTTCGCCCTGAAGGCGACCTGCGCCACCGTCGCCGTCTTGGGCAGGACGCGCGCGGCCGCGAGGACACGCTCGCGCGAACTCTTACGAGTGGCGGGGCTCACGCGCTCGATTCCTCCGGGATGATGCGGCGGTAGAGCCAGAGCTTGCGCGTCTTGTCGTAGCGCTTGACGATCTCCTGGCCTCGTTCGAGGCGCAGCTCGCTCATGCGCGCGGCGACGGCGTGGTGTTCGCAGCCGGCGAGTGCGGCGAGCTCGCTCTTCGTGAACTCCTCGCCCGTGGCCATCGCGTGGTCGAGTCGGTCGAGCGCGAGGGGGATTCGGTCGAGCGCGAGGCGCAAGGCGGTGCGGTCGCCTATCGGCCCACCTCCTGGAGGGGGAGTAGCGCGTGCGCGGTGCGGCGCACGATCGCGCTCTTCACGATGGCAACGCAGTCGATGCTCTCGCTCGTGTGGAGGTCGTCGCCGTCGTACCCGTTGCCGCCAGTCGAGACGTACAGGTAGACGTCGTTCTCGCCAACGACGGTACCGTGCGTCAAGATGAGCGCTGGCCGCTCACGCATCTGCTCGAGGCTCGTGGCGGTCGCGCTGTGGTGGTCGTACGCGAGGATGCTCTCGAGCGCACGAGACTTCACGCAGCCACGCTCCTTGTCGGCTCGTCGATCGTGGTGCTGATGAGGCAGCGGTAGCAGAGCGGGTGCCTGCTGCCCATGACGACGTCGCCGCACGCGCTGCAGGCGCTGAGGAAATAGCCCGCGTCCTCGCCGCGGCGCTGGCACGTCTCGAGGACGAGCTCGCGCGCGTCGCGCTCGACTTGCGTGCGGCGGTCGAGCCCGGCGGGGGTGTGCATCCCATCCACCACGGGTTCACCACCCGGCCTCGATCTTGGTGGTCAGCTTCTCGAGCGCCGCCTCCCAGTCCCCACCGGTGGGGACGCGGCCGCCGTCCTTGCGCGCGCGCATCGCGACCGCGACGGCGAGCCTCCGCGTGATCGGGTCTTCACCACGCAGTTCCTCAGCCGTTTCGTCGCTGATGCTCATGCGGAACATGCCCGCCTTCAGCTTGACGCCCGAGCTCTCGACCCGCTCGACCTCCACGTCGTCCGCGCTGGCCGGCCCGCCGTCGAGGCGGTACTGCCGCTTCTCGGCGGGAGCCGCTTCGCGGAGGATCCACGCGCGCACGCGCAACGCGTCCATGTCGGTCGGAGGGCCGTCGCCGCGGCGGACGAGGACGTGCCCCTTGGCGTCGACGAGCGCCTCGAGGTCGCGCATGCCGGCGAGCTCGCTCAGCGTCGCGTCCGGCAGGGACTCGTGGCTTGCTTGCACGAGGCGGCTGAGGTGGTACCAGGAGCCGTCAGTGGACCGGATCATGGGTGCCGGGTGCTCGAGGAGCGCGTCCTGCAGCTTCGTGTCGCGGCGCGTGTCGAGGATGAGGGCGGCGAGGGCGTTGAGGCCGACGCGGTGCGGCGTCCACGAGTCGTCGCCGACTTCCTCGCGCCACTTCCTGTCCGGCGCGGGCGGCTCGCGCGGCGCTTCGCGCTTCTTGGCTGCCGGCTTCTTGCTTGCCGGCACTTACTGTCCCTCCAGGACGCGGGCGGCTTGCAGGGCGCGGAGGAGCTGCAGGCCGACGACGCCTGCGTGGTGGCGCGCCGTCGCGGGTGCGCGCGTGAGCGCGATCGTGTCCGCGTTCAGGTCGATCAGGGCTTGGCGCGCGAGACCGAGCCGTTGGAGGACGTCGTCGCGCGACCACTCTTCGCCGTGGCGCTGCTCTTCGTCGAGCCGGTCCTGGATGAGGCGCGCGAACGCGAGCACCTCCGGGCTCAGCTGCGTCATGCGCCACCTCCGGCGAGGTCGCGCAGCGTGGGATCCACGTCCGAGACGAGCTTGGGGAGGTAGATCTGGAGGACGGGGCCGTTCAGGCGCGCCTCGCTCATCATGACGTCAACCTCGGCGGGGAGTTCGCGCTTCAGGTCGAAGGGCGCGTAGCCGCTGGCGAACGTCTGTCGGGCGCTGCGCATGCGCGGGTGCGCCTTTACGGAGACGCTGTGCGCGGTGACGAGGACTTCGAGGTCCTCAGGCGATGCGTGCGGGAGGTCGATGAGGAGGACGTAGGCGGTGGGCTCGTCGAGGAGCTCGACGTCAGGCTGCGCGGCGGGGGCGTGGATGTCGGCCATCATGCGCGCACCTCGCGAGGCGCGGCGGGTTCATCGGGGAGGATCCAGATGCGCGTGATGCGGCCGCCGGCGCGCAGGATTTGGCGGATGCGAGGTTCGGCCGCGTCGAGCGCCGTCCGCTCCTCCGTCGTGTGATAGATTTCGGCGCCGACGCCTTGGCCGGGGAGCCTGTACCGGACGCGAATGTCCGAGGTGCCGATGCGGTCGAAGGCGGGGCGCAGGTCGCGGCCGTCGGGGAAGCGCACGTAGACGTCGCGCAGCGTCCCGAGCGGGTGCTCGCGGTCGCGCGAGAGCCGCATCGGGGCGGGCA
>DASRYU010000136.1:0-2200 GCA_035687045.1 Thermoplasmatota archaeon | reverse complement strand
CCCTTGCCGCGGCCCGTCAGTGCCTCATCGGCCGCAGGAGCTTGCGCATCCACGCGGGCGCCCACCAGTTGAGGTCGCCCATCAGACGCATGGTCGAGGGCACGATGAGCGCGCGGACGATCGTCGCGTCGATGAGGATGGCGAGCGCGAGCCCCAGGCCGATGGCCTTGATGATGGTCACCTGCGCGAGCGCGAACGCGCCGAAGACGAGGACCATGATGGCGGCGGCGCTCGTGATGAGGCGGCCCGTCTTCGCGAGGCCGTTCGCCACCGCCTGCGTGTTGTCGCCCGTCGCCTCGTGCTCCTCGTGGATGCGCGAGAGGAGGAGCACCTCGTAGTCCATGCTCAGGCCGAAGACGATGCAGAAGAGGAGCACGGGGAGCGACGGGTCGATGGGCGCAGGCGTGAACCCGAGGAGCGCGCTGAGGTTCCCGTCCTGGAAGATCCACACGAGCGCGCCGAAGCTCGCGACGATGCTCAGCACGTTCATGACGATGGCCTTCAGCGGGAGGAGCACGCTTCCCGTCTGCACGAGAAGAAGGAGGTACGTCGTGACGACGATGAACGCGACGGCGGCCGGCGTGTGGCGGTGCACGAGCTCCACCGTGTCGACGTCGATGGCGGTGGGCCCCGTCACGAGCAGGCGACCGTCCCCGGGCGGGTCGAGCGCGCGCAGGTCGCGCACAAGCTCGCGCGCCTCCGCGCTCGCCTCGGGCGCGCGCGTCGAGACGCTCACGACGACGATGCTCGCGCCGACGCTCCTGTTCACCGCCTCCTGCACCGGCGGGGGGAGCCGCGAGCGCGGCTGCGCGTACATGCTCTCGTAGTCGGCGCGCGTCAGCCGCCCGTCGAGGCTCACGATGCTCGCGACGCTGCTGACCCCTTCGAGCGCCTCGATGCGTCCGACGAGGTCGTGCAGCGCCCCCACGCGCTCGCGCGAGAGCGGGTCCCCGGGATACTCGATGACGACGCTGACGACGTTGAGGCCGCCCTCCGGGAACTCCGCGCGCAGGATGTCCCACGCTCGGCGGCTCTCCGCGTCGGGCGGGAGCATCTCGAGGCCGCCGCTCGCCATCCTGAGGTGGAGGAACGGCGACCCCGCGATGAGGATGAGCGCGAGCGTCGGCACGAGGAAGAGGAGCGGGCGACGCATGACGCGGCGCGCGAGGCCCCCCCAGAAGTCGCCGCCGCGGCGCCGCCTCGGCAGGGGCACGCGGAACCGGTCGATGCGCGGCCCGAGGAGCGACAGGATGGCGGGAAGGAACGTGAGCGCGTAGAGCACGGCGAGCGTCACGACGATGGCGCCGGCGATGCCGATGCTCGCGAAGTAGAGCCCCCGGTAGAACGCGAGGCCCGCGAGGCCGACCGCGACCGTGAGCCCGCTGAAGGCTGTGGCGCGCCCGGCCGTCGCGAGGGTGCGGGCGAGCGCCTCCTCCGTGCCAAGCCCGGCGTGCATCTCCTCGCGGAAGCGGTTCACGATGAAGAGCGAGTAGTCGATGGCGACGCCGAGGCCGATGAGCGTCACGATGTTCATCGCGTACAGGCTCATGTCGGTGAAGCGCGACGCGAGCATCACGCCCGCGACGCCGCCCGCGACCGCGAGGAGCCCCACGCCCAGGGGCAGGAGCGCGGCGAGGACGCTGCCGAAGACGACGAGGAGAAGAAGAAGGACGAACGGGAGCGCGATCGCCTCGGAGCGCTTCAGGTCCTCGTCGAGGATCTGCTGCATCTCGCTGTAGACGGCGACGCGGTCGGTCGTCATCACGTCGAGCGCGGGCGAGCGCAGCTTCTCGCGCACCTCGGGGAACGCGTCGCGCGCCTCAGGGAGCTCGCCGACCATCGTGACGACGACCATCGCGCGCCGCCCGTCCCGCGAGAGGAGCGCGCTCGCCTCCGACGCCGGCACGTCGTACGGGGTCAGCACGTCGGCGACGCGCTCGTCCGACCGCAGCGGCTCGACGGCGGCGAGGAGGGCGCCGCGGAACGCGCTGTCGCGCCACGTGAGGGTCGGGTGCGACAGGAGCACGACAAAGGTCGCCTCGCTTCCGCCCAGCTGTTCGTCGATGAGGCGCGACGCCTCGCCGGAGGTGGTGCCCTTGGGCACCTGATAGCTTTGCAGGGAGCCGCCCGCCGCGAGCGACGCGGCCGAAGCGGCGAGAAGAAGCGCCGAGAGGGCGAGGACCGCGAGGCGGTGGCGGTG
>DASRYU010000135.1:0-5312 GCA_035687045.1 Thermoplasmatota archaeon | reverse complement strand
CTCCGCGCCCCCGCGGTGAGCGGGGTGTGGTGTCAAGCGGGGTAACGGGCGCGGAGGCGGGCCACCACGTCGGCGCCCGCGGGGGCGCGGAGGGCGGCGAGGGTCGGGTGGAGCCGGGGCTCCGTCTCGCACCCGATGGCCCGCCGCCCCTCGGCTGCCGCGACGCGGAGGGTGGTGCCGGTGCCCGCGAACGGGTCGAGGACCGTCTCGCCCAGCAGGCTGAACATGCGCACGAGGCGCGAGGGCACCTCCTCCGGGAAGGCGGCCGTGCGGCGCGCGAGCTCGTCCGCGGTCTGGCCGACGCCGCGGAGGTCCCACACCTGCGTGAACCACGCGTCGCGCTCGGCCTTCGAGAACTCGGACGCGTAGCGCAGGAGGTCCTTGGGCGGCAGCCGGCGCGGCGGGCCCTTGCGGAAGAGGAGGATGTGCTCGCAGTCGAGCGTCACGTACGCGTTGGGCGGGAGGAAGCCGGAGCCGAGGAACGCGTTGGGCTTGTTCGTCGGCTTCTTCCAGAGGATGGGCACGAGCGGCGTGAGCCCGGCCGCGACGCAGGCTCGCGTCACGTCCACGTGGTTGGGGTAGAGCTGGAAGTCGTCGACGGTCCGCGTCGCGTCGCCGACGTTGATGGCCGCCATGCCGCCGGGCACGAGCAAGCGCGCGCACTCGCGCCACACGCGCGCGAGCGCCTCGTGGCACGCGTCGTAGAAGCCCGGCGCGCCGACGCGCTTCCCCGTCCACGCCTCGAAGAGGCCGTCCCACATCTCGATCATCGGGTACGGCGGCGACGTCACGACAAGATGCACCGACGCGTCGGGGAGGGGGACCTTCTCGCTGGACTCGAGAAAGACGCGCGGCGCGCGGTCGAGCGCGTCGAGCGCCGCCGCCACCTCGTCCCCGCGCTCGCGAAGGAGCGCGCCCGCGCCGTGCACGCGCTCGGAGCCGAGGCGCACCAGATGGAGCTTGTGTTCGCGCCGCGCGCCGCTCACCGCGGGGGCGCGGGGGCGCGCGGGGAGCGAGCACGCCCCCCTCTTCGGGTCCTCGGTTTTCCGGCGAAGCGGCGTAGCGCGAAAGAGGCATCGTCGCGCCCCGCCGCCGCTCACCGCGGAGGACGCGGAGCGCGCGGAGGTGGCGCGGAGACTTTTCTCGGGTCCTTGGGTCCTCGGGTCCTCGGGTCTTTCCGCGAAGCGGCGTGGCGCGCGAGAGAGGCATCGTCGTCGACGCGCCGCTCACCGCGGAGGACCGGAGAACGCGGAGGGGGCGCGGAGGCGTTCGAATAAGTAAACCGCTGTTAACTAACGCCCATCGCCGGCGAAAGCCTACAAGCGCGCGCCTCGCGTGCGCGGCGCGTGGACGTTGGGCGCGCGGCGTGGGTGCGCAAGTACGCGGCGCAGCGCGAGCCGTGGAGCGGCCCCGTGCACGCGGCGCCGCTTCTCGCGGAGCTTCGCGGGCGCGTCGTCGAGTTGGGGGCAGGCGGCGGGAAGGTGGGCGCCGCGCTCCCGCGCGACGCGCTCGCGCTCGACTGGGCCGCGCTCCCGCCGGGGCGGCCGGGCGCGCTCGCGGACGTGCGCGCGCTCCCGCTCGCCGACGCGAGCGTCGACGCGCTCGTCGCCATCCACGTCCTCGGGCACCTCGAGGCGCCGGCCGCGGCGCTCGCGGAGTGGCGGCGCGTCCTGCGCCCGCGCGGGCGGCTCGTGCTCGAGGTGTTCGCGGCGGGCGACGCGCGCGACGGCGCGGGGCGCGAGGTGGCGCCGCGCGCGTACGAGCGCGAGGGCATCGTCACGCGCTACTTCGAGCCGCGCGAGCTGGAGGCGCTCCTCGCGGGCGCCGGGCTCGCGGGCGAGGTCGCGCTCGAGGAGCGCGCGCTGCGCTGGGGCGTGCGCCGCGCGCTGCGCGCGTCCGCATCGCCGACAGCTTGATGCTCCCTCGGGGCGGGTCGCGCCCCATGCGAGGCTGGAGCATCCCCGTCCTTCTCACGACCGCGCTCGTGGCCGCCGGCTGCGTCGTGCCCGGCGCCATCGACGAGCTCGCCGCGCCCGGCGGCGCCGCGGGCTTCACCGGCACGCACGTCTTCCCCGGCGCGTACGAGACGAAGGGGAACTTCGCGCGCGTGCTCGTCGAGGGCGCGCTCCTCCCGCTCCCGCAGGAGATCGAGATCCTGCGGAGCGCCTACGACGGCGCCAGCATGGAGATCGGCGTCGTGCGCCCCGACGTGCCCGAGGGGACACAGGTCCCCGTCATCGTCTTCGCGTCCCCCTACCTCGCGCCGCTCGCGACGCTGGACTTCTCCAAGCGCCTGCCGCGCCTCGTGGAGAACTTCGTGCCCCACGGCTACGCGGTGGCCTTCGTGCCCGTCCGCGGCACGGCGGACCACGGCGCCTGCATGGACCTCATGGGCCCCGCGGAGCGCGCGGACCTCGACCAGGCCATCACGTGGCTGGGCGAGCAGCCCTGGTCGAACGGCCGCATCGGCATGGTCGGCGTCTCCTACGACGGCTCGACCCCCTGGGAGGTCGCGGCGACGGGGAACCCGTACCTCAAGACGATCGTGCCGATCTCCGGCGTGAACGACCTCTACCACCTCATGTTCAAGAACGGCACGAACGAGTTCCGCGGCCCGCTCGTGCTCAACGCCCTCTACTACCAGTACGGCTTCCTCGAGAACAACCCCACGAACGGGCGCTCCGCCGAGCACACCGTCACGGGCGTCCTCTGCCCCGAGTCGCTCGAGGGCCTCTATGCGAGCGCGCACAGCGGCCTCACCGGCGAGCGCGACCCGCTCGGCTTCTGGGCCGAGCGCAACTCGCGCCCCGGCGTCGAGGAGAACTACCAGGGCAGCATCTTCCTCGTCCAGGGCCTGCAGGACTGGAACGTCGACCCCTCCCACTCGTACCCGTGGGTCAACGCGCTCGAGGACCGCGGCATCGTCGTGAAGCACCTTCTTGGCCAGTGGGCGCACGCGTGGCCCGACTCGAACGCCGAGAACAGCCCGCACGCGCGCTGGGACTGGGCGGAGATCCTCCTGCGCTGGTTCGACCGCGAGCTCAAGGGGCTCGACGTCGACGTCGGCCCGAAGGTCCAGGTGGAGGACTCGAGCGGCCGCTGGCGCAGCGACGACTCGTGGCCGCCGCGCGACGCCACACCCGTCACGTTCTACCTCGCCCCCGGCGGCGCCCTCGCCACGGAGCCCGCCTCGGGCAGCGAGCGCGTGCCCATCGGCCCCACGCCGACGAAGCACTTCCCGTTCAGCTTCGACGCGCCCGAGCTCGACGCCGCCTGCGTCGCGTGCGCCGTCTTCGCGAGCGAGGCCTTCGAGCGCGAGTTCCGCTTCGCGGGCCTCCCGCTCCTCCCGGTGACCGTCGTCCCGAGCGCCCCCTTCGGCCACGTCGCCGCGTGGCTCTACGAGGAGTCGGGCAGCACGCGCGACCTCGTCGGCTGGGCGCAGCTCGACATCCGCTTCGCCGAGGGCGGCGAGGTCGCCAAGCCGGCCGTGCCGGGGCAGCCGCTCGTCGCGCGCATGCAGTTCGAGCCGCTCGACGTCGTCATCCCCGCCGGCTCGCGCCTCGTGCTCGTGCTCCACCAGGGAAGCTACGGCGACCACGTCGCGAGCATCCCCACGGCGCCGATGCTCGTGGAGGTCGGCGGCGAGGCGAGCTCGCTCACCGTGAGCGCGTTCGAGCGCGACGAGAGCGCGTTCTTCGTCCCGCCGGGCAAGGAATAAGCTCGGCGCGCGCGGTCGCGGCCGCGTGACGAAGCGCCTCTACCTCGACGACGCCTACCTGCGGGAATGCGACGCGCGCGTCGTGTCGGCGGACGGGCAGAAGGTCGTCCTCGACCAGACGGTGCTCTACGCCGAGAGCGGCGGCCAGGCGCCCGACCACGGGATCCTCTCGTGGGACGGCGGCGAGGCGCGCGTGGTGGACGCGCAGGTGGCGGGCGGCGGCCACGTCGGCGACGTCGTGCACACGCTCGAAGGTCCGGCGCCGCCCGTGGGCGCGCGGGTGCGCGTGGTCGTCGACTGGGAGCGCCGCTACGGCCTCATGCGCCACCACACGGCGGCGCACGTCTTCGCCGCCGCGATGCACCAGGACCACAAGGCGAAGTTCACCGGAGGCCAGCTCTACCCGGACCGCGCGCGCTTCGACGCGCACTTCGAGGCGTGGGACCCGGGCATCCCGAAGGAGCTGGAGCGGCGGGTGAACGAGCTCCTGGCGCAGGGGTTCGAGGTGCGCAACTACTACGTCACGCGGGAGGAGTTCGAGAAGGGGGACCTTCTTCGCACCGCGGAGAACCTCCTCGACCCCGCCATCACGGAGATCCGGATCACCGACATCGTCGGCCTTGACGCGCAGGCCGACGGCGGCACGCACGTGCGGCACACGCGCGAGGTCGGCCGCGTCGTCGTCGGCAAGGCGGAGAACAAGGGCAAGGGGCATCGCCGCATCAGCTATCACTGTGAGTGACCATGCGCGTCGTCCGCTCGCAGAACGCGCAGCTCTGGCGCGACATCGCGCTCTCCGCGCTCGCCCTCGTGAGCGTGAGCATCGCGCTCTACCAGCTCTCGCTTCCCGACCATCAGGCGACGCGGATGACGTGGCTCGACTGGCTCGACCTCGGCATCGTCGCCCTCTTCTGGGCGGACTTCGTCATCGAGCTGCGCCGCGAGGACCGGCCGTGGCGCTACGTCCGCCGGCACTGGTGGGAGCTTCCGAGCCTCGTCCCCGCCGTCCCCGCCGTCGTCGCCGTCTTTCCCGCGGCGGGCCTCCTGCGCGCGCTGCGGCTGCTGCGCCTCGTGCGCGTCGTGAGCGTCCTCATGCGGCTGCGGCCCGCCGGCGCCTACGTCGTCCGCGTCGCGCGCCGCGCCCACCTCGCCGTCATCTTCGGCGTGGCGGCGGGCATCGTCCTCCTTGGCACGCTGCTCGTCTACGTCGTCGAGGCGCGCGCCAACCCCGGCGTCGTCACGCTGGGCGGCTCGCTGTGGTTCACGCTCAACATGGTGACGAACGGCGCGTACATCGATTACCGACCCGTCACCCGCGCCGGGTACGCCGTCGCCGCGTTCCTCCAGGTGTGCGGACTCGCCTTCGTCGGCGTCTTCACGGCCAGCCTCGCCGGCGCCATCGCCCGAGAGGACCCCGACGCGGAGTAGACATCGCAGGTCACATCCAACGACGTCTATCCCGAAAGCTTGACGTCACGCACGGCCTCCAAAGGGCTCATCGCATGCACGCGACCGCCCTTGATCTGGTCCCCACCGCCCCCGGCAGGCGCAGGACCAGCCGGGGGGGCGCGCCGGGGGCGGTGGGGACCAGATC
>DASRYU010000134.1:0-22724 GCA_035687045.1 Thermoplasmatota archaeon | reverse complement strand
AACATCGGGCTCCCCGAGCCCGCGGCGGATTTGGAGCTTTCCCTTTTACAGCAAGCGTGCGCGTGCCGAGCCCTTTTCCGCGCGCGCCCGATGGAGGCGCGTGGAGACTTCCGCATCGACCCGCGACTACTCCGAGCTCTTGGGCATCGAGCGCTTCGAGCTGGAAGGGGGCGAAGCCGTGGTCGTGCTCCCGACGGGGCCGAAGCACGCCAACGCGGGCGGGTGGGTCCACGGCGGCGTCCTCGCCGGGCTCCTCGACTTCGCGCTCGGGGCCGCCGTCGTCGCCACGCTCGGGGAAGAGGAATGGACGGCGACGCAGTCGCTCACGACCGACTTCCTCCGCCCGGGGAAGCCCGGCGACCGCCTCGTCGCGCGGGCGCGCGTGGACCGCCGCGGAAAGCTCGCCGCGTTCCCGAGCGGCGAGGTGCGCGACCCCGCGGGCGAGGTGCTCGCGCGCGCCACGGGGGTGTGGGCGGTGCGGAGGGGTTGAAGGTTGTCTGGACACGCAGGTGCATCTCACCTGCGTCGCACCTGCATCTCACCTGCGTCGCACGTGCGTGACCAGCCTCGCGGCTGGAGGGAAAGGTTTCGCCCCCCGGCGGGGAGTGGGAGGCAATCGAAGTTGCCAGGGGGCGGGTTGGAGGCGCGGGCACGCGTCTCGCGCCCGGTGATGGGGAGGCCCCCCGTTCCCGGCAAGGAACGGGAGGGGTTCGCCGGCCCCGCGGGGCCGGAGGGAGGCTTTTGAAGGGGAGGCCCTCGTCCCCGGCAAGGGACGAGGGGTTCGCCGGCCCGCGCGAGGACCGGAGGGAGGCAATCTTCAGGGGCAACGGCTCTTCTCTCGCGGATCTCCCCGCGTTTTCGGGGATTTCCGGGTTGCTCGCTGAGCCAAGAGTCGCCCCGGCCCGGTATAACTCGGTCTGAGCCCCTTTGGACGGTTATTTAGCCCTTGTGTCCGGGCCCGTTGGATGGAGCTCCGACCACCCCCCGCGGTGGACGCGCCGCGCTCAAGCGGCGCCCTGCCGTCCTGCGGCGCGTGCGCCTCGACGGCATCGACCTCCGCGCCGCCGGGCGCATCCTGAAGGCCGCGCGCGACGCGGCGGGTCTTGCCGCCTATCACTACTTCTTCCAGGAGGCGACGCCCGAGGCCCGGGCGGCGTACCTCGCGGCGCTGGAGGCGGAGGCCGAGGCTTGGCTCCTGCTCCGCGACCTGGGGTTCCCGGACGCGGCGTAGGCGTGAGCGAGGACCAGCGTTCAAACGAGGGGAGGGCATGACGGCGACCGTGGCCAGGACGGCATGGGGCTGGATCCCGCACGCGCTGTCGTTCCTGCGGGTGCTTCTCGTCCTTTCCATCTATTACGCCGCCTACCACCGCGACGCGCCGCTCTTCGCCGTGCTCGTCATGGGCGCCGTCCTCACGGACATCCTCGACGGTCCGCTGGCGCGCCACCTGGGGACGGAGAGCCGCCTGGGAGCGAACGTGGACAGCGCCGCGGACGCCATCTTCTACCTGAGCCTCCCCGTGTGGACGTGGATGTTCAAGGCGGACGTGGTGCACCAGCTGCGCTACCTCATCGCCGGCTTCACCGTGCTCTACGCGAGCGTCATCGTCCTCAGCCACATCCGCTTCCGGGCCATCGGAGTGCACAACCGGCTGTCGCGCGCGTCGGGGACGGTCGGCGTCGCGGGCGCCTTCTACGTCATCCTCTGGGGGCTCGAGTGGTGGGTGTACGTGGTGGTCGTCGCGATGCTCGCCGCGGACCTCGCCCAGCGCTTCGGGGCGCTTCTCCGGGCGAACTTCGGGAAGCCCCAGGACATCATCCGTTAGGGCAGGACCGGCGCCGGCGCGCAGGCGGCGGTCAGCGTGGGCACCTGCGGGCCGTCCAGGGGCACGGGGCACGCCGGCTCGTCCGCCTCCGGCGAAGGGGGCGCCGTGCTCTCCGTTCGTGCCGCGGCGGCCGTGGGCGCGCCGGGGTCGGCCGAGAGCGACCAGAGGAGGGCGCCGGCGCCGCCGGCCACCACGATCGCGGCGATGGCGATGGCGCCTACGAACTTGACGTTCCAGTCCGGCGCGTCCGGATCGGAAAGCATGCGGTACGTCTTCACGAGATCCGCGATCCTCGCCATCGCATCCTCCTCGCTGCCAGGGGCTACTTGGACTTTCCTTCGGGTGACGCGCCGGAAGGGGAAACCGACATGGCCGCGTCCGGGCCTGGGCGCGCGTGGTCGCGAGCCGGCGGGAGCGCTTCGGCGAGGTGGAGCGCTTCCACATGGCGCGCACCGTCGCGGGTCGCCCGCTCATCTGGACAAGCGTCTACCGCCTCGGCGACGTGCTCATCGACAGCGGCTGCAGCACGGGCCGGCGCGCGTTCGCGTCGTTCCTGCGCGAGCGCCCCGTGCGCGTCGTCCTCGCCACGCACGAGCACGAGGACCACATCGGCAACCACGCGCTCCTCCCCGCCGACGCCGTCCGCCACGCGCCGCGCCTCGCCTGCGAGTTCCTGGAGCGGGGGCACCCGCGCTTCCCGCGCTACCGCCGCTTCGTCTGGGGCTACCACGAGCCCGCGCCGGGCGCGGTGCCGGTGGGGGAGAAGGTCGATGCGGGCGGCCGCGGCTTCCGGGTGCTCCAGACGAACGGGCACAGCGCGGACCACGTGGCGTACCTCGACGAGCGCGAGAACGGGCTGTACTCCGGAGACGCCTACATGGGGAAGTTCAAGGCGGCGCGCCTCGAGGAGGACATCCTCACGGAGGTCGCGAGCCTGCGCCGGATGGCGGAGCTCGACCCGGCGACCCTCTACCCTGCCCACGGGCCGGTCCTGCCGCGCCCGCGCGCCAAGCTCCTGGAGACGGCGGAGCACTTCGACGCGCTCTGGCGGCGGGCGTGGAAGCTCCACGACGCCGGCGCCTCCCCCCGCGCCATCCGCCGGGAGCTCTTCCCGCGCGAGCCCGCCCTGACCTACATCTCGTCGGGCGAGTTCTCGTGCGCGAACACCGTGGCGAACCTCCTCCGGGCCCGCCCCGCCTGAGCCCCGAAGCACGAGGCGCACCCGAAGCGGGCGTCCCCCTGCCCGCGGCGCCGGCGCCGGGCTCACCTTTTTGAACGCGGAGCGGGCATCGCGGCGCATGCCCCGCATCCTTGTCGTTCCGGACGTGCCGGTCGAAGCAGGTGGAGCGGCACGTCCTCACGCCAAGGACGCGGGGGTGGCGTGATGCCCCGCATCCTTGTCGTCGACAACGGCGGCCAGTGGACGCACCGCGAGTGGCGTGTCCTGCGCTACCTGGGCGTCGACGCGGACATCGTGTCGCGCGACACGCCATGGGAGAAGCTCCAGGATGCGGACGGCGTCGTCCTCTCCGGCGGGGCGCCGCAGGGCGTGACGCTCGAGACGATGGGGCAGTGCCCGACGTACCTCGAGAAGCTTGACCGCCCCATCTTCGGCATCTGCGCCGGCGCGCAGGTCATGGGCCTCCACTACGGCGGCGCGCTTTCGCCCGCGAAGGCGCCCGAGTTCGGCAAGGCCACCATCCGCCTGGTCGAGCCCACCGGCGGCCGCATCCTCGCCGGCCTCCCGGAGACGAGCATCGCGTGGGAGAGCCACAACGACGAGGTCTCGCGCCTCCCGCCGCGCTTCAAGCTCCTCGCCGTGAGCGACAACTGCGGCATGCAGGCGATGGAGCACGAGTCGCTCCCCCGGTTCGCCGTCCAGTTCCACCCCGAGGTCGAGCACACGCAGCACGGGCAGCGCGTGTTCGAGAACTTCATCGCGCTGTGCCGCCGATAGCGGCTTTTTCTACCACCGCGACGCTGCGCCGCGCGTGCGCCTCCTCGCGCTCCTCGGCCTGGCCACGCTCCTCCTCATCCCGCTCGCGAGCGCGCAGGAGGAGGCTCCGGTCGAGGTCCACGTGGGCCTTCTCGTCATCAACTTCGGCAACTACGACGTCAACCGCGGCACCTACCTCCTCGACTTCTACCTCTTCTTTGAGTGGGACCCCGCCGCCGCTCCCGAGAGCTTCACGCCCGCCGGCTTCGAGTTCATGAACGGCCGCGCGACGGCGAAGGACAAGATCTACGACGCGACGAACGCCGCGGGCAAGCGCGAGCTGTGGTACCGCGTGCAGGCGAACCTCTACTCGGAGCCGCGCTTCGAGAGGTTCCCGTTCGACACGCAGACGGTCGAGATCATCTTCGAGGACAGCGCGTACACGACCTCGTCGCTCGTCTACGTCCCCATCGAGGAGAAGAGCGGCCTGGACGAGGGGTTCGGCGCGGCGGGGTGGCGCGTCCACGAGCCAAGCTTCGCGATCCGCGAGAAGTCGTACAAGTTCGAGGAGACCTACAGCCGCGCGACGTTCAGCATCGACCTCTCGCGCGAGCGCTTCAGCACGACGATCAAGTCGCTCCTGCCGCCCGCGGCGTTCATGCTCGTCGCGAGCCTCCAGTTCCTGATCCACCCCACGAAGTGGAACAACCGCCTGGGCCTCGGCACGGGCATGCTCATCAGCGCCGTCATGTTCCACATCAGCCAGACGGTCGCGCTCCCGCCGATGGCGAAGCTCATCCTCTTCGACAAGGTGATGATCGCCACCTACCTCTTCATCGTCTCGAGCCTCGCCGTCACGACGCTCATCGCCATCGACGAGGATTACTGGAAGGAGCGCGACCACACCAAGGCCATCAACTGGTACGGCGCGTTCGCGACGCTCCTCATCCCGGCCATCGTCCTGACGCTCCTCCTGACGCTGGCATGAGGAAAAGGCCAAGAGCGCCCGGCGCGTCCGGCGGCTCGTGCCCAAGCGGAGCCCCGAGGAGCTCGCCGCGCGCAAGGACGCCCTCGTGACGAGCCTGCGCGGCGTGCACGACACGCTCACGGAGCTCCAGGACCTGCACAACGCGACGCCTTACAAGTGCCACCGGCACGGCGCGTGCTGCACCGTCGGCCTCCAGCTCCATTACATGGAATGCGAGTACATCGCGAAGAACCTCCTCGCGGCCTACAAGGACGACCCGAAGGGGCTCGAGGCGGTGGTGCAGCGCCTCGAGTTCGCCTTCCAGGACGAGGCGTGGACGTGGGCCGAGAGCGTGGGCGAGCACACGTGCGCCTTCTTCGAGGACGGCTGCACCATCTACCCGTTCCGCCCGAGCGTCTGCCGCATGTACGGCGTGACGCTCGAGGTCGACGAGTGGTGCCCCCGCAAGCGCCTGCCGAACGGCGAGTCGTACGTCTTCGCGCAGAAGGAGACGGACCGCCTGTCGGCCGATTTCTACCGCACCCTCGACACGTACGGGCGCCTCTACCCCGAGCGCGATTACACCGTCTACATGCCGCGCGGCGTCCTCGAGTTCCTCGTGCCGCCGGCGCGCCTCGCCAAGCTCAAGGCGAAGACCGCGCCCAAGTTCTGGAAGCGGCAGAAGGGGTACCGCACGCAGTACACGCCGAGCTACCGGCGCACGGAGGCGCGCCGCTCGAACGTCAAGTTCCCGTTCCCCATCCCGCTCTCGGCCGCGCCCGCGCCCGCCTCCGAAGGCGTCACGCGCACCCTCACGCCCACGGGTCCCGCCAAGCGGAAGCGTGCGCCCGCCGCGCGCAAGCGCTAAGGCGACGCGCCGCCCTCGCGCGCGCGATGCCGATCGACCGCGCCACGCTCGAGGAGTTCGTCGCCAGGGTGAACGCGACGCGCCCCGCCGACAAGCCGGTGCGCATCGAGTCGTTCGACCCGCCCGGGCGCTTCGTGCTGAGCTACCCCGACCGCCCCATGCCCGAGGGGCAGTGCATCGACCAGGACTTCACCGACATCCAGTTCGCGCTCTTCGAGGCGCGCGAGCTCTCGACGAACCTCGTCGGCGGCGCGAAGGACGAGGATGCGGGCCGCTACGTCATGACCTACGAGGTCGTGGAGTGGGATTGACGCTCACGAGGCGAGCGTCGGCCAGCCGCACAGCGCATCCGTGTTCTCGCGCACCAGCGCCTCGAAGCCGCGCTCGTCGCGCTCGACGTTCCGCGCGCGGTACGCGTGCGCCCAGAGCGGCTCGTCCTCCGCCGCGAGAAGCGTCGCGGCGCGCAGGTGGAACCCCTCGGTGAGGAGGCGCGCGCTCGACATCTCGTCCGCCCGCGCGACCTCCTTCGCCCACGCGTCCCACCGCGGCGCCAGCGCCTCGCTCCGGCGGAGCGAGTCGCGCACGAGCGCCTCCGCCGCGCCGTCCTTCGCGCACGCGCGCAGGAAGTCGAGCGCCTGCACGTTCGACGTCCCTTCCCAGATGGGCAGGACCTGCGCGTCGCGCAGAAGGCGCTCGGTCACCCAGGGCTGCACGTAGCCGTTGCCGCCGAGGAACTCGCACCCCTCGCTCGCCGCGCGCACCGCGAGCCGCGCCGTCTCCGCTTTCGCGAGCGGCGTGAGCGCGCGCATGAGCGGCCAGTTCTCGGCGTCGAACGCGTCCGCGCAGTCGAGCACGAACGCGAGCGCGCCGCGCACGTCCACCGCCAGCGCCGCGACGGAACGCTGGTAGAGCGGCTGCTGCGAGAGCGGCTTCCCGAACGCGCGGCGCCACGCGCCGTTCTTCTGCCCCTCGCGGAGCGCGCGGCGCGCGATGGCGACGCTCGTGACGGCGTTGTAGAGGCGCGAGAGGTTGACCATCTCCGCCATCGCCTTGAACCCGGCCCCTTCGCCCGCGACAAGCTCCGCGTCGCAGTCGCGCAGCTCGCACTCGGCGGTCGCCATGCTTCGCACGCCGAGCTTCTCCTTCAGCTTCACGCGCGTGAGCCCCCGCGCGTCCGCGCCGCGGCCACGCGGTGAGGACGCGACGCCAGGCGCGTCCGTGCGCACGACGAAGAGGCCGAGCCCGCGCGTGCCGGGGGCGCCGCTGGGCATCCGCGCGAGCGTGAGGATGACGCCGGCGTTCGCGTTGCTGCAGAACCACTTGTCGCCGGTGAGCTTCCAGCCCGCCTCCGCCGCCCTTGCCACCGTCGTCGTCGCGCCGACGTCGGAGCCGCCCGTCTTCTCCGTGAGGAACATCGCGCCCTCGAGCGCCCCCTCCGGCGCGTCCTGCACGAGCCGGTCCACGAGGTCGTTGCGCCCGTGGCGCGCGAGGACGAACGCGGCGCCGTCGGTCATGCAGGCGGGGCAGAAGTAGCCGCACTCCGCCTGCGCGAAGAGGTAGCCCAGCGCGAGGCTCGTGAGTCGGTTGCCGCCGTGCCACGCGTCGGTGAAGACGCGGTGCTCGCGCGCGAGCGCCTGCAGGCGCGCGTAGCTCTTGTGGAACGTGATGACGTTGTCCTTGAGCTTCGGCTGCCTCTTGTCCGCCTCGCGCGCCAGCGGGTCGATCTCGCGCGGCGCGACCACGCCGAGGCGCGCGAGCTTCGGCTCCACGCGCTTCCACTGGTCCGGCGGCAGGCGCCGCGCGAGGAACGCCCGCAGCGCCGGGTCGTCGGCGAACCAGTCCTCGTCCGGGAGCGTCTCCGGGGGGAGATACGGCGTCGGGGGGCGGCTCACGCGTCGCGCATCGGCGAGCCGGCCAAAAAGGAAAGGGGTACGCGGGCGACGAAAGCCAGTGATGAAAGAGCGGGTCGTCCGGCTTCTGCGCGAGATGGCGGACGCGATGCGCAAGGCGGGGGACCGCCACCGGGTGCGCGCCTACTCGCGCGCCGCCAACAACATCGAGCGCCGGCAGGACTTCGACGTCCTGTACGACAACAAGCGCCTGCAGGACATCGCCGGCGTGGGGCCCGCGATCGAGAAGAAGATCATCGACTTCGTCGAGCACGGCACGCGGCCCGACTGGCTCGACGACCCGCGGAAGGTGCCGGAGAAGCTTCGCGGCTCCGCGGTCACGCGCGCGCGGGCCGCGGCCGGCGGCCTGGAGGTGGAGGCGGACCCGCCGCAGGCGTACTTCGAGACGCCGTTCTTCGACGCGCCCGACCTCCACGTGCACACGACGTGGAGCGACGGGACGCTCTCGCTCGAGGAGGTCGTCGAGTGGGCGAAGCGGCTGCAGGCGCCCGCCGTCGGCATCAGCGACCACAGCGGCTCGCTGCGCATCGCGAACGGCCTGCGCCCCGACGAGGTGCGCGAGCAGTGGGCGGAGATCGAGCGCCTGCAGGCGGAGCACCCGGACATCCTCATCCTGCGCGGGACCGAGTGCGACATCCTGCGCGACGGTACGCTCGACCACCCGGAGGACCTGCTCGCCGAGTTCGACTACGTCATCGGGTCGCTCCACAGCTCGCTCAAGCTCGACAAGGCGCAGCAGACCGAGCGCGTGCTGCGCGCGCTCGACTGCGAGCACCTCACCATCCTCGGCCACCCGACGACGCGCGTCCCCAACTACCGCGCTCCCGCGAACCTCGACCTCGACCGCATCTTCGAGAAGGCGGCCGAGCGGGGCGTCGCGATGGAGGTGAACGGGAACCCCGGCCGCATCGACCTCGACATCCCGCTCGCGAAGAAGGCGCTCGAGCACGGATGCAAGCTCGCGGTGACCTCCGACGGCCACAGCGCGCGCGAGATGCTCTCCGTCGCGGTGGCGAAGCTCATGGCGTCGGAGGCCGGCGCGACGGAGGCGGACATCGTCAACTACGACGTCATGGGCGACCCGCGCGCCGGCGCGGCCGGGAAGCGGCGCGGCCTCACGCGCTCGTCACGGTGAGCGTCGCGCGCATCGACGGGTGGATGGCGCAGCGGTAGTCGTAGGTGCCCGCCGCGTCGAGCGTCACCGTCGCCTCGCCCCCCGGCTCCAGCCGGCCCGTGTCGAACGCGCCGTCGTCGGCGGTGGCCGTGTGCGGCGCGGCGTCGAGGTTCGCGAACGTCACGGCGGTGCCCGCGGGGACGCTGCGCGTGCCGTCCACGAAGCGGAAGCCCTGGATGTCGATGCGCACCGAGCCCGGCTCCTGCGCGGGCGAAGGCGTCGGCGTGGCGACGGGCGTGGGGCTGGGGCTGGGCGTCGCGGCGGTCGTGGACGTGGGCGGAGGAGGCGTCGCGGTCGGCGTCGGTGCCGCCGTGGGGGCGGAGCCGCTCGGTGTGACGGGCGGCGCGGTGGCCGGCGCTTCGCCTTCGGAGGCGTCCTCGGGGCTGGAGCACCCCGCGAGGAGCAGCGCGAGCGCGAGAAGGAGGTGCTTCATGCAGGGCAGCGCGCGTGGCGCTACTTGGACCCCGCTCAACCGCGTGGTTGCCGGCTACTCGCCCGTCGGGTACGTCTCCGGCACGCGGTCCGGGTCCACAGGCACGTGCAGCGGGCGCAGCGCGTGCGTGCGGTCGAGGAACAGGAACGCGTCGTAGCGGTCGCGCAGGACCGTCGGCACGTAATTGCCCCACGCCTCCACGTACGGGTCGTAGACGACGCCGATGGCCCGGTGCCCCTTCCGGCCCGGCGGGATGTCCTCGCGGAAGACGAGCCGGTCGCCGCCGGCGTCGTGGAAGTGCTCCTCCCACGAGCCTTCCTGCGCTTCGGGAACCTCGAAACGGGAGAACGGGGCGCCCCAGTAGGAGCCCGCGATGACGCTCCCCTCGTACGAGCCGAAGCCGAGGACAAAGACGTCCTCGGGCGGGTGCGCCTCGCGGACGAGCTGCCCGACGTTCACCATCCCCGCCGCCGCCATGTCCGTCGCGCGCGCGTCGCCCACGTGCGTGTTGTGCTCCCAGACGATGCACTTGGCGTCGGGACCGTGGTGCGCCATCAGCCGCTCGAGCGTCTCCACCATGTGGCGGTCGCGCACGTTCCAGCTCTCGGCGCCGCCGCGCATCATCGTGCGGTAGTAGCGCTCGGCGTTGCGCGCGACGAGCGCGTTCTGCTCGGCGTCGAAGGACGTGCCGGCCCGCCGCGCCTCCGCGAGGAGCCGCACAAGCTCCCCCTCGCACGTCTCGGGCACCCAGGCCGTCGTCGCGTCCGCGTAGCGCTGCTCGTCGCGCCCGTACGGCCCGAAGCAGCGCATCGCCTCGCGCGCGGCGGGGAGCGCCTCGGGCGCGTGCTCCTCGAGATGGCGCACGACGGCGTCGAGCGAGTCCCAGAGGCTGTAGAGGTCGAGGCCGTAGAAGCGCGCCTGCCGTCCGGGCGGCGCGTCCCAGTTCCGCTCGCGCATCCACGTGATGAGCTCCGCCACCTCGTGGTTCGCCCACATCCACGTCGGCCAGCGCTCGAAGACGCGCAGCGCCTCCGCCGCCGTCCGCTCGTCGTCGGGAGGCGAGCGCACCCACCGGTCGATGGCCGCGCAGTCGGGCCAGTCCCCTTCGACCGCGACAAAGGAGAAGCCGTGCTCCTCGATGAGGCGCTTCGTGATCCTCGAGCGCCACGTGTAGTACTCGGACGTGCCGTGGGAGGCCTCGCCCAGGAGGACGTAGCGCGCGCCGCTTGCCCGCTCGATCAGCGCGTCGAGGTCGATCACGACCGCTTCTTCGCTGGCGCCTCGGAATAATTCACGCCGCCGCTTTCTGCATATTCGCGCAGCGGCCGCAGCGCGCGCTCGTCGCGGAGGAAGTCGGCCACGTGCTCGATGCCCTTCGCCTCGCGCGCGTGCGCCCAGAGCCCGTCCATCGGCGGCCCCTCGTCGAAGCCGATGCGCTCCGCGTCCTCCTTGCGCGCCGCGCTGTAGACGCGCGAGAGGCCCGACCAGTAGATGGCGCCGTAGCACTGGATGCAGGGCGCGCAGCTCGTGTAGAGCGCGCAGCCGGCGAGGTGGTGCGTCGCGAGCCGCTGCTGCGCGCGCCGGAGCGCCACCACCTCCGCGTGCGCCGTCGAGTCGTGCGCCGCGAGCACGCGGTTCCAGCCGACCTCCACCACGCGCCCCTCCGCGTCGGCGACGACCGCGCCGAACGGGCCGCCCCCGTGGCGGGCGCTCGCGAGCGCGATGTCGAGCGCGAGCGCCATGAGCGCCTCGGGCGCGAGCGGGGCGCGGCGGTCGAACGCGGGGAGCCAGTCCGGAGCGTCCATGCGCGCGCCCTCAGCGGCCCTCGCCCTCATCAACGAGCGCATCCGCGAGCGCGCGCACCTTGTCGAGGAAGGCGCGCGCCTCCCGCTCGTCGGCGCCGGGGAACGGCGCGCGCACGAGGAGGCGTCCGTCGCGCACGCGCGCGCCCAGGCGGCGGGCGCGGAGGTCGAGCGCAAGGCCCGGGCGCGCGAGGAGGTCGACCTCCGCGTGCAGCCACGCCTCGCGCCGCTCGACGACGAGCCGCAGCCGCGTCGCGTGCGGGCCGAGGTTCCCGTGGAGCGGGGGCCGGTCCGTCCCCAGGTCGAAGGCGGAGCGGCGAGCGCACGGGGTGAAGCCGTGCGACGCGCCGAACGCGAGCCACCGCCCGGAGATGTCGCGCCCCAGCGCCACCAGGAGCGCCGCGAAGGCGAGGACGCCAAGCGCGAGGAATGCGGCGAAGAGCGCGGGCCGCGACGCGACGCGCGTGGCGACCCAGAGGGCCGCTCCGAGCGACGCCATCGCCGCGGCGACGCGCGCCACGTCGAGCCACGCCCGCGGCGTCGCGCGCGACGATGCGGCGGCGTGGCGGGCGTGCTCGTGTCGCACGACCGCACGTCTGGCGGGAAGGGGGATTTGAACCCCGGCGGCCGGTCCTCAGTCGAGCTCGAGCCCTTTCCCCTTCGCCAACGCGTCGAGCGCCTTCCGGCCGAACGGGTTGAGAAGGAGGCGCCGCGCCTCGTCGAGCGTGAACCACTGCGCCTCGGCGATCTCGTCCTCCTGGAGCCGGAGGTCCGTGTTCGTCGCGCGCGCGAGGAACATGTGGCCGCGCATGTAGTAGGGGCTGCCGAACTTCTGGGTGAAGACGCCGAGAAGCTTCTCGAGCCGGAGCCGCACGCCCGTCTCCTCCTCCATCTCGCGCACCATGGCGAGCTCGGGGGACTCGGCGTAGGTGACGAAGCCGCCAGGGATGTTCCACATGCCCTTCGTGAAGCCGCGGCTCGCCTTCACGAGAAGGATGCGCTCCCCCTCGGGGTGGAACGCGAGCGCGCCCACCACCTCGCGCACGAGGCTCCCGTTGATGGCGCGGTGCACGATGGTGGCCACGTGGCGCATCGCGGGCACGTCGTCCTTGAACGTCCAGTCGCGCGGCCACGCGTGGAGCGTGGGCACGGCGAAGAGGACCTTCCCCTCGGGGAACTCCATCTCGCCGCGGAAGTCGAGCTCCACGTCGTCGAGCTCCCCTTCGCGCGGGAACGTGAGGACCCCGTCCCTCTCCACGAGCTTCACCATGCCGTCGCTCTCGACGTACAGGTACACGGGGCGGTCGGCGGCGGAGACCACGACCGCGCACGCGCAGGCGCCGGCAAAAGGGCTGTGCCTTCAGCGGTCGGCGGTGAACGGGAGGCGGATGGCGTACGTCTGGGCCTGGACGGTGCCGACGAAGTCGGTGAACGTGTACGCGACGGTCCAGTTCCCCTCGACCGCGGACCAGCTCAGCAGCTGGCGCGCGCGGCCGCCCGCGGCGCTGCCCTCGACCATCGGCGAGAGCTCGTACGTCCGGTCGAAGCGGACCTCGCCCGAAGGGTCGGCGACGACGACGCGCACGCTGCCGTTGGCCGGCACGGCGGCGGCCTGCTCCTCGCTCAGCCGCACCGGTCTCACGTCGAGGTCGAACCGCACGGTCTGCGCCTCCGGCCGCACGTAGAACGTGTCCGCCGGCAGCGCTCCCTGGCAGGGCGTGCCGACGCAGCTCTCATAGTAGGTGTAGACGGGGTCGCTCGACTCGATGATGCTCGGGATGTAGGGCTTGACCTCGTAGTAGGCCCACGCGCCGACGCCAAGCGAGATGGCGAGGAGGATGCCCAGCGCGACCGCCGTCCACTTGAGGACGGCGCCCGTGCCGCGCCCCACCGCGCGCGCGCCGCGGCCGACGGCGTGCCCCACGCGCAGCACGATGTCCCCGGCGGCGCTCGTGAGGACCGCGCTCCCGTCGGGCTGGTACGCGAGCGCCAGGTCGCGCGGGTTCCCGAACTCGTGGAGAACCTCCTGCTCGAGCTCGAAGGCCGAGCGCTCGGGGTGCGACGCCCGCAGGTCAGCGACCTTCTCGGTGAGGTGCGTGCGCAGCTCGTCGACGATCTGGCGCTTGCGCGCCGCGTCCACGCGCAGCGACGCCTCGACCTCGCGCAGGTAGTTCTCGATGAGTGTCGTCATGATCGCTTCGCTCCCTTCGCGTTCCTCAGGATGTCGCTCACGCTGTCGGTCAGGCTTTCCCACTCGTCGAGCGCGGCGGCGAGCGCTTCGCGCCCGAGCGCGGTCGTCTGGTAGTACTTCCGCGGCGGGCCGCTCGCGCCGTCGCCCCAGTAGCTTGTGACGAGCCCGCTCTTCTCGAGGTTCTGGAGGAGCGGGTACGCGGTGCCCTCCTTGAACGCGAGGCGGCCGCCGCTCCACTCCTGGAGGTTCTTCAGGATGCGGTACCCGTAGTCCGGCCCGCTCCGCTCGATGGCGAGAAGAAGGAGGAGGCTCACGACGCCGGCCTTCAGCTCCCGGTCAAGCTTCTCCCGGAAGCGCTCGATGTCGGCTGCCTTCGGACCGGACGCTACCAAGGGCTTCGAGGTACCAAGGAGTCCAAGGTTCTTCTACCCTGCGCTGGTCGAGCCGCGCGTACCGCGGGCAGACCGAGCTCGCGCTCAGCCGATGTAGCTCGCCGCGTCCGGGTCGAACCCCTTGACGATCTCTATGGGCGAGTGGCGCGCGGGCGGCACGCCGAACTTCGGGAAGACCAGCTCGCGAAAGAACGCGGGCATGTCGCCGCGCTCGCCGGGCACCATCGCCGCGGCGATGCGCGTCGCCTTGTGCTCCGGCCCCAGAGCAGCGATCGACAGCTCGTGCGCGAGCGGCCGCACCTCCTCCTCCGTGAAGTAGCCCAGCGTGTGCAGGTACTCGTGGAGAAGGACGTGGAACGCGTACGCGTTGTGCCACTCGGGCTCCTTGAGCTTGATGTAGTTCAGCACGTCGCGGTTGAGCACGATGGCGTTCGAGCCGACGACGAAGTAGCCGCCGAAGAAGCCGCTGGGCGAAAGGCCGAGCGAGGCGAGGCCGAGCATCATGCCGGCGCGCGACTTCCCGAGCCGCTGCTCGACGACGCGCTTCACGACGCGAAAGAGCGCCGTGTAGTCGCGCGCGCTCTCCACCTCGCGCCCCGCCGGCGTGTCCACGCCCCGGGCTCCTTCGCGACCGGCTTAAGGGTTCGCGCCGCGCCCTTCGCGGGCGGGCAGGCGAAAAGCTCTCACGCCGTCCCGCCCTCGGCGCGCCCGGATGACGACCGGCGAGCCGGAGCTCGGGACGCAGCTCCTCGACGGGCTCAAGGAGCCCACGAAGGACCTTCTTCTCCAGACGCTCCTGTACAAGAGCGTCTTCACCGGTCAAGGGCTGCGGGCGCTTGCCGCGCGCGAGGAGAGGCCCGACGTTCGCGAGGCGCTCCTCCGCATCAGCAGCGAGACCGTTCCCGAGGGGGCCGCCGTCACCGCGCTCCTGCGCGAATGGGACGCGCACCTCGCGAGCTGGGAGGCCATCTCCACGTGCGCGGAGGACGCCCGCTCGCGCCTGCTGCACGACCTCGTCACGGTGAAAGAGGGGCTCGTCGAGACGGGGCTCGCGAGCGCGATGGCCGCGCCCAACGCGGAGCTGCGCGACCGGTTCCTCAAGCTCGTGGACATCGACCGGCGCCACGCGGACGAGCTTCGCGCGCTGCGCGGGACCGCCCTCACGCGCCACCTCCGCGAGGCCATCGAGAAGGCGTCGCTGGGCGCGGCCTCCGGGCGCGAGCACGCGACGAGCTTCGGCGGGACCATCCTTCGCCAGGTCGAGGCGTTCCGCCGGAAAGGGCACACGCCGATGCGCATCGTCGTCTCCGCCGACGGCGCGCGCCACCTGCGCGACGAGAACCTCATCGGACAGGATGCGCGCATCTTCGGCCTGTGGCTCGACGTCGACCTCGCGTGGCGCGGCGAGACGTTCGCCATCATCACGGAGGAGCGCATCAGCTACGCGCAGCTTCTCGCCGAGGCCGCCGCAGGGCGCAGCGACGCGGGCGCGGTGCCATGAGCCGGGTGCCACCGCGCCTCGTGCGGGCGGAGCAGGTGACGCCGCCCGTCGCGTACCACGCCGAAGGCCCCGTCTGGTCGGAGCGGTGGGGCGGCCTGCGCTGGGTCGACCTGCTCGCTGGCGACGTGCTCTCGCTCGCGCGCGACGGCTCGGTCGAGCGCCGGCACGTCGGCAAGGTCGCGGCCGCAGCGCCGCGGCGGTGGCGCCGTCCTCGCGCTCGAGCGCGGCTTCGCTCTCGAGGCGCCCGACGGGACGGTCACGCCGCTTCCGGAGCTCTGGAGCGACACGAGCGTGCGCATGAACGACGGCGGCTGCGACCCCGACGGCCGCTTCTACTGCGGCTCCATGGCGTACGACACCCGCCCCGGCGCCGGGTCGTTGTACCGGCTCGACGCCGACGGCTCCGCCTCCGTCGTCCTGCGCGACGTCACCATCTCCAACGGCCTCGCGTGGAGCCCCGACGGCACGCGCGCGTACTACGTCGACACGCCCACGCAGCGCATCGACGTCTTCGACTACAGCCGCGACGAGGGGCTGACGCGCCGCCGGCCGTTCGTGCGCATCGACGAGAAGGACGGCCGCCCCGACGGGCTGACGGTCGACGAGGAAGGCGCGGTGTGGGTGGCGCTCTACGGCGGCGCCGCCGTGCACCGCTACGCCGCCGACGGCGCGCTCGACATGATCGTGCGCGTGGACGCGCGGCGCGCGACGGCGTGCGCGTTCGGCGGCGCGCGCCTCGACACGCTCTACATCACGACGTCGCGCGAGAACGTGGCGCCGGGCGACGACCCGCTCGCGGGCGCGCTCTTCCGCGCGCACGTCGGCGTGCGCGGCCTTCCGACGCACGAGTTCGCGGGTTAGCCTCGCACGTCCGCCGACGCGCGTGGACCCTTCGTCGCCACGCGGACGATTGTAGGAAGGATGAAGTAGGCCGCCGTTCACCAGAGAGGCAGTGCTGTACATGGGATTTACAGCCGTGTTCGGCGACGCGCCGCATGCGCGCGTGATCGACTTCCTTCTCGCGGAGGCGGCGCGCGACCACACCATCACCGACATCGCCCGCGGCGCGAGCGTCGCGCGGCCCACCGTGTACAAGGTGATGGAGGAGCTGGCGCGCGAGGGGCTCGTCACCAAGACGCGCGTCGTCGGCAACTCGCGCTTCTTCGCCCTCAATGGGCGCAGCCGCGCGGTGCGCGCGCTCGCCCGCGCCGCGCAGCAGCTGGAGGCGCGCTGACATGACGCCGCGCATCATGGGCTCCGAGCACGAGTACACGCTCTTCTCGCACCAGATGAACCCGCGCGGCATCGACCCTCACCGGCTCGCGCTCGAGGTCATCCGGAAGTCGCAGTTCGCCGCGCAGGGCGAGTGGCTCCGGAACGGCAGCCGCGCGTACTTCGACGTCGGCCACCTCGAGATCTCCACGCCCGAGACGCTCACGCCCGCCGAGATGCTGCTCTACGAGAAGGCGGGCGAGCGCATCGTGGACCTCGCCCGGATGAAGCTCGAGGAGTTCCACAACGTCAAGGTCAGCGCGTTCAAGAACAACACCGACCCCGACGGCGTCTCGTACGGCAGCCACGAGAACTACTGCGTGCCGCGCAGCATGGAGTTCCCCGGCGCCTACGTGCGCTCGCTCGTGCCTCACCTCGTCTCGCGCATCTCGTTCTGCGGCGCGGGCGACTTCATCGACCGCCGCTACGTCCTCTCCCCCTGCGCGTACCTCACGTCGGAGCTCATCTCCGGCGGGAACCTCTCCAACACCGGCATCCTGCACACGCGCGACGAGCCGCACGCGGACCCTACGCGCTGGCGCCGCCTTCACGTCATCATCGGCGACGCCATCATGTCGGAGTGGTCCATCTACCTCCGCGCGTTCACCACGAACGGCATCCTCGAGCTCATGGAGCAGGGGCACCTCAACGACGCGCCGCAGCTTCGGGAGCCCCTGCGCGACATGTGGCACATGGTCGAGCAGCTCGCGCCCGAGCAGTGGAAGCTCGAGCTCACGAACGGCAAATGGGTCTCCCCCATGTGGGTGCAGCGCTACTACCTCGCCAAGTTCGAGGAGCACGGCATCATCCGCGACCAGGAGGACAAGGAGGCGCTCGCGACGTGGGAGTGGATCCTCGACAAGCTCGAGGCGGGCGACATCCAGAGCCTGAAGCGCAAGGTCGAGTGGATCATGCGCCTCATCGAGGTCGAGAAGATGATCGACCTCAAGGGGCGCGACGAGAACGTCGAGATCGCCGCCGCGAAGCAGTACAGCGAGCTCTCCGCCAACAGCGGCCTCTACTACAAGCTGGAGAAGTCGGGCATGGTCGACCGCATGCTCGACGACGAGATGATCAAGAAGGCCATGCTGAACCCGCCCGACACGCGCGCGAAGGCCCGCGTCAAGCTTCTCGACGAATACGAGATGGGAAGCATCGACTGGAGCGAGATGAGCATCCTCACCGAGGACGGCGGGTACGAGCGGATCCACCTCCCCGATCCATATTCTCCCGACAGTCCGCTGTAGACGGGGAGGTGGAGAGCACGCGAGGCCGCGTCAGCGGCCGGTCGCCGAAGGCGACGCGTGCGGATCCACCTCCCCAATCCATATTCCCCGGAAAGTCCGCTCTGAAGTGCGTCCGCCTGGACGAGCACGGCGAGCATTGAGCGGTCGGCCACAACCGCCGTTCCCCACGGCCGCGCGACGCGCCCCTCATGCCGAAGTGGACGTCGCGCATACCCGGCTGGCGCTCGGAATCCCGTGCGAAGCGCTGGGGCGCCCGCATCGGGTGGCCGCTCCTCGCTTTCGTCGTCCTTCTCATCGCCATCCCGACGCCCGACGCCCCCCGGCCCGACGAGGCGCGCGAGGAGGTGGCGCAGGAGCAGGCCGGACCGGCCGCCCAGACGGAGGCGCCCCCCGCGCGCGCGGAGGAGCCGCCGGCGTCCGCGCCGGCCTCAGCGGGCGAGACAGCGGCGCCCGCCGCGCCGACCGCGCCGCCGATGCCGTGGCGGCTCGGGAAGGGGGCGCTCAACGACGACATCGCCGTCATCTCCTCGTCGCGCGAGTGGCCCGGCTACGAGAAGCACCCCGACACCTACACCGTCGCCGTCTACAACAACGCGTCGAAGCTCGCGCGCTTCACGCTCCTCTTCGACGGCAAGTACGCATGCCACTTCGACCTCGCGCCGGGGGAGTCGCGCGAATGCTATCCGAACGTCCGCTACGACGGCGCGGGCCACATCGCGTGGGCGCGCGGCTATCCGCTCGACGTCAACGGCGAGATCGCGCCGCGGGGGTGGAGCGTGAAGTGGCAGATGATCGCGCAGACGGCGCGCGTGATCGCCACCGACCAGGGCGCCACCTACGTGGAGGACCTGGCGGCGACGTCGTCCGCCGCAATCCAGGTCGTCCACGATTCCGGCATGGCGGCGCGAGCGGCGATGGACTGCGCGCTCCAGGACGCGCCGTCGCCGCGCACGTGCCACAGCATCGACGTCCGCGTCTTCAACAACGGCACGTCCAGCCTCCGGCGCACGACGAGCGAATGGAGCGCGACGACGAGCGAGGGGCGCACCATCCCCTCGCACAGCGTCATCGGCGACGTGGCCGTGGCGCCGGGCACGAACGAGGAATGGACGGTCCGCTTCGAGACGGAGCCGGCGGAGGAGCGCATCGTCGCGCTGACGTGGCGCCCGCCGGGCGCGGAGCCCATCGAGGTCCAGGTGCCGGCGTACACCGTCTACGAGGAGTAGCGGGAGAAGAATGGCGGCTCCGCGGTGTCGCTTATTGGGGAGGCAGCGACGTCGAGGCTGTTGACCAAGCGGGAGCTTGATTTTGGGGAGGCGTTGCGGAGCCGCCAAAACGAGTGGAGTCGCTTCGCGAGATAAGGCTAGTGGAAGTGACGTCGCACCTTTCGCCTGAGTGACAGTGTCACGGCGCTGACACGTCCGGGCGCACGTTGATTTCACTCGTGGTCGGGAGCCGGCGTACTCCCGCCGGCGCTTCGCGCCTCGCGTCCTTTCGCGCCCGGCGGCGAGGCTCGGTGGGGGCGCTACGGCTTCCTTCGCGCGAGCTCGAGGAGCCGGAAGTCGTCGCCCGTGGGGATGGCGAAGAAGAGCCTCTTCCGCACGCCGTGCGCGAGCCGGACGCGTCGCCTGCGGCGACCGGCGCTTCGCGCCTCGCGTCCTTTCGCGCCCGGCGGCGAGGCTCGGTGTGGGCGCTACGGCTTCCTTCGCGCGAGCTCGAGGAGCCGGAAGTCGTCGCCTGTGGGGATGGCGAAGAAGAGCCTCTTCCGCACGCCGTGCGCGAGCCGCACGAACCCGGCGACCTCCGGCCACGCGACGCGGCGCTCCGGCGCGAGCGCGTGCACGAGATACGGCGCGTGCTCCTCGTCGGGCGCGCCCGTGTAGACGCGGAAATGCGTGCCGAACTTGAAGCCGGTCTTGACGACGAGACCGCGGCGGCGCAGCGCGCGGTAGAGCGCGAGGCGGAGCGGGAACTCGGGCTCGAGCGCCGTCGCGCGCTCGCGCAGCTCCTCCGTCGTGACCGGCGCGCCGTCCGCCGTGCGCACGCGGATCCTGTCGGCTTCGGCGAGGTAGGCGGCCTCGGGGAGCGAGAGCTGGTGCGCGAGGCCGACGTCGCGCCCGAAGTAGCCTTCGGCGAAGAGCGCGCGCCGCTGGTCCGGGTCGCTCACGACGACGCGGTCCTCCAGGAGGTGCGCGTCCGCGACGAAGCCCGGCAGCGCCTGCGCGTCCGCGGAGAGCGAGGGCTCCGTCGCGTCGTAGTACGTGAGGTCCCCCTCCTCGTCCACGAGCGCGACGAGAAGCGTCTTCTGGTGCTTGCGCGCGCGCGTCACCTCGTCGAGGAGCGTCGCGCCCTCCAGGCTTCCGCGCTCGGAGACGCAGCGCACGAGGTGCGTGCTGGCAGTGCGGCCCGGGATGGCGCCGCGCGGGTAGACGTTGAAGGCGCCGGCGAAGCCCGGGCCGACGACGCGTCCTGGCGTGGCGGAGTCCGCCAGGTTCGACGGCTTGACGGTGAACGTGCGGTTGCGCAGGTCGCGGTAGACGATGTAGCGCACCTCGAAGTCGCGCTCCGCGGCGCTCGCGACGCGCAGCAGGCTCGCGGGGTCGTGGCCGTCGACGGCGAGCCGGTTGTGCTCGACGAGGTAGAGCGCCTCGACGAGGTCGAGCAGGAGCGCGCCGCCGCTTTGCGGGACGCCGAAGGCGCCCTTGTTGTAGAGCGTGTTCGCCTCCTTCTCGTCGGCGATGAGGACGCGGTCCTTCTGCAGCTTCGCGCGCGGCGGGGCCAACGCGGCGGCAGAGGCGGGGCGCGTTGAAAAGCGCTCGCCCCGCGCCGGCAGCGTGAAGCGGCCTTCGCGCGCTTTCGGGCGCGTGCGTGCCCTCGCGCCGGTGGTCGTCCTCCTCGTCCTCGCAGGCTGCGCGGCGCCGGCGGTCGACGAGGACCCGCGCCCGCTCGAGCCCCGCCGCATCGAGCTCGCGATGAGCGGCTGCGACATCGTCGAGCTCTTCGTGCCCGTGGATGCGGCGACGGCCCGTCCGCACGTGCCGCCGGGCTTCGCGCTCGCCGAGAGCAACGGCCGGCTGAACGTCGTCTTCGGTGCCTCCGTGTGCGGGGGCGTGGGCGGGCGCGCGTACATCGCCATCCCGGTGGAGCCCGAGGATCCGGCGCTCGCGGACCCGCAGGTCGCGCGCCATTATTGGGAGCCCGAGCACGTGCTTGTGCAGGGCGACGCGTTCGCGGACGCCATGGCCGTTCTCAACGCCACCACCACGCCGGGGCAGCTCGAGGTCCTCGCGGGCGCGCCGCGCGCGGAGGCGACCGTGCGCGGCGAGGGGTGGGAGCACGTGCTCGCGAGCGTCGGCGGCGCGGCTCCGGCATCGGCACCGGTCGGGATCCCGGGCGTGTTCCGCGAGTGGTTCGCCGCGGAGGGCGGCTACGGCTACCTGGAGGCTGCCTTCGGCGCGTCGCCGGTCGGCGGCTTCGCCGGCACGCTCCGCGCGGGCGAGGGCACGCCCACGCGCGCCCTCGTGGGCGCGGAGACGGCGCCGCTCCCCGGCGTCGCGTTCCACGGCGTCGCCCTCGAGGGCGCCGTCGCTGGGTTCGTGCCCTACGACGCCTCCAGCGCGCGCGCCGCGAGGTAGAGCGCCGCGTAGAGCGCCGCGCCCGCGGCGAACGCGCTCCAGCGCGCCTCCTTCTCGCCGGGGAGCTCCTCCTTCACGACGTTGAGGATGAGCCCGCCGGCGAGGAACGCCTGCAGCATGTGCAGCCTTGCTTCGGGGACCGCACCGATGTACGCGACGAGCGCGCCGGCGGCGAAGGCGGCGAGAAGCACCCAGCGCCCCACGCGGTCGTAGGCGTGCCGGTGGTGCTCGTAGAGGCCGCGGTCGGCGACGAAGAGCTTGAGCGCGAGCGCGGCGGCGAAGAGGAGCGTGGCCGGGAGCGCGCGCTCCTCCTCCACGAGAAGATAGCCCGCGACAGCGTTGAGGAGCGCGAAGGAGGCGATGCTGAACGCGAAGACGGCGGTCGGCGTTCCCCCGTCGGGGTCCGCGTGCCGCCGCGCCGCGTGCTCGGCGCCGTAGTAGAGGGCGAACCCGCCGAGCGCGACGACGTACGGGACGTACCGCAGCGCGCCCTCCTCGCGCCCCATCGCGCGCTCCCCCTGGGCGAGCGCCGGGAGGAGCTCGAGGAACACGAACGCGAGGGGTACGCCGCCGGCGAAGGAGAGCCACCGGCTGCGCGGGCGGTAGGAGAGGTGGCGCAGCCGCTCCGCAAGGATGTGGACGCTGGCGACGGCGGCGGCCAGCGCGAGCGTCCACGCCTCGGGCACGCGCCCCGCTTCGTGGCACGGAGAAAAAGGGTGGCGCCTCGCGCGGCGGGGAGACGGCCCCGCCGGGAGGCGCTGCGGCGTCGGAGCGTCAGAAGCGCCGTTCGACGTATTCGAGGACGCTCTCGAACACGACGCGGCCGTCGCCCGCGCTGTCGGGCGTGTGGCGCATGTCGCGCGTCCAGTCCGGGTGCTGGTAGCGGTGGAAGACGCGCTCGGGGTGCGGCATCAGGCCGAACACGGTGCCCATCTCGTTCGTGATGCCCGCGATGCCGTGCGTCGAGCCGCTGGGGCTCCACGGGTAGCCGGCCTTCCCGCCGGAGGGGTCCGTGTAGGTGAACACGACCTGGTCGTTGTCCCAGAGGTTGCGGAGGATCTTCTCCTGCTCCTCGGTGGGCACCATGAGCTTCCCCTCGGCGTGCGCGCTCGGGATGAGGCGCACCTCCTGGTGGGGGATCTTCCGCGTGAACACGCACTTGCCGCGGTTCTCGTGCTTGAGGAGCGTCGGGCGGCACTCGAAGAGCGCGCTGTCGTTGCGGTTGAGCACCGCGTCGGGGAAGATGGGCAGGCGCTTGCCCTGGCCGGGCAGCAGGCCCAGCTCGACAAGGATCTGGAAGCCGTTGCACATGCCGCCGATGGGCTTCTCGGCGGCAACGAACTCCTCGAGCTCCTTCCCGAGGGCGCTCTTCATGCGGGCGGCGAAGATGGCGCCGGCGCGGATGTAGTCGCCCGCGCTGAAGCCGCCCGGCAGCATCAGGACGTGGTAGTCGCTGAGCGTGCGCTTCTCCTCGGCGGGCAGGTCCTTCTTCACGAGCTGGTTGAGGTGGACGAGCTCCGGCTTCGCGCCCAGCGCCTCGAAGGCGTCGTACATCTCCTGCTCGTTGTTC
>DASRYU010000133.1:0-10428 GCA_035687045.1 Thermoplasmatota archaeon | reverse complement strand
CCCCTCCCCCCCAAGAACAATGGTTATGCCCGGTGCGAGGCTCATCGAGGACGTGGGGCACAGCCACGCCGGGCACGCGCACGGCCACGCGCACGTGCACGGCCACCACGCCGACGCGCGAGGAAGCAACCAGCGCCGGCTCCTCTTCGTGATGCTCTTCGGCGTCGGCATCCTTGTCGCCGAGGTCATCGCCGGCTTCTACGCCAACTCGCTCGCGCTCCTGAGCGACGCCGCGCACATGTCGACGGACGTCGCGGCGCTCGCGCTCGCCTACGCCGCCATGCGCATCGCGGCGCGCCCGCCCACCTCGTCCAAGTCGTACGGCTACTACCGCGCCGAGACGGTGGCGGCGTTCGTCAACGCCCTCGCGCTCTGGGTCGTCACCGCCTACTTCGTGTTCGAGGCGTGGCGGCGCCTGCGCTCGCCCGTCGAGGTCGACGGCCCGGTCGTGGCGCTCGTCGGCGGCCTCTCGCTCGCCGCGAACCTCGTCATGGCCGCCGTGCTCCACCGCGGGCACGCGGACAGCGTGAACATGCGGAGCGCGTACATCCACGTTCTCAGCGATGCCCTCGGCAGCGTCGCCGCGCTCGTCGCCGGCCTCGGCATGATGTTCTTCGGCGCGACGTGGCTCGACCCCGCGACGACGCTCCTCATCGCGGTCCTCATCGTCATCTGGACGTGGCGCCTCACGAGCGACTCGCTCCACATCCTTCTCGAAGGCACGCCGGCGCGCGTGAAGTATGACGACGTCAAGACGACCATCGAGCAGGTGCCCGGCGTCCTCGCCGTGCACGACCTGCACGTCTGGTCGCTCACGACGGGCATGGACAACCTCAGCGCGCACGTGATGGTCGGGGACGCCGCGCAGGGGCCGCAGATCGTGGCCGACATACGGAAGCGGCTCATCGACGAGCACCACCTCTCGCACGTCACCATCGAGGTCGAGACCGCCGACTCGCCCAACTGCATCCGCTGCGACTGAGCGTCACGCGCACGCGAGCCGGATGGGGCTCCCGCCGGCGGCGAGCGCGGGGCCCGCGTACTCGCTGCGGAGGACCAGCGTCGCGTTCGAGCCCGGCCCCACGCGCGCCCCCCACACGTCGTCGGCCATGCACACGTGCCCGCCGCCGCCCGTGAAGCGCACGTGCCACTCGACGTCGACGTCGCCCGGCGCGTCGTCGGAGCGCGCGACGTCGCCGCGGCTCGCCACCCAGTCGCCCCACACGGGTCCGTCGAGCATCGCCCACTCGCGGTGCGCCGCGCGGACGACCGCCGGCCCGCGCCCCTCGAGCCGCAGCTCGCGCTCCGTCATCTCCAGCGTCGCGATGCCGTCGACGACGCGCAGGCGGCCGACGAAGGCGGCGAGCATCGCCTCCTGCGAGCCGTTCGCGGCGACGAGCGTCGGCAGCCCGAGGCGCCACGGCTGGTCGCCTTCCGGCGCCACGCGGACCGTCCACTCGCGGCCGGCGAGGGAGTAGAACTGGCCCTCCGTGACGAGCTGCGGGAGGAAGGCGAGCACGCCCAGGCAGCCGAGGGCGACGAGGGCGACGGTGGCGCGAAACACGCCCACGGATGGCCTCCCGCGACGATGGACCCTCCGGAGGCGGAAGGTCCTGGCCGACCCGGACGGGGCGCGCTCTACTCGCCCGCCGCCATCCACTGCGTCGTGCGCCGCAGCGCGATGCGGAGCCCGATGCCGCCCGCGACGGCGAGCCCGGCCAGCGCGACGACGATGGCCCACGCCCCCGCGTGCGCGCTGTCGGCCGCGAGCAGCGCGACGGCGTTGATGGGCGACACCGGGAGCGCGAGCGAGAGGCCCAGCAGGAGGAACATCGAGCCGGCGTACGTGACGTGCGCCTTGTTGCGGTCGCGCGTGACGAGCGCGATGCCGCACGCGAGGAGGCCGAGAAGATAGCTCACCGCCGTCGCGAGGACGAGGATGCCCACGGCGCCGACCGGGTCGACGGGGAGCCCGTTGATGCCGAGGAGGAGGAACCACGCGACTGCAAGGAGCGGCGCCACGAACACGTTCGCGAGAAGCTTCCCCTCCACGACGTCGGCGGGCGTCGCGGGGCTCGCGAGAAGGATGGGGAGCGTCTTTCGCTGCACCTCCTCCGTGATGCTGTCGGCGCACAGCGCGCCCGCGAGGACGACGGGGAGGAACACGAGGAGGGGCACGAGGAGCGAGTAGACGAACGCGTAGCTTCCCGCCTTCGCGTCGTTGTTGACGTACACCGGCTCGAAGACGAGGCGGTGCTGGCGCTCCGCGCGCAGCTCGCGCTCGTACGCCTCGAGGCCGCGCTTGACCTGCGTCAGCGTCATCGTCGTGCGCAGGTCGTTCTCCGGCAGCACGAGCGTGAGGTTCACGAGCCCGCCCGGCGCGCCGCCTGGCTCGAGGAAGATGGCGCCCCGCACGTAGCCTTGCGTGTACGCGTCCCACACGTCGACGTCGCTGCGGCGCCCCGGCTCCATCGCGTCGGCGCGCACGACGCGCACGCCCGCGTTCTCGAGCGCGCGCACGAGGCGCTCGTCGCGGCTCGCGTCCTCGTCGAGGAGGATGCTCGCCTCGGCGCCGCCGGGGAACGACTCGGGGTCCACGAGCGCGGAGAGGCCGACGACGAGGAAGCTGCTGAAGCCGGCGACAACGACCTGGATGACGACCGCGAGAAGGATGGTGCGCTCCTTGAAGATGCCCGCGAGCTCCTTCTGCGCGATGACCCAACGCGGTCTCATGCGGCGCCCTCCCGCGCATCGCGCGCCCTCTGCTCGTCCCCGCGGACCCCCCGCGCTCCTCGCGTCCCCGCGGTTCGTGACGCGAGGCGCATCAGAAGCGCGCCCCCATGAACGCGAGCGCGGCGAGGTTGTAGACGGTGTGGATGGCGATGGCGAGGCCGAACGACGCGGCGAAGACCTTGCCGCCGTGGCGCGCGCCCCAGCCGGTGAGGCACGCCGTGCCCACGTGGAGAAGCATCGGGAGCGCGAGAAGGAGCGCGAGGAGCCCCCACGGCGCGCCCGCGCCCGCGACGCCCGCGCCGGCGGCTCCGAAGACAGCGGCGCCCGCCTGCACGTCCATGAGGCCGGCGAGCGACGCGAGGAGGAAGCCTTTCTCCGCGAGGAAGAAGCCGAGGCCCACGAGCGCGCCGAAGAGCGCCGCGCGCTTGAGCGGCACGATCCCGCGCTTCACGCCCGCGTAGGTGGGCGCGGCCTTGAACGACTCCTCGACGAGCGCGACGGCCATCATGATGCCGAACGTCCCGACGGGCACGGGCCACGCGAAGAGGAACGTGATGAGCATGAGCTCGGCGATGAAGACGAGCGGGAGGAGGAGGAACGGGAGCTTCACCGCCGACGCCATCCCCTTCACCTGGCGCGCGAGGCTGTCGAGCGCCTTCGCCATGACCGGCTTCTGGTGGAAGAGGTCCTCCTCGCGATAGAGCGCCGCGCCGAGCAGGAACAGGACCATCGAGACGGCGGTGAGCGGCAGCGTCGCGTAGAGGATCTGCCCGAGCGTCACCGCGTCGCCGCGCAGGTCGAAGACGACGAGCGTGATGGGCGAGACGAGCGAGATGGGGTGCACGTCGGTGAAGACGGCCGGCAGGAACGCGTAGATGGTGAGGAGCACGCTCGTGAAGACGGTGAGGAACGTGAGCTCGCGGAAGCTTCGCGCGTACATCGCGGCGATGAACTCGAGGGCGAGGAACGCGAGCGCGAGCGGGAAGACGGCGACGAGCGAGAGCCAGCCGCCGCCGATGGCGACGACGATGCCCGCGCTGATGAGCATCATGAGGAGCATGTAGGGCGCGGCCTTCCCGACGATGATCTCCCAGGGGCGAGCGGGGCTCGCGAGGAGGGGCTCGCCCTTCCGGTCGAGGCGCTCCGCGATGGCGCTCCCGGCGTAGATCTGCACGACGAAGTTCATCGGGATGAGGAACGCGTACGCGAGAAGGAGCGAGCGGAAGGGGAAGGGAGGCGAGAGCGTCTCGGGCGTGTTGATGGTGCGCTCGGCGGGCAGGAGGTCGAAGCCGTCGGAGGGACCCTGCTGGACGGGGCCGTTCGTCGTGCGCGCGCCGCTGCCGCTCCCGCTCACGTCGCTCGAGGCGGGCTCGGAGGCGCGCGGCGCGACGATGCTCTCGGGCGCCTCGCGCAGCCCGGAGGGGCCGGGCACGCGCGCCTGCGGCTCGTAGAGGAGCTCCACGCGCACGGGGAACGCGGCCGCGAGGTCGTCCTCCTGCGCGAGGTTCGCGTAGGTGTAGTCGCGCGCCGCCTGGCGCAGCGCGGCGAGCGCGGCGTGCGCCTTGGGCGTGTCGTGGCCGTAGACCCAGTCCGCCGCGATGGCGATGTCGGCGTCGCCCGCGTCGACGGCCGCGCGCGGGTCGGAGGCGTGGAAGCGCTGGAAGAGGTGGGAGCCGGCGACGGCGGGCTCGAGCGGCGAGCCGCTGCCGACGGCGACGCGGTAGAGGCCGCGGTCGAAGTCCAGGCCGCCGTCCATGAGCGGCGGGACAAGAAGGGTCGTGAGGATGCCGAGAGCGAGGAGCGTGAGCGTCGTCTTGCGGTTGAACGAGCCGCGCGTGCGGCCGGCCTCCGCGAGCGCGATGGTGAGCGCGCGGCGCATCTACGCCTTCCTCGCGAGGGTCGTTTTCGCGCCTGAGCCCGACGCGGCCCGCGCCCCGGCCCCTGCCTCCGCCTCGGCCCGCGTCGTCCTGAGGAAGATCTCCTCCAGGGAGAGCTCCTTCGTGCGCACCTCGACGAGGCGTCCGCCCGCCGCGGTGGCGCGCGCCTCGACGGCCTTCACCGCTTCGAGGTCGGGGACGACGAGGTCGAACCCCTTCTCGCCGGGCGTGGCGCCGGGGAGCGGGACGCTCGAGGTGGCGACGTACTCCGTGCCGCCCACGAGCGCGCGGATCTCGCGCATCGTGCCCTGCGCGACGACGCTCCCCTTGCGGAGGATGAGGACGCGGTCGCAGATGCGCTCCATGTGGTAGAGGTTGTGCGCGCTGAAGATGACCGTCTTCCCCTGCTTGGCGAGGGAGCGGATGAGGTCGAGGATGTAGGCGGAGACGACGGGGTCGAGGCCGGAGGCGGGCTCGTCGTAGATGACCATCTCCGGGTCGTTCACGAGCGAGCGCGCGATGGCGACCTTGCGGCGCATCCCCTTCGACATGTCGCCGATCTTCTTGTCCTCGCGCACGTCGAGCTGGAGCGCGACGAGGGCGTCCTCGATGCGCTCGTCGGCGACCTTCCTCGGCACGTCGTAGAGCTTCGCGAAGAAGCGGAGGTAGCCCACCGGCGTCATGTCGTCGTAGAGCGGGCTCTCCTCCGGGAGGTAGCCGATGCGCGACTTGTGGCGCGGGTCGAGCGTGCTCAGGCCGCCCGCGACCGCCTGCCCTTCCGTCGGCGCGAGGAGGCCGGCGAGCGTCTTGAGCGTCGTCGTCTTGCCCGCGCCGTTGGGGCCGAGGACGCCGAAGATTTCGCCGCGCTCGACCTCGAAGGAGACGCCGCGCGTCGCCCACTGGTCGCCGTAGCGCTTTCCGAGCCCTTCGACGCGGAGGTACGGGTCGCCGGCCATGCGGCCCGCGGTCTGCGGGGGACCGTATTTGAGGGTGGCGTTGTCGGGCTCTTGGGAGGGGCGCGAGCGCGCCGCAGGGCGCACGCCGGCCTGCACCCGTTCCACCCGAACGCGTCGGCAAGGAGTCTTAGGTAACAAGCGCCATCCTCCTGGTGGGTTACCTAAGAATGGCCGCCCCCCTCGACCGCGTGAAGGCGCTCCTCGCCGCCCTCCCCCGGGAGGACCAGGCCGAGCTGCAGCGCTACCTCGACGACATCCTCGTCTCCGACGACGAGGCGGAGGCCATCCAGGTGGCGAGCCTGGAGGAGCGCACCCGCGGCGGGCGCACGATCACCTACACGTACCGCCAGGAGCGGGTGCGCTGCGGCAAGGGCGCGTGCTGGTGCGCCGAGGGCGGGCTCGGCCACGGCCCGTACACGTACAAGTACTGGCGCGACGAGAAGGGGAAGCTCCGCAAGGAGTACGTCGGCGCCGCGAACCGGGAGCCGGGCGCGCCGCGTCCGGTCAGGCCGCGGGGCCGAAGAGGCGCGGGAGCCCGCGCCCGTGGAAGCAGCGCGGCGAGCAGTAGCGGCCCAGCTCCTCCAGCGTGAGCGGGTCGGCGATGTCCTCGCCGCACGTGAGGCACGCCGTCTGCGCCATGAGGAACACCGGGGGCCTCGCCATGCTCGCCTCGGGCGGACGGCGCGTTGCCGCCGGATAAGGGTTCTCCCGACCCTGCAGCATGACCGGTTGCGCCCCGGCAGGACTTATCCAGCCCTCGCCCGTCCTCGGCCGGGGAACCTCCCATGGCCACCGACACCCGACCGCCGGCCCGCGCCGCCGCGCCCTGGAACCTGAACCGACTCCTCGTCGTCCTCGGCTCCTTCTCCGTCCTCCTTGCCGGATTCGCCTTCGTGGGCTGGTCGCTCACCGGGTTCGCCGGCGCGTTGCTCGAGTTCGTGCCCGCGCTCCCAGGCTGGATCTTCGCCATCGTCCTCGCCTTCTACGCGCGCCCGTGGGTCTACCTCGCGGCCGGCATCCTGAACGCCGTCCTTCCGCTCATGGTCCTCCTCCTCTTCGGCGCCATCTTCGGCCTCACGCAGCCGCTCGCCGGACCCGAGTACCAGTCGGTGATGCTCCTCCTCATCGGGCTCGTCTTCTCCCTCTGGGGCGGCATCTCCGGCTTCGTGCAGGGGCGCAAGGACGCGCACACGCCGCTCGCCGGCGCGCTCAGCACGCCCAAGGGCGCAGGAAGCGCGCTCCTCGCCATCTTCCTTCTTGGCGCGCTCGTCACGAGCGGCATGGCCTCCTCCGCCGTCAAGGACATGATCGAGACGGGCAGCACGTACAACGTGGTTCCCGAGGAGACGCGCACCCTCACGACGGCCCACTTCGTCTTCGAGCCGCGCGAGCTGCAGATCCCGGTGGGCAAGCTCGTGGAGGTCCGCATCACGAACGCGGACGCGGCCGGGCACACGTTCACCTACGAGGCCGGCGGGCGCACCTTCGACACGTACCTGCCCGGCGGCGCGACGACGAAGGTGCTTCTGCGCTTCGACGAGCCGCAGCGCATCCCCTTCTGGTGCAAGCCGCACAGCGCGGGCGCCGGCGACGCGGACCCCGAGTCGATGACGGGCATGCTCGTCGTCGCGTAGGCATATCTACGCCCCCGCCGTTGGGACGGGCATGCCCACCCGCGAGTGCCGCGTGCTCGTCCCCGCCCACCTTCCCGAAGTGTTCGACTTCCTGAGCAGCGTGTCGAACGTCCCGCTCTTCGCGCCCGGCATCGACGACGCCGTACTCGTGGGCGGCGCGCAGGGCCTCCAGGGGGCGAGCCTCGGGCTCCGGACGCGCCGCGGGCGCGAGCTTCGCGCGCAGATCACGCACTTCCACCAGGACGAGTCGTGGACGGTCGTCGACGAGCGCTCGACCGTCCTCCAGATGCAGGTGGAGGCCGTCGCGGGCGGCACGCTCGTCACGTCGACGCTGTCGGGGAGCTGGCGCCCCGAGAGGGAGAAGGGCGTCGTCGCCGAGTGGGAGCGGCTCATCGCGGAGCTGCCGACGCGCTTCGCGCCGGCGCTCGTCGCGCGGTGAAGGGGAGGCACCGGATCGCCATGATGACCTCGAGCGATCCGGTGTCGCACGTCGGAGACGCCGCGCGCGGTGCTTGAATTGCGCCCCTTCGTATCCGTCCGGCTGCGCGCGCCGCGCCTGACGCTGGCCGCTCCGCCTCCGCGCTTCGTCCCACAAGGGGAAACGTCCCCGACGAAGCGGGCGGGGCGATGGACGCCATCCAGCTCATCAAGTCCGACCACGTGAAGGTCAAGGGCCTCTTCCAGGAATGGATGATGGCGCCGAGCGCCCAGCCGGAGCGCAAGCGCGCCGTCGCGGAGAAGATCATCCAGGAGCTGATGGTGCACGAGCGCATCGAGGAGGAGATCTTCTACCCCGCGTTCAAGCAGGCGCTGGGCGAGAAGGGGCGCGAGGAGGTCGAGCACAGCAAGAAGGAGCACGCGACCGTCGACTCGCTCATCGAGGAGCTCGAGACGATGGACGTCGACGCGCCCGACTTCGAGGCCACGATGATGGAGCTCAAGGAGAAGCTCGAGCACCACATCAAGGACGAGGAGGAGAAGATGCTCCCCCTCGCGCAGACGTGGATGCAGCCGCAGCTCGCGCAGCTCGGGAAGGACATGCTCGAGTACAAGCAGGCGCTCACGACGCAGGTGAAGCCGAAGCCTCTGCAGGACGGCCAGCGCCAGCAGCGCCAGTAGGCGCTACAGCTCCTCCACCTGCCACCCGCGCGCCGCGAGCACCTCGCCCAGGAGCGTGCGGTGGCAGTGGCGCGGGTCCTTCTCGACGCACAGGAGCGCGACGCGCTCCGCGCGCGCCACCGCCTCCAGCTCGTCCACCGCCGCCGCGTTCGCCTCCACGTGGCGCAGGTAGTCGCGCCGGAACGCGTCGTGGTCGTGCGTCGCCTTGTACGCGTGCCGGATGTCGCGCGGCGTCCCGAGCGCGCGCAGGTGCGAGTACTCGATGCCGGCGGCCGCGAGCCCCAGCGCGAGCGCGCGCTTGCTGAAGCCGGGCTTGCGCGAGAGCGGCAGCTCGCGGATGTCCACGAGGCGCTCGATGCCGGCGGCGCGCAGGCGCAGCGTGAGGCTCTCGGGCGAGTGTCCCTCGTACCCCACGGTCCAGATGCGCGTCACGCGTCGCTCCGGCAGCTCTCGGCGCGCACCGCGGCGATCTGCGCGAGACGCGCGCGTGCGTCCTCGCAGGCTTCGAGGCTCGCGAAGCGCCACGAGAACTGCGGCGGCTCGCTCTTCATGAGCGCGCAGGTCTGGCCAAGCTCCTCCGCGAGCGCGCACCACGCGTCGAGGTCCTCCTGCGTGTAGCCGTGCGCGAACGTTCCGTGCAGGCTCCACGCCCCCTCCGGCGGGCTCGACACCGGCGTCTCCGGGTCGCGCGAGGAGGGGAGGTCGGGCTCGCACGCGCCGGGACGCGCGTGCTCGATGGCGAGGAGCTCGTCGCGCGCGGACGTGCACTCCTCGAGGCTCGAGAAGCCGAGCCGGTACTGCTCGGGGAAGCTCTCCATGAGCATGCACGGGTTGCCGTAGCGCTGCGCGACGTCGCACCACGCATCGAGCGTCGCGTCCGTCCGCTCCTGCGTGAACGTGCCGTGGAGCGAGTGCGGCATCGCGTCGCCCGCGCCAGGCGCGAGGTCGCCGCCCCCTTCCGAGGGCGCTTCCGCGCAGCCGGCCAGAAGGAGCGCGGCAACGACGAGCGGGAACATGCCGGGGCGCATGCACCCGTTTCGGACGCGCGGAGGCATATGGGTTCTTGCGACGTTGGGTGCGGCCCGAACGCCTCGCCGCCCTTGCGCTCCCTCGCCCCGGCCCACCATCGTCGCTCGCGCCGGCTGCTGGGCTTGTTCCAGAAGCGCATTCCCCCGCGCCGCCCGCGTCAAGCGAGCATGGACGCCATCACCCTCCTCAAGCAGGACCACGACCGCGTGAAGGACATGCTCCGCCAGCTCGAGCAGATGCCGGCGGGGCAGCCCGAGCAGCGGCGCGCGCTCGCGGAGAAGATCATCGCGGAGCTCATGGTCCACGAGCGCATCGAGGAGGAGATCTTCTACCCGGCCGTCGAGCAGGCGGGGAAGACGGGCGAGGAGGAGGTCGAGCACAGCATCGAGGAGCACGAGCTCGTCGACAACATCATCGCGCAGCTCGAGGAGGTCGACCTCGCGTCGTCCGACTTCGAGGCCACGGTGCGCGTCCTCAAGGAGAACGTCTTCCACCACATCAAGGACGAGGAGGAGAAGATGTTCCCGTACGCGCAGAAGAAGCTCGCGGGCAAGCTCGACAAGCTCGGCACGCAGATGTCCGCGCACAAGGCGCAGCTCGAGCGCGAGATGACGCGCGAGGGGCTCATGGGCGAGGCGCAGCAGCGCGCGAACGAGCGCAGCCAGCAGCGGCGGTAGGCGCGCGACGGGCGCTTCATTTCAGAAGCGGCACCAGCAAGGAGGGCCAGCGGCGGCGCTCACGGCTCAACGCGGTGCAGCGTGAGCGCGTAATTCACGCCCGGCGCGTTGCGCCAGCCCACCGCGAGCGCGGGCCCCGCGTGCGGCTCGATGATCTCGGCCGCCGGCCCGGAGAGCCCGTCGAGGCGGAACTGCGCGGCGGCGTCCTGCACCACCTGGCGGTCCGGCACCCACGCGTCGAACCAGCCCACGACCGCCGCTCCTTCGCGCAACTCGCCGACGCCGAAGGCGCGCACGAAGCGCCCCTCCCACGGCGCGGGCTCGCCCCGCTCCACGACGCGCTCCTCGACAACGAGGCCGCCGCGCAGTTCCGCCTCGACGGGCTCTCCGGGCCGGCGGCCGA
>DASRYU010000132.1:0-35858 GCA_035687045.1 Thermoplasmatota archaeon | reverse complement strand
TCCGGCTCCGGCACCTTCACGCTGACGGCCTCCACCCTCAGCGTCCCGTCGCTCGAGAACGGCGTCCCCGTCCAGATCCAGCTCGCCGGCTCCGGCACGTTCGCCCTCTACAAGCTCGTCGTCCCCCAGGGCGCGACGTCGGCGGACTTCGCCATGCTCCCCGGCAACGACGCGAACGTCGCGCAGTCCTCGTGCCAGGCGGGCTTCGTCGTCACGAGCTGCTCGCCCGACGCGGACCTCTACGTCCGCTTCGGCGCCATCCCGACGCTGAGCGCCTACCACTGCCGCCCCTGGGCCTACGGCAACGCCGAGAGCTGCACGTTCAGCACGGAGGCGCGCGCCCTCACCGGCCTCGACCCGACGGGCTTCGACTACAACCACGTGCACAACTTCAACGGCCCCGGCAAGTACTTCGTGATGGTCCGCTCCTTCACGGGCGCGCCGAACGTCGTCCTCCAGGGCGCCACGGCGTAAGCACGCGGGCAACATCCACGGGGGCGGCGCGCCCCCGCTCTTCTTTTTCATTCTCCTCTTGCGCGAGCGAAGGCTCCGTCGCGCGCCTCAGCTCGACGCGAAGCGGCGCTCGATGAGCCCCTGCAGGGGGCCGATGAGGTCGTCGAGAAGGAGCGGCTTCTCGAGGAACGCGTCCGCGTCGCCGCCGCCGTGCACGTCGCCGAGCTGCTCGAGCGAGTAGCCGCTGAAGAGCACGCGCAGCGCGTCCGGGCGCACGCCGCGGATCTCGCGCAGGAGCTGCAGCCCGTTCTTCGACGCGCGCAGGTTGAAGTCCGAGACGACGGCGAGCGGCCCCGCCGGCGCGCGGAGCGTCTCGTCCATCGCCTCCTCGGGCGTGCGCACGCCGCGGACGCGCGCGATGCGGGGGCGCGTCGCCATCTCCTCGAGCCGCGGCACGAGCATGCGATGCATGAGCGGGTCGTCGTCGACGAGGACGATGGTGAGCTCCGGCTGCTCCCTCTCTTCCGACGAGGCGGGGGCGCTCATGGTGGGCTCGCTGCGCGGGGAGGGGACAGCGTGAAGAAAAAGGTGGCCCCGTCCCCAGGCTTGGTGGTGGCCCAGATGCGCCCCCCGTGGCGCTGGACGATGCGATACGCGGTCGCGAGGCCGATGCCCGTCCCCTCGTACTCGTTGGGGTCGTGCAGCCGCTGGAATGCGGCGAAGAGGCGCGCCGTCTGCGACGGGTCGAACCCGACGCCCTGGTCCTCGACGTAGTACGCGACCTCGTTGCCGATGATGCGCGCGCCCACGCGGATCGTGATGATGGGCTTGCGCGCGCTGTACTTCCACGCGTTGCCGATGATGTTGTCCAGAAGGATGCGCACGAGCGACGGGTCCGCCTCGACGATGAGGTTGTCCTGCACGCGCAGGTCGGTCTTGCGCTCGGGCTCGCGCACCTCGTACTCGTGCAGGATGGCCTTCGCGAGGTGCGACATGTCGAAAAGCTCGCGCTTGACGCCGCCCTGCGCGGTGCGCGCGAACTGCAGGAGGTCCTCGACGAGCTGCGCCATCTGCAGGCTCGACGCGTGGACGGCGTCGAGGTCGTTGCGCGCGGCCTGTGGCATGGCGGAGCCGTGGCGCCGGAGGACCTCCTGCGTGAGGTTGAGGATGGCGCGCAGCGGCGCGCGCAGGTCGTGCGCGACGGTGAAGCTGAACGCCTCGAGCTCGCGGTTCTTCGCGGCGAGCTCGCGCACGCGCTCGCGCACCTTCGTCTCGAGCTCCGCCGCGCGGATCTCGAGGTCGGCGCGCAAGGTCCTCTCGCGCTCGAGCGACTTGACGTTGAGGATCGCGAGCGCCGCGAGGTGCGCCGCCATCTGGAGCGCCGCGACGTGCTCGGGCGTGAAGGCGCCCGGCACGATGCTCTGGATCTCCATGCCGCCGAGGATGGTGTCGTGCGCCTTCATCGGCACGACGATGCTCGACTGGGGAAGCCGCGGGTCGCGGTCGAGACCGACGTTGAAGCGCGGCTTGCCCGCCATCGCCTCCTGGAAATCCTGCGTGACGATCGTCTCGCCCGTCACGACCGCGCGGCTGTGCGGGCTGCCCGTGTTGGGCATCGGCGGGAACGTCGCCGGGTCGAGCTCCTCGTCCTCGCTGTACGCGTAGACGCACGTGCGCATCTCCGTCGTCGCGTCGTAGCTCGAGACGAAGAAGCCGCACGCGGGCGTGTGCGCGTAGACGAAGGCGCGGAGCCGGCGGTAGACGCTGAGGAGGTCGCGCGCGCTGCCGAGGTCGACGGCGAGCTGAGCGATCTCGTGGTGCGAGCTCGCCGCGTCGTTCGTCGCATCAGGCATGCGCGTGACCAGGGACACGGGGCCGGCTCCTTATGCACGTCGGTCCTTCTACGCGGCGGCTGCGAGGGCGGCAGCGCGGACGTCGACGAGCCCGTGGCCGAACGACGCGTCGCGCCCGGCGGGGCCGAGGTCGCGGGCGGTCGAGGCCAGGAGCGCGCGCGCCTGCGCGGCCGTGAGGTCGCCGTCGATGTCGCGCACGAGCGCGGCCACGCCCGCCGCGTACGCGACGGCCTGGCTCGTGCCGCTGCCGAAGGCGAAGCCGCCCATGCTCGCGGGAAGCGGGCCGAGCATGTGCACGCCGGGGGCGGCGAGCTCGACCGCGCTCCCCGTGCTGCTGAAGGAGGCGCGGTGGAGCCTGCCGTCCACGGCGCCCACCGCGACGACGCGCGGGTCGGACGCGGGGAAGCCGACGGCGCCGCCCGTGTTCCCCGCGCTCGCGAGCAGGAGGACGTCGCGGTCGGCGGCGTACTGGAGCGCGCGCAGGAGCGTCGGGTGCTCCGTCTCCGTCACGCCCAGCGCCATCACGGCGACGTCGGCGCCCTGGAGCGCGCACCACACGAGGCCGAAGGCGAGGTCGCTCTCGTAGCCCGCGCCGTCGGCGTCGAGGACCTTCGCGCTGAGGATCTTGACGTTGGCCACGCCCGCGACGCCGTAGGCGTTGGCGAGCGCGCCGGCGGCGATGCCGGCGATGTGCGTGCCGTGGCCTCCGTCGTCGTACGCGCTCGCGGCGGGGTTGATCGCGTTGTAGCTCGCGACGTGGTTGGGCGCGATGTCGGGGTGGTCCCACGCGACGCCGCTGTCGAGGACGCAGAGGGACGCGCTGCGCGTGCCCGTGAAGCCCGCGGTCCACGCGAAGTTCGCGTCCGTCGCCCACGGCGCGTACTGCCAGACGAGGCCGGGGTCGGTGCTGTCGCCGGCCCACTTCATCTTGTTCGTGGACTCGAGCTGGTACTGGTATTCCGTCCACTTCGCGGCCTGGCGCTGCGCCTCGCTCACGTGCTTGAGGTCCGCGTCGTTCCACTGCGCGCCGTTCCACTGGGCTCCGTTCCACTGCGCGCCGTTCCACTGGGCGCCGTTCCACTGCGCGCCGTTCCACTGGGCGCCGTTCCACTGCGCGCCGTCGAGGTAGGTGGCGTCGTCGCGCTCGACGTAGTGGATGTGGGGCGAGTTCCTCGCGGCGAGGACGAACGCGTCCGGGTGCTGCGTCGTGACGACGGCGAAGCCGAGCTCCGGGCTCGAGCGCTGCACCTCGCCGCCCGCGGCCTGGATGACCAGGTGCGCCTGCTGCGATTGGGCGGGGTCGTAGCCGACGAGGAAGCGCGTGCCGTGGGCGTTCCCCGCGGCCGTACCCGCGAAGGCGGCGGCGAGGACACTTGCCACGAGGACCAGAGCGACGAGGCGGCGCATACGCGGGCTATCCCGGCGACGTGGCATATCCATCTTGCGTCTACCTGGACGGGGCACTCCACGGAGCGTTCGACGCGGGGCGCTCGCTGCCGCGTCCGATGGCGTGAAGCAGGCGCGGTGGCCTCCTCCCGCGTGCACGCGCGCGCGGCCGTTCCGCTCGGCATCGTCGCCGCCGCGTACGCGCTGCCGCTCCTCTACGCGCCCGCGCTCTTCGTCTCGTGGGCGATGGCGCTCGCCGCGTTCGCGCTCCTCGCGCGCGAGCCGGCGTGGCGGCCGGCCGCTCGCCTCGCGCTCCTCGTGCTCGTCCTCGCCGTGCTGCTCGGCGCGGCGGGCGCGGGCGCGGTCGTCGGCTGGCGCGGCCGCACGCTCGCCGCGAGCGACGCGCTGCCGGGCGCCGCCGCGTGGGCGGGCCTCCTCATGACCTCCGTCGCCTTCGCCACCGCCGCGCTCCTGCTGCGCGCCCCCGCGCCGCGCGCGCGGCGCCTCGCGCGCTGGTCGCTCGTGCCGGCCGCGTGCCTCGCGCTGACGCTCGCTCTTGTCGCCTCGGGCGAGAAGGTCGCGGGCCTCCTGGGCCTCTTTGGCGCGCTCACGCTCGCCCTCCTCGCGGCCGCGCTCGCGACGGCGCTCCTGGGCGCGCGCGCCGCCCCCGCGTGAGCGCCCGCGCGCCGCCGCGGCGTAACCCGTATACCGAGGGACCGGAATCGCCCCCGTCGGGTATCGCGATGACGTTCAAGCTTCCAGACCTTCCGTACGCGCACGACGCGCTCGAGCCCGCCGTGGACAAGACGACGATGGAGATCCACCACGGGCGCCACCACAAGGCCTACGTGGACAACCTGAACAAGGCGCTCGAGGGGAAGAACGACTGGAGCGGCAAGTCCATCGAGGAGCTCTGCCGCCGCGTCAACGAGCTTCCCGCCGACATCAAGGGCCCCGTCCGCAACAACGGCGGCGGCCACTACAACCACAGCCTCTTCTGGGAGATCATGGCCCCGAAGGGGAAGGGCGGCTCCCCCAGCGGCGACCTCGCGCGCGCCATCGACGCGGACCTCGGCGGGATGGAGAAGCTCAAGGCCGCCGTCAGCGACGCCGGCATGAAGCGCTTCGGCAGCGGCTGGGCCTGGATCATCGTCAACGCGCAGGGCAAGCTCGAGGTCACCTCGACGCCCAACCAGGACAACCCGCTCATGCAGGGCCTCGCCGAGAAGACGGGCACGCCCATCCTCGGCGTCGACGTCTGGGAGCACGCGTACTACCTGAAGTACCAGAACAAGCGCGCGGATTACCTCGCGGCCTGGTGGGACGTCGTGAACTGGTCCAAGGTCAGCGAGCTCTACGCCTCGGCGCGCAAGCAGTAGCCGCGCGTTCCCCGCGGGCGTCCAGCGGCGGCGCCCGCCTCCCTGCCTACAGGGAGTTCTTCGTGTTCCGTCCCTGTCGATTAGAACGGACGCCGTCTCGGTTTCCCACCGTAGAAAGCAACTATATCTTCCCCCAGCGCCAGGTCCGGTCGGACATTCGGATGCACGCCATCGAACCCGACATGGTGCTCGGCAAGGAGGCCGTCGACGGCTCGGGGAGCAGCCTCGGCACGGTCGTCGACGTCGGACTGTACACGCACAGCCGCGTGAAGTTCCTCGTCGTGAGCGACGGCGCACGTGCCAACGTGCCCATCCGCCGCGTCGGCGTCGAGGACGTCGACGGGGTCGACGCGGACGTCGTCCGCCTCCGCGTGCGCTGAACCCTCAGCGCCGCCGCCGTTTTTTCGTCATCTTTCTCTCGCACGCCAGCGCGCGCTCCGCGCGGACCGTCACGTCCACGAGCCGCCGCGCGCCGCGTGCGTCATCACGTCCTTGTGCGCCCCGCGACGCCACAGTCCCTGCGCGCCCACCGCGGTAGGTGGTGAGAGAAGGACCGCGCGCGAAGCGCGCGAGGGCCCGAAGGGTCCGGTCCTTGTCGAGCGGACGGGCCCACATTCCTGCCTTCAGCCCGCAGGCTGAAGGCAGAGAAGTGGGTCCGTCCAGATTTGAACTGGAGTCAAGTGCACCCCAAGCACCAAGGATACCAAGCTACCCCACGGACCCGTGGAGAACGCGCCGTGCGGGGACCGCCCGGCTGGGGTGCCGCGCTATCCGGGTCGCCCTATTTAACGATTCGTCAGGGGGCGCGCGGGCATCGACGAGGGGGCAGCATCCGTTTTCAGCCTCGCGCGCGACGGCGTGTCGATGAAGCACAAGGCGTCGCACGAGCCTCTGCCGGAGGACGACGCGGACCGTCGGTCGTTCCGCTGGCGTCCCAGCGAGGTGCTCGACCTGCTGAAGGCGAGCGCGAAGGAGTTCGTGGAGGACAAGTCGCCCAAGCAGGCGGCGGCGCTGGCGTACTACACGCTCTTCGCGATGGGCCCGCTTCTCGTGCTGGCGATCGGCATCGCGGCGCTGGCGTTTGGCGCGGAGGCCGCGCGCGAGGCGGTGCTTTCGCAGGTCTCGAAGCTCACCGGCGAGGCGGGCGCGGAGGGGCTCACGGCGCTCCTTACTGGCGCGGACCGCGAGCGCGTGGGCATCCTCGGCACCGTCATCGGTCTTGTCGTGCTGCTCTTCTCGGCGGGCGCGGTGTTCGCGCAGCTCAAGGATGCGCTCAACCGCATCTGGGAGGTCGAGGCGAAGAAGGCCGTGGGCTGGAAGGCGAAGCTCGCGACCCTTGTGCGCAAGAACTTCCTGAGCTTCGCGGGCGTCGTGGGGACGGGCTTCCTGCTTCTTGTGACGCTCGTCGTGAGCGCGGGGCTCGCGGCCATGGGCGACTACGTCAGCGCCGCGTTCCCAGGCGCGGAGCTCGTGCTCCAGGTCGTGAACTTCCTCGTCTCGCTCGTCGTCGTCGGCTTCGTGTTCGCCGCGATGTTCAAGTTCATCCCCGACGCGCGCGTCGCGTGGCGCGACGTCCTCGTGGGCGGGCTCGTCACCGCGCTCCTCTTCGTGGTCGGGCAGTTCGCGCTCGGCTACTACCTGGGCTCCGGGCCCCTCTCGTCGCGCTACGGCGCGGCGGGCGCGGTCATCGTGCTGCTCGTGTGGGTCTACTACTCGGGCATGATCGTCTTCTTCGGCGCGCAGCTGACGCAGGTGTACGCCAATCGCTACGGCTCGCACGTGCGCGAGTCGGACGACGCCCGCACCCTCGAGGAGGCGGTCGTGGAAGAACAGTCGGAGCCGGAGAACGAGGGGACGAAGCGGGCGCCGCCGCGCGGGTCCCGGCGCCCTCAGGCCTGAGCGAGGAAGTGGCGATGCCCGCCGTGCATCATGGCGCCGCAGGCGCATTCCGCGGAGGATCGGAGGCAGGTGCCGCACACGGGGGCGACGAGGAGCCCAGCCCGTAGCTCGAACATCACGCCGGAAGCTCGCCTTCGGGTGCAAGAACGCCGGCTGAGGACCTCAGGGGGTTGTCGTGGCGGCGGCGAGGGCCGCCGACGGGGCGTCGCGGAGCGGGAGGCGCACCGTGAACGTCGTGCCGCGCCCCACCTTCGTACGATAGCCGACCTCGCCGCCGTGCGCCTCGACGATGCGGCGCGTGATGGCGAGGCCGAGGCCGGTGCCGTCCGCTTTCGTCGTGAAGAACGGGTCGAAGATGCGCGCCTCGACCTCGGGCGGGATGCCCGTCCCCTCGTCCTCCACCTCGAGGAAGACGTCGTCGCCGACGGCGCGCGTGGAGACGCGGACGCGGCCCCCGCGCGGCATGGCGTCCGCCGCGTTCACGAGGAGGTTGATGACGACGCGCTGGAGCTGGCCGCGGTCGAGCGCGAGCGGCGGGGTCGGCTGCAGGTCGGAGACGACCTCGACGCGGCCGCGCTGCGTCGCGGTGAAGAGCGCCACGGCGCCCGCCACGACGTCGTGCAGCCCCGAAGGCACGCGCCGCGCCTCGGTGTTCGCGAAGGGGCGCAGGTCCTTCACGAGGGCGTTGATGCGGTCGACGCCGTCAAGCATCGCCTGCGAGAAGCGCTGCGTGTCCGCGACGAGCGGCGCGACCCGCGGGTCCTCGCGCGCGGCGGCCTCCATGCGCGCCTGCAGAAGGAAGAGGTTGTTCGTGAGGTAGGTGAGCGGCGTGCGCAGCTCGTGCGCGACGCCCGAGACGAGCGTGCCCAGCGCGGAGAGCTTCTCGCTCTGCGCGAGCTGGCGGCGCGAGGCCTCGAGCTCCGCCTCGGCGCGCCGGCGGGCGGTGGCGTCGTGGAACGCGAGGACGCAGCCGGTGACGACGCCGCCGCTCACGATGGGGCCGACGACGTACGACACCGGCACGCGGCCCCCGTCGTTCGCGGCGAAGGTGTCCTCGTCGACGCGGAGGATGCTGCCTTCGAGGACGGCGGCGATGAGGGGGCAGCGCACGTCCTTGCCATGCTCGTGGACGATGTCGTCGAAGGCGCGGCCGCGGAGCGAACCGGTCGGCGCGCGCAGGATCTGCTCGGCGGCGGGATTGGCGAAGACGATGCGCCCCTCGCGGTCGAGGGCGCAGACACCCTCCGCGAGGCTGCTCGTGATGGCGGTCGTGAAGTCGAGCTGGTGGCGCAGCCGCTCCTCCGCCTGCTTCGCGTCGGAGAAGAGGCGCGCGTTGTCGACCGCGAGCGCCGCGCGGTAGGCGAGCGCCTCCGCGACCTCGAGGTCGGGCTGCGTGTAGCGCGACTCGACGCTGGAGATGAACGTGATGGCGCCCAGCGTGCGGCCGCGCGCGATGAGCGGGACCGTCATCAGGCTGCACGGCGCGAGCTCGCGCATCGCCTCGAGGTCCTCCGCGTCGCGCGCGAGCGCCACGAGGACCCAGTCGGGCGTGTGCGTCATCACCTCGCTGCGCCCCGTCGCCATCACGCGGCTGATGCCGTGCGGGGCGTCGGGCATCGGGTCGTAGCGTCGGCGCAGGCGCTTCGCGAGCGACGCCTTCTCGGGGTCCTGGTGCGACACGGCGACGCGCTCGAAGGAGCCGTCGGGCTGGAGGAGGTCGACGAAGCACCAGTCGGCCAGCGTGGGGACGGCGAGGCGCGCGACGTTCTCGAGCGTCGTCTCGTAGTCGAGCGAGGCGCTCGCCATCGCGCTCGCCTCGGCGAGGAAGGCGAGCCGGCGCTGCGCGGCCTCCGCCGCGTCGCGCGCGAGCCGCTCGAGCACGAGGGCGCGGGCGCGCTCCTGCTCCGCGAGCATCGCCTGCTTCTCGGCCGCGTGCACGCGGAGCGCGCTCCTCAGGCACCCCGCGAGGCGCTCGGGCGTCGCGTGCGCCTTGGGGACGTAGTCGGTCGCTCCCGCCTTCATGATCTCGACGGCGGTCTGCTCGTCGCCTTGCCCGGTGAGGACGATGAAGGGGTAGCGGATGCCGGAGCCGCGCGCGTGCTGCAGGAAGGCGAGGCCCGTGCCGTCGGGGAGGAAGTAGTCGAGGAAGACGGCGTCGTAGGGGACGCTGGCGATGCGCGCGGTGGCGTCGGCGTAGCTGTCGGACTCGTCGACCTCGACGTCGAAGCCGGCGGCGCGCAGCCCCCGGCGCACGTTGAGGCGGTCGACCTTGTCGTCGTCGACCACGAGGATGCGCAGCGGCGCCTTGGTCGTGACGACCTCGACGTCCGCGTCGGCCTCCGCGCGTCGCATCATGGGAATTCGCTCAGCATCCAATACTTGTTGAGCGTCGCCATCGTCTCCATGAAGCTCGTGAGCGTGACGGGCTTCAGGATGTAGCCGGCGACGTTCAGGTTGTACGCTTCGACGCGGTCGCGCTCCTCGTTCGACGTCGTGAGGACCACGACGGGGATCGGGCGAAGCTCCGGGTCCGCTCGCAGCTCGCGCAGGAACTCGATCCCGCCCATCTTGGGCATGTTGAGGTCCAGGAGCACGAGGCGCCGCTCGCGCGACACCGTCTTGCCCCGGAGAAGCTCCAGCGCCTCGAGGCCGTTCGACGCCACCTCGAGCGGGTTCATGATGTTGTTCTTCTTGAACGCCCGCTTGACGTTCATGACGTCGATCTCGTCGTCCTCGACGAGAAGGATGTTCACCATCTTGTCTGTCATTGGTCCTTCTCCTCCGGCAGTGTCTTGGGCCACGTGAAGTGGAACGTCGAGCCCTGTCCGACCGCGCTCTCGATGCCGACGGAGCCGCCGTAGCTCTCGACGATCTTCTTGACGAGCGCGAGCCCGATGCCCGTGCCTTCGACCTTGTCGCGCGGCTCGAGCGTCTGGAAGATCACGAAGATCTTCTCGTGGAAGCGCGGGTCGATGCCGGGCCCGTTGTCCTTGACGCGGAACCTCCAGAAGGCGCCCTCGTCCTCCGCGCTCACGCTGACCACGCCGTTGGGGCGGTCGTGGTGGTGCTTGATCGCGTTCGTGATGAGGTTCATCATCACCTGCTGGAGGCGCGTCTTCTCCGTGACGACGACCGGGAGCGTCCCCTCGCGGCGGATGCTGAAGCCGGCCGGCGGCGCCACGAGGTCCGCGATATCGTCGACAAGCTTCCCCGCGTCGACGGGCTCGGGGCGCGTGCGGACGCGGCCGACGCGCGAGTATTCGAGGATGGCGTCGATGAGCGCCTCCATGCGGTTCACGCGCCCGCGCAGCAGGTCGAGGTGCTCGCGCGTCGACGGCGTGATGTGCGACGCGAGGTCCTCCTCGATCCAGCGCGAGAGGTTTGCGATGCCGCGGAGCGGCGCCTTGAGGTCGTGCGAGGTGATGTAGGCGAACTGGTCAAGCTCCTTGTTGCTGCGGGCGAGCTTGTCCGTGAGCTTCGCGAGGACCTCGGCGCGCGTCCGAAGCTCCTCCTCCGTCGCGAGGCGCTCGCTGATGTCGCGCACCTCGAGGACGACGCCGAGGTTCTGGCCGCCGCGCACGACGGGGGCCACGTTGTACTCGACCGGGAAGAGCGTGCCGTCCTTGCGGCAGAAGATCTCGCGCTGGTTCTTGAGCGGCTTGATCTCCGCGTTCGCGCGGTCGATGGGGCATTCCTCCATCGGATACGGCGAGCCGTCGGGCTTCCGGAAGTGCACGGCGTAGTGGAGCGGCCGGTCCTTGATCTCGTCGATGGAGGCGTAGCCGGTGAGCTTCGAGGCCGCGTCGTTGAGGAAGATCGGGTAGCCCTTCGCGTCCATCATGAACAGCGCCGAGCCCGCGTTCTCCGCGATGGTCTGCGTGAGGTCGCGCTGGTAGCGCAGCTCGTCCTCCACCTGCTTGCGCGCGGTGATGTCCGTGCAGGCGCCGGTCATGTAGCGCGGGCGCCCCTCGGCGTCGCGGACCATGCTGCCGCGGTCGAGGAGCCAGTGGATGCTGCCGTCCGGCCAGACCACGCGGAACGTGAGGTCGAAGTCGGAGCCCTCCTTGACGCACTTCTCCAGCGCGGCTAGGACGGCAGGGCGGTCGTCCGGGTGCACGAGGCTCGTGAACTGGTCGAGCTGGCGCGCCGTCTTCCCGGGCGGGAGGCCGAAGAGGCGGTCGAGGTTCTCGTCCCACTCCAGGGCGCTCGTCTCGATGTCCCAGCGGAAGGTGCCGGTGGAGGAGGCGGTGATGGCCGCGCGGAGACGCTCTTCGCTCTGGCGGAGCGACTCCTCGGCGCGCTTGCGCTCCGTGACGTCGCGCGAGGCGCCGACGAGCTCGACGAGCGCGCCCGTCTTCGGGTCGTGGACCGCCTGCGCGACCGCCTCGAGCCACACGTAGCTGCCGTCCTTGCGGCGGAAGCGCAGCGTGACGGTGCGCGCGTCGTCGGAGGCGACGATCTCGGTGCGCTCGCGGCGGATGCGCTCGACGTCCTCGGGGTGGACAAGCTCCATCCCCACGCGCCCGATCAGCTCGTGCGGCTCGTAGCCGAGGATGCGCTTCGCGGCGGGCGAGACGTAGAGCAGCCGCCCGTCGGGGGAGCTCCGGGTGATCATGTCGCGCGCGTTGTCGGCGAGGAAGCGGTAGCGCGCCTCGCTCTCGCGGAGCGCCTCGTCGGACCGCTTGCGGTCGGTGATGTCGGCGACGACGCCCAGCATGCGGACTGGCTTGCCGCCGTCGTAGAGGACCGTGCCCTGCGCCGTGATCCAGGCGCGCTGGCCGTCGGCGCGGACGATCTCGCACTCGAAGGTGAGCCGGCCGTTGCGGAAGGCGTCGTCGAAGGCGGCCTTGACCGGCTCGCGGTGCTCGGGGACGACGTGGCCGAAGAACCTCTCCGCGCCCCACTCCTCCTGAAGCGTCGCGTATCCGAAGATCTGGTCGTGGCGCAGGGAGCGGACGGCCTTGTCCGTCGTGAGGTCGAGGTCCCACGCGCCCAGCTGCGCCGCGTTGAGCGCGACGTCGAGGCGTTCGCGGCTCTCGCGCAGCTCGCGCTCGGCGCGGCGACGGGCGCGGACGTCGGTGAAGACGGTGACGGCGCCGACCACGCGGCCGCCGTCGTGGATGGGCTTGGTGACGTACTCGACCGGGATGGCGGTGCCGTCCTTGTGGTAGAAGAACTCGTGCTTGACGCTCGCGCCGGGCCCGCCGTGCGCCGCCTGGTAGATGGGGCAGTCGACGGCGTGGTAGCGCGCGCCGTTGGGGTGCGTGTGGTGGATGACGTCGTGGAGCTTGCGGCCCACCGCCTCCTCCTGCCGGAGGCCGAGCATCTTGAGCGCGGCCTCGTTCATGAACGTCGTCGTGCCCTCGGCGTCGACGCCGTACACGCCTTCGCCGGCGTTCTGCAGGATGAGCTCGAGGTTGTGGCGCGTGCGCTCAAGCTCCGCCTGGACCGCCTTGCGCTCCGTGAGGTCCATCATCGAGCCGACCATGCGGACGGCGTGCCCGCGGTCGTCGCGGATGATGAAGCCGCGGTCGAGGATGAGCGAGTACCCGCCGTCCTTGCGGCGGAAGCGGTACTCGTCGTGCCAGGTGAGCTCGGTCCCCTCGATGGCGGCGTGGATGCTGCTCTTCACGCGCGGCAGGTCCTCCGGGTGGATGCGGTTCGTCCACGAGTCGATCGAGGTCTCGATCTCGTCGAGGCGGTAGCCGAACATGGAGGTGAAGTTCTCGTTCCACCAGAGGTCGTTCGTGCGGAGGTCCCAGTCCCAGATGGTGTCGTTCGTGGCGCGGGCGACGAGGCGGAAGCGCTCCTCCGTCACGCGCGTGGAGCGCGACGAGCGGTCGCGGTCGATGGCGATGGCCGCAAGGCGCGTCGCGGTGGACACGATCTCGATGTCCGCCGGCGTCGGGGCGCCGGGGCGCACGCGGTAGACGGCCCACGTGCCGAGAAGATCCCCCTGCGCCGAGACGATGGGGTACGACCAGCAGGCGCGGTAGGGGAGCTTCGAGGTGAGGGGGCGGAAGGCGGCCCAGCGGGCGTCGGTGGCGATGTCCTCCGCGACGACGGGCGCGCGAAGATGCGCCGCCGCGCCGCACGAGCCGACGTCGGGGCCGATGGCGAGGCCGTCGATGGCGCGGTTGTACGCCTCCGGGAGGCTCGGAGCGCTTCCGTGGCGCAGCGCCTTGCCGTCGGCGCCCACGAGAAGGACGCTGTACGCGTGCCCGGGCTCCGAGCGGCGCTCCGCCTCCAGGCAGATGGCGTCGAGCGCCTCGCGGAGGGGCGCGCCCGAGGCGAGCTTGTCGAGGACCGCCGTCTGCCACGCAAGAAGGTCCTGCGCGCGCCGCTCGCTCGTGACGTCGAGCACCGTGCTTTCGACGGCGTCGCCAGCGAAGCGGACGCTCTCGCGCAGCCAGAGCACGCGGCCGTCGCCGGCGATGAAGCGGTATTCGGCGGTGTGGTCGTGCCGCTGCGCGCGCTGCCGGAGGACGGCGTCGCGGTCGCCCGGGTGCACGCGCTCGTACCAGAGCCCCGCCTCCTCCTGCCAGCGCGAGAGGGGGATGCCCAGCCGCTCGACGAGCCCCGGCGAGACGGCCTGGAAGCGCGTCATCGTGGCATCCGCTCGCCAGCGCCCGCCGCCAATGGGCGTCAGGGGATCGTCGTCGGCTTGCGTGCGCACGGTGAGCTCGGGAGGCATGGCTGGACGACCTCGGGCCCGAAGGCTTCACGAACCAGCCGGGGCGAGGCCAAAAGGGTGTCGTCTACCCCCCATGCTGCCGCGCCGCGAGACGGTGCGGCGCCGCGCGCGCCGCGTCGTGGAACGTTCGCCGAAGCCTAGGCGTCCCGCCGCTCGACGACGCGCACCTGCTTCGCGGCGGCGGCGGCCTTGCGGCGCGCCTCGTCGACGTCCGCGCCGGTCGCGAGCGCGACGGCCATGCGGCGGTTCTTGTGCGCGACGGGCTTCCCGAAGACGCGCACCCACGTCCCGGGCTCCGCGAGCGCGTCCGCGACGCCTTCGACCGCCGGCGCGTCCGTCTCGATGTCGCTGAGGACCGCGGCGCTCGCGGCGGGGCGGCAGGGGATCTCGGGGATGGGGAGCCCGAGGATGGCGCGCACGTGGAGCTCGAACTCGCTCATCGTCTGCGACGCCATCGTGACCATGCCCGTGTCGTGGGGGCGCGGCGAGACCTCGCTGAACCACACGTCGTCGCCGCGCACGAAGAGCTCGACGCCGAAGACGCCGTACCCGCGCGCGACGCCGGCATCGCCGCGCGGAACTCCCTCGCCGCCCAGCGCGTCCGTGACCTTCTTCGCGATCTCCTGCGAGCGCGCGAGGGCCTTGGGCGACATGGGGTGCGGCTGCCAGCTCTCGCGGTAGTCGCCGTCCACCTGCACGTGGCCGATGGGCTCGCAGAACGACGTGCCGCCGGCGTGGCGCACCGTGAGGAGCGTGATCTCGTAGTCGAAGCGCACGAACCCTTCGACGATGACGCGGCCGGTGTTCGCGCGCGTGCCGCTCATCGCGTAGTCCCAGCTCTTGCGCAGGTCGGCTTCGCTGCGCGCGACGCTCTGCCCCTTGCCCGAGGAGGACATCGTCGGCTTGATGACGCACGGGAAGCCGACGCTGCGCGCGCCTTCCACGAGCTCCTCGTAGCTCGACGCGAAGCGATAGCTCGACGTGGGCACCTTCAGCTCCTCCGCCGCCAGCCGCCGGATGCCCTCGCGGTCCATCGTGAGCCGCGCCGCGCGCGCCGTCGGCACGACGTTCCACCCCTCCTTCTCCAGGTCGACGAGCGTCGCCGTAGCGATGGCCTCGATCTCCGGAACGATGAGGTCGGGCTCCTCCGCCTCCACGACGCGCCGGATGGCCTCGCCGTCCAGCATGGAGAAGACGTGGCTCCGGTGCGCGACCTGCATGGCCGGCGCGCCGGCGTAGCGGTCGCACGCGACGACCTCGCAGCCCAGGCGCATCGCCTCGATCGCGACCTCCTTGCCAAGCTCGCCCGACCCGAGGAGAAGGAGCTTGGGGACGCGGCGCGCGCGGGGGGCTGCGGAGGGCATGCGGGCGCCATGCCGCATCCGCTCCATCAACCTACCCGCGCCGGGCCGTCGCGCCCGCGGGCGAGCCGAAACCCTGAACCCAGCGAAGGCGGCAGGAAGGGGGCGTGGGCACGCGCATCGTGGTGCTGGCGAACTGCGCATCGGGGGGCGGCGCGGCGATGGAGGAGCGCACGCGCCTGATCACGGAGGCGTTCGACGCGACGGGGGTAGCGCCCGAGGTGCGATGCGTCGCCGGCGCCGACCTCGAGCGCGTGGCGCGCCAGCTCGTGAGCGAGAGGCCGCACGCGCTCGTGGCGGCCGGGGGCGACGGCACGGTGAGCGCCGTCGCGCAGGCGCTCATCGGGACGGACGTGCCGCTGGGCGTCCTGCCGCTCGGGACGCTCAACCACTTCGCCAAGGACGTCGGCCTCCCGCTCGAGCCGCCCGAGGCCGCGGCCGTCGTCGCCGCCGGCGCCACCGTGCGGATCGACGCGGCGCGCGTGAACGAGCGCGTGTTCGTGAACAACTCGAGCCTCGGCCTCTACCCGCAGCTCGTGCGCATGCGCGACGAGAGGCACGCGGAGGAGGGCGGCTCGAAGCGCGCCGCCACCTTCCGCGCGTCGTGGGACGTCCTTCGTCGGCTGCCGCTCGCGCGCGTCGTCCTGACGGTCGAAGGGCGCGCCGAGCGCATCGCGACGCCCCTCCTCTTCATCGGCAACAACGCGTACGCGCTCGAGGGGCGCGCCATCGGCAAGCGCGCGCGCCTCGACGCGGGAACGCTCACCGTCGCGCACACGCGGCGCACGGGGCGCGCGGGCGTCGCGGTCCTCGCGCTGCGCGCGCTCGCGGGGTCGCTCGAGAACGCCGCAGACCTCGCGCTCGAGGAGGCGACGAGCGTGCGCGTGGACGCCCCGCGCGCGCACCTCCGCGTCGCGCTCGACGGCGAGGTGTTCACGCTGCGCCCGCCGTTGGAATACCGCGTCCTGCCGGGGGCGCTGCGCGTGCTCGCGCCGGGGGGAGCGGTCGCCTGAGGCTCCTGGCGCATCTCTCCGACCTGCACTTCGGCCGCGTCGACCCCGCCGTCGTGGAAGGCGCCGTCGCGGACGTGGCGCGCGCGCGTCCCGACGTCGTCGTCGTGAGCGGCGACCTCACGCAGCGCGCGCGGGGCGCCGAGTACGAGGCGGCGGCGGCGTTCCTCGCGCGCATGCCCGCGCCCGTCCTCGCCGTGCCGGGGAACCACGACGTGCCGCTCTACGACGTCGCGCGGCGGTTCCTCGCGCCGCTCGCGCGCTACCGCGCGGCCATCGACGAGGAGCTCTGCCCCCGCTGGCAGGACGAGGAGCTCGCGGTCCTCGGCCTCAACACCGCGCGGTCGCTCACGTGGAAGCATGGGGCCGTGAGCGAGGAGCAGCTCGCGCTCGTGCGCGCGTGGGGGCGCGAGGCGCCGCCGCGGGCGTTCCGCGTGCTCGTCACGCACCACCCGTTCCTCCCGCCCGAGGCGCGCCCGCAGGAGCGCATCGTCGGCGGCGCCGGACACGCGCTGCGCGCCGCGGAGGAGGCGGGCGTCGAGCTTCTTCTCGCGGGCCACCTCCACGAAGGCTACACCGGCGACGCGCGCGCGCACCACGTCACGCTGGGCCGGAGCATCCTTGTCGCGCAGGCGGGCACGGCCACGAGCACGCGCCGACGCGGCGAGGTCAACACGTACAACCTCATCACCATCGACGGCGCCGCCGCGCGGGTGGGCATCGAGGTGCGCGGCTGGAACGGCGCCGCGTTCGAGACGACGCTGCGCACCACGTACGCGAAGGACGCGCGCGGCGCGTGGCAGCGCGCGGCGTGACGGAGCGCGCGCTGGAAGAACGAGAAAGGAAAAAAGGGGCGACGCGCGGTCGCGTCTCGGACGCGCTTCAGGCGTACGGCGCCGCGTCGTCGACCAGCGACGTGCGCAGCACGTCGCGTCTCGGACGCGGCCTCAGGCGTAGGGGGCCGCGTCGTCGACCAGCGACGTGCGCAGCACGTCGCGTCTCGGACGCGGCGCTTCAGGCGTACGGCGCCGCGTCGTCGATGATGTCGACCTGGCTGACGAGCATCCTGCGGCAGCAGTAGCGCGTGAGGCCGAGGCTGTCCATGACCTTCTGCGGGTTCTCGCCGGCGGCGCGGCGTTCCTTGAACGCCTCGTAGGCGCCGCCGATGACCTTGCCGCACGTGAAGCAACGGACCGGGATCATCATCGTGGTTCACCTCAACGGTACGACTTCTGCTTCTTCTTGCGCGCGCCGCGGCCCAGCTGGTGCTTGGCCTCCTTGCGGCGGGTGTCGTTGACAAGGAGCGTGCGGTCGTACGCGATGTAGTTCTCCTTGAGCTTCTCGTCGCCCGTGAGCTCGACGATCGCGCGGGCGATCGCCGTGCGGACGGCCTCGGCCTGGCCGATGACGCCGCCGCCGCGGACATCGATGTCGATGTCGACGGAGGTGCCGTGCTCGCCGGCGAAGTAGAGCGCCTCCTTGATCTTCAGGCGCGCGAGCTCGGGCGTGTAGATCTCGAGAGGCGTGTTGTTGATGCGGATGCGACCCTCGCCCTTGCGCGCGGTGGCGCGGGCGACGGCCGTCTTGCGCTTGCCGCTGACGTTGACGACCTTCATTGCTTCACACCTGCCCGAACTTGGCGCCAAGGCGCGTCGCGATCTCGCCGAACGTGACGGAGCGCTGCGCGCTGCTCTTGGCCTTCTCTTCCGTGACGACGGGCTTGCCCTCGAGCTCATCGGGGACGCCGATGTGGCAGCGGAGGCGCTTGTAGGCGGCGCGGTGGCTGGGCAGCTCCTGGTAGTTGAGCATGCCGCGCACCGTGCGCTTCATCATCATGTGGGGGACGCGCGGGTAGAACGGACCCGTCTTCGTCGTACCGACGTCGCGCTTGAAGTGGTAGCGCTCCATCACGGCCTCGAGGGAGCCCGAGATGGTGGCGTTCTCGCTGTTGACGATGTGGACCTCTTCGCCCGCGAGCAGGCGCTTCGCGACGTAGCTCGCGAGGCGGCCGGCGGAGGCGCCGGAGGCGTCGATGACCGTGACGACGGGCGCCTTGCCCTGGCGGGCCCAGGCGGCGATCTGCGGGTTCTGCGTGATCTTCTTCGGCATTTGCATCACCCGAGGATCTTGATGTCCGTGCCCTTCGGGTTGGTGTCCGCGAGCGCCTCGATCGAGACGCACTCGCCGCCAGCCTGCACGATCTTTTCCACCGCGGCGGCGCTGAAGTTGTACGCCGCGACGCGGACCTTCTTCGTGATGGCGCCGGCGGCAAGCAGCTTGCCGGGGACGATCACGGTGTCTCCTTCGTTCGCGTAGCGGTCCACACGAGAGAGGTTGACCACGATGCGGTGCTTCGTGGGCTTCTCGAGCCGCTTCGCGATGTCTCGCCAGATCGGGGCCTCGTTGTCCCAGGATCGCTTCTTGAGGTCCTGGATGAGCACGCGAAGCCCCGGGTTCGTCTTCGTATCTACGGACGCATGGGGCATTCGGTCTGACTCCTTCGACATCGCACCACTACGGGCCGCGGCAGGGCCGGGCCGAGGTAGGGCGAGGAGGCGCCGATGCTGGTTCCCCTTTATGAAGCTATGCCACGCGCCCGCGGCGCTCAGGCGCCCTCGCGCCCGCGCGGAACGGCGGAGTGTCGGTCAGAACCCTCTCCACAACGTTCATGCGCGCTCGCGGGTCAACCGCGCTCGTGCGACACCGCAAGGCGCTCCTCCTGGCGCTCCTCGTCGTCATGCCCGCGTTCGCGGGTTGCAACGTGAAGGACTGGTACAACCAGATGGGCACCGTCCGCATCCAGGTGCGCGTCATCGGGGACGAGAACAGCCTCGTCGGCCAGTTCCAGTCGGTCAAGGTCGCCCTCTACGGCGTGACGCTGCGCCAGGCGGGCGACGCGCTCAACCCGAAGTTCTTCTCCTTCGGGGATCAACCGAAGATCGTGGACCTCGTGACGTTCGCCCGGGAGGGCGAGGAGATCCCCATCACGGAGTTCCGCACGAACCTCCGCGCGACCGAGCGCGTCCAGCTCAAGGTCGTCGTCATCGAGGCCATCGACGCCGCGGGGAACCCCCTCGAGATCTGCCGCGAGACGAGCCGCCCGGCGCGCTTCCCGTGCTTCTTCCAGTACACGGACGACGCGCTCTACTACGAGAAGCCGTTCTCGCCCCCGCGCGGCGGCGAGGTCATCGTGCACTTCCCCATCGCCGTGAAGTACGCGAGCCGCGGCGCCGCGAGCCAGTACTTCCTATTCGCCGACCCCGCGCTCGTCGAGCTCGAGAACCGCCGCTAGGACGCTGGCGCCGAGGCCGACGCCGAGGCCGAGCTAGGCCTAGGTGCGCGGGCCGAGGCCGAGGCAGGCCGAGGCGCGGGCCGAGGCCGAGAAGCCTCGCCTCGTCCTCGTCCTTCGCCTCGGCCTCCTCGGCCCCGCGCCTCGGCCCCGCGCCTCGGCCTCCTCGGCCCCGCGCCTCGGCCCCGCGCCTCGGCCTGGCGCCTCACGAACATTCATGTTCGGGAGGCGCCACAGGAGGGGTCGGCAGCTTCATGAGCCCCCCTCGGTTCATGGTCAGCCCGCCCGGGTTGTTCTCGCCATGATCTACATCGGTCCCGCCGGCGTCCCGCTCTCGTGCAAGGGGCGCACCACCCTGGAAGGGGTCCAGCACGTCCAGGAGCTGGGCCTCAACGCGATGGAGATCCAGTTCGTCCGCGGCATCCGCATGGACGAGGAGTACGCGATGGAGGTGGGCGAGCTCGCGAAGCAGCTCGGCGTCAAGCTCGGCGTCCACTCCCCGTACTACACGAACATCTGCAGCGACGACCCGAAGACCATCGAGAAGTCGATGGACAAGATCGCGATGTCGGGCTACTTCGCCGACATCATGAAGGCCGACGTCGTCGTGGCGCACACGGGCTTCTACACGTCCCTCTCGAAGGAGAAGACGATGGAGAAGGCCATCGAGTCCGTGACGATGCTCCGCGACTACTTCACGGACAACAAGTTCTCCTGCAAGCTCGGCGTCGAGGTCATGGGCAAGCAGCAGACCGTGGGCGACCTCGACCAGATCATCCAGATCTGCAAGGCCGTGCCGGGCGTCGTCCCCATCGTCGACTTCGCGCACATCCACGCGCGCGGCAACGGGTCGCTCAAGACGAAGGAGGACTTCCAGGCGGTCCTCAAGAAGCTCGACTCGCTCAAGCTCAAGCACATCCACTCGTACTTCACCGGCGTCAAGTACGCCAACGGGAACGAGATCAACCACGTCCCCATCAAGAAGGGGGACCTCGACTTCACGCCGCTTGTCGAGGTCATCCTCGAGAACGACTACAACATCACCGTGACGTCCGTCTCGCCCATCGTCGAGCACGACGCGATGTACATGAAGATCGTTCTCGAGCGCGTCCTCGAGCGCCGCCAGCTCGGCCTCTCGGAAGTCTACAAGATCCCCGAAGAGGCGTAAGCCTCCGCACGCGCCGAGGGCGCCTCGGGACACCGTCTGCCTCTGCGCTTCCTCGCGCGTCGCGTTGAAGGCGTCTCCCGCCCATCGCGGAGGCGGCCATGCGTACGCTCGCCCTCCTTCTCGCGGTCCTTCTTCTCCCGCAGGGGCTCTCGCTCCCGCTCGTCCCGCTCGACGACGACGCGGGGAGCGGCCGCGACGCCCGCGCCGACGCGGCGGGCGCGGTGCCGATCGCGCGCGGCGAGCGCTACCACGCGAACCTCACGCCCACGGACGCGGGCGACTGGTTCGCCTTCGGAGGGCGCGCGGGGGAGCGCGTGCGCCTCTCGGTCTGGGGCCTGGGCGGGTGCGGGAGCGTCGTCGGCCCCGACGGGGTGGCGCTCGACGTCGACCGCTGCACCTTCGAGACGCACCGCGGCGCGACGTCGCGGATGGAGGTCACGCTCGCGCTCGACGGCACGCACTACGCGGTGGTGGAACGGGCCGTCGTGGTCGTGGATGGCGTGCCACGAGGGCCGTACAGGCTCGCCGTCACGGACGCGGGCGTCGACGCGCGGCTCTTCCCGCCGCACGAGACGGACGCGCTGCGCCCGGACCTCATGCCGGTGGAGCCAGCGCCCGGCGTCACGCCCTCGTGCGCGGGCGACGCGGCGACGACGGCCGGCGTGGTCGACGCCGTCTTTTCCGACCTCGCCTTCGCGGCGACGAAGACGGGCTTCCGAGCCGTCGTCGCGTGGACGACCCCGGAGGCGGCGGCATCGGAGCTCCAGTTCTCGCTCGACGGCGCGGGCGCGTGGCGCGTGCGCCTCCCGGGGAGCGGCACGCTGCACGCGTACGTGCTCGACGGGCTCCCCGTCGGCGGGACCCTCTGCTTCCGCGCCGTGGCGGACGGCATGGCCGGCGAATGGCACGCGCTCCGGCTCGCCAACGCCGAGCACGCGCGCGACGCCGCGAGCGGCGCGCACACGATCCACCTCCTCGCGTTCGTGTCCGAATCGAGCGCGCACGAGGCGCTCGTCCTCGCGGGGCTCGACGTGTACGCCCAGCGGCTCTTCGACGCGACGGACGGCCACGTCCGCTCGGGGCTCGTCCTCGCGCTCGCGCTCGACCCGCGCCGCGCGAACGCCGGCGGGCGCTTGAGCTGCGTCGACCTCGGCGGCTGGGTCATCCTGCAGACGCGCGCCGACCTCTGCGACGTGGCGCCCGACCTCGTCTTCTCGCACGACAACGCCGTCGGCGCGGCCGCCAACGCGCGCATGGACGGCATCCGCTCGCGCGACGGGCGCATCTTCGTCAACGCGCTCGTCGAGACGACGGCGCCTCTGGTCGCGAGCGCGCAGGAGCTGGGGAGCGTGCTCGCGCACGAGATGGGCCACTACGCGTTCGGGATGCCCGACCTCTACACCTCGGGGCCCGACTGCTACGACCCGACGACGCGCGTGAGCCTCATGGGCGCGTCGCGCGAGGCGGTCGAGCTCGACGACGACGTCGCGCGTTGCCCGAACGAGGCGCACCTTCCCGGCTACGTGCCTTCGTGGCGCTATCTGCGCGAGCGTTTCCCGGACGTGCCGGACCGCCCGACGGGCCCGCGGCCCGGACCCTCAGGCGACGGCGGCGCGCACCGCGTCGCGCTGCTGCGCGCGCTGGACCTCCCGCAGGCGCCTGCGCTGCGGGCCGAGCAGGACGACGCGGGCTCGGGGGGCGACGCGCCGGCGAGCCCGGCGGGCGCGCCGCTCGTGGCGCGCGAGGTGTGGCACGATGGCCTCCTCGCCGGCTTCGCGCTGGGCGACGACGCGGACGTGTTCGCCTTCGACGCCTCGCCGGGCGAGGAGCTCGCGGTGCTCGTGGAGGGGACGGTGGTGTGCCCGCGCCTTCTCGACGCGGGGGGCGCGACGCTCGCGTCCGAGTGCGTCTTCCACGAGGCGGGCAGCGAGATGCGGTTCGTGGCCCCGCGCGCGGGGCCGCTCCACGTGGAGCTCTCGCCCATCTATGCGGCCGACTACCGCTTCGTCGTCACGGCGCTGGGCATCGCTCCGACGATCTCGGAGGACGCCGGCGCCGGCCGCGACGCCGGCGCGCTTCGCGCGGGCGCCGTGGAGGTCGCGCCTGGTCCGGTCCACGTCGGCCACCTGGAGGCGGGCCTCGACGCGAGCGACCTCTACGCGTTCGACGCGCAGGCGGGGGACGTGTTCTCGCTCACGTTCGCCGGCGCCATGTTCTGCCCGCGCCTCCACGGTCCAGACGGCGCGCGCATCCCCCTCACGTGCGGCGCCTGGGTGCAGGCGGGCGCGGCGGTCGAGGCGCGCGCGACGCTCGAGCGCACCGGGCGCCACTGGCTCGAGTTCGCGCGCGTGCAGCCGACGCAGTACGCCTTCTCGTTCGCGCTCGACTAGCGGCGCCGCCGCGTGACGAAGCGCGAGCCGTCCTGCACGGGCACGGCCTGCTCGGGGCCGATGCGCTGCCCGTGGTGCCCCTCCGCGTAGAGGTCGACGATGTCGGCGTCGTGGCCTGCGGCGGCGAGGATCTGCGCGCCGGTCATCTGCGGAGCGGGCACGCCGGAGACGGGCTGGCCGTCGATGTAGAGGACCGGGTCGACGTGGCTGTCGGGCATGGCCGCCCCTCGCGCGCGCCTCAGGCTGTCGCTTCTGGCCCGCTCGTCGTTGAGGCGACGCGGCGCCGCTCCTGCACGTGCGCGCGCAGGTCGACGGCCGTCTTGAGGAGGACGAGGATGGCGAGCGCGTAGGCGGGGGCGCCCAGCGCGAGCGCGAGGAAGCCGCCGACGATGATGGTGAGGTGGAGGACGACGATCCGCCGGTACGGCGCGAGCATGAGCGCCTTCGCGTCGAGGACCGCGCGCCGGCGCGCCGTGGCGTCGGGGTCGGAGGTGTCGAGCGCGCGCGCCTGCGCGAGGATGGCGCCGACGCGGATGCTGCCGAACGCGGCGCGCAGGCGCTCGCGCTCGCCGCCGCGGAGGAAGTTCATGACGAAGCTCGCGCCGTGGCTCGCGAGGAGGGCGAGGACGCCCGGCAGAAGGATCGTCGCCGCCTCCCGCGCGCTCGCGCCGCCAAAGAGGGTGGCGACGAAGACGCCGTGGACGAGGGTGAAGAGGCCGTAGTGGAGGGCGAAGAAGGGCACGAGGACGAGCCCATAGCCGCCCGCGACGAGCGCGATGCGCAGGGCGGAGAAAAGGCCGATGACGACGTTCTCGGCCCAGAAGAGGAGCATGACGGGGCCGAGGTCCCACCCCAGGAGGAGGACGCCGGCGAGGGGGACGAGGTTGGCGACGACGAGCCACCACGCGGAGCGGGGAAGCTCACCCGCGCGCGCGGCGAGCGAGGCGGCGCGCGAGCCGCTCGCGGCGTTCAATGGCGTGGAGGCTCCGCTCGGCCTGGAGGACAATGAGGCCCAGACGCGCGTGGACGTCGGAAATAGAAACCGCTTCCATGCGGAGGCGGTGAGGGTGGCCTCCTCACGGATGTCGCGGCAGGAGGAGGCCGAAGGTGCGCGGCGCGGGCGGCCGAGAGATGGGGGGTTGAAGCGGGCGCGCGACGTTGCGCGGGACGATGCCCCCCGCGCTCCACCGCGAGGCCGCGCACTACATCGTGAACCAGGTGCGCGCCACCGTGGACAACGTCGACGACGGCGAGGTCGACCGCTTCATCTCGATGATGCGCGCCGCGAAGTCGGTCGTCGTGTTCGGCCGCGGGCGCAGCGGGTTCGTCGGGCGCGGCTTCGTGGTCCGGCTCACGCACCTGGGCATCCCCGCCTACTTCGTCGGCGAGACGGTGAGCCCTCCCGTGCACGAGGACGACGTCGTCGTGCTCCTCTCCGGCTCGGGCGAGACGTTCTCCGTCGTCGTCACGGGTCAGACGGCGAAGAAGCTCGGCTCGAAGATCATCGCCATCACGGGCAACCCGGACTCGACCCTGGGGAAGATGGGCGACCTCACCATCCTTCTTCGCACCCCCACGGGCGACCGGCAGCGCTCCCTCGCGCCGCTGGGCACCCTGTTCGAGGCGGCAAGCTCCGTCTTCCTCGACGGCGTGGTGGCCGAGCTCATGTCGCTTGTCGGGGCGACGGAGGAGTCGATGCGCGCCCGCCACGCGACCCTCGAGTAGGCGGGCACGCGCGCCCGCCGCAGTGGAGGCTCCGTCCGCTTCAAGTAGGGGGCGCGGAAGAGCCGGGGCGAGCGCATGCCCGTCCGCCAGCTCCGCCGCACCCGCGCGCCTCCCCCGGCCGCCGAGGAGGAGCTCGACCTCGCGCTCCTCGACGCGCTGCCGGAGGTCGCGCCCAAGCCGCCGCTCCCCTTCCCCCGCGCGGAGGCGGAGCTGGAGACGGCGGAGCAGGAGCTCGCTCGGCTGCGGGTGATCGTCGCCGAGCTCCGCGACGAGAACACGCGCCTCGTGCGCCGCCTGGACCTCTACGAGCGCGCCCTCGAGGCGTACAGGGCGCTCGCCGCGGACGTCGAGGACGCGCTCCGCTAGCCGTAGCCCTCATACCCGCCGGCGCGTCTGGGCGCCGCATGCTCAACGAGCGATTCCTCTCCCGCCTCAGCGACGCGTTCCCCGGCTTCTATGCGCGCGTCGACGAGGAGGCGCGCGCCGAGGCGGACCGCCTGCGCGGCCAGACGCAGGGCGACCTCGACAAGGCGCTCGCCCGCGCGCGCCTCGAGGGGGCCGCGAAGCTGTGGTGGCCGTACGTGCGCGGCAGCATCCCGATGCTGGGGCGCGAGCGCGAGGCGATGGAGGGCTTCACGCGCCTCGTCCTCACCGTGAGCCACCTCCTGGGCCACGAGCTCCCGTCGATGGAGGCGGCGCGCGTGCACGTCGTGGGCGTCCTGCGCGAGAGCCTCGACTACGAGCGCCTCAAGGACCTCGTCGACCGCCGCGAGAAGGAGGAGGCGAAGGCCGCCGCGGCCGGCGCCGGCGTCGCCGCGAGCGTGACCGCGCTCATGGCGCCCCTCGCGATGGCGCGCCGCGGGTGGCGCTTCGCGCGCATGGTGCCCGGCTGGGGCCGCATCGCCATCGCCGCCGTCGTCGTGGCCGCGGCCGCGAGCGTTCCCGTCGTCGCCACCTACAGCGCGGGCCGCAAGGCGGAGAACGCGGCGCGCGCCGGGACCCAGCCTCTGAGCCAGGCGGGGCCGAAGGACGACATCACGCGCGCCGCCTGAGCCGCCTCACACCTGCGCGCGCTTCCACGAGCCGCGCGCGAAGCGCCAGGTCGTCACGACGGCGCGCGCGTAGTACTCGAGGATGTAGGCGGCCCAGACGCCGACCATGCCGTAGCCCATGTGGAGGCCGATGAGCCACGCGAGGGGCAGGCGGACGAGCCAGAGGCCGCCGAAGCTCACGAGGAGCGGCCAGCGCGTGTCGCCCGCGCCGCGCAGCGCCCCGGCCGCGCCGAAGTGGAACGCGATGGCCGGCATGGCGAGGACGATGGCGCGGATCCACGTCACACCCAGCGCGAGCGCCTCCTCGCTCTGCGTGAAGAGCCCGGCGAGCGGGCGCGCGAACGCGTAGAGCGGGAGGCTCAGCGCCATCATCACGAGGAGGCCGAGGCCGATGCTCGCCCACCCGTCCGCCTCCGCCTCGCGCGGCTCGCCCCGGCCCAGCCCCTGCCCGACGAGCGCAGCCGCGGCGGCGCTGAAGCCGAAGCCGGGCATGAACGCGAACCCCTGCACGCGCAGGCCGATCTGGTGCGCGGCGAGCGCGTCGGCGCCGAAGCGGAGGATGAGCACGAGGTACGCGGTGAAGCCCAGCGAGAGCACGAGCGCCTCGAGCCCGGCGGGCGCGCCCACGCGCAGGAGCCGGCGCATCGTCTCGCGAAGCCGCAGCGCGCCGCGGCCGAGGGCGACGGGTCGCCGCCCGCGCCAGAGAAGGAAGAGGAAGGCGAGGCCGCCGACGCTGAAGCTCGCGGCGGTCGCGACCGCGGCGCCCGCGAGCCCCATCTCGGGGAAGCCGAGGTTGCCGAAGATGAGGAGCCAGTCGAGCACGAGGTTCGCGACGTTCACGCCGATGCCGATGACGAGCGCGGGGCGCGTGTCGCCCGCACCGGTGAGCGCGCCCGTCGCGGCGGTCATCAGCATGTTCGCGGGCGTCGCGAAGGCGAGGATGCGCAGCACGAGGCCGCCCTGCTCGACGACCGTCTCGTCGGCGCCCAGCACGCGCAGGAGGGGCGCGTCCCAGTAGTACGTGACGAGGATGAGCGGGAGGCTGAACGCGAGCGCGAGGACGACGGTGGCCGCCGTCGCGCGGTCCGCGGCCTCCTTGTCGCCAGCCCCGATGGCGCGCGCGACGAGCGCGGTGGCGCCGGCGGCGAGACCCGTGGCGACGACCATGCCGACGTAGAAGACCTGCGTGGCGACGCCAGTGGCGGCGAGCGCGACGGAGCCGAGCGCGCCGACGAAGATGAGGTCGACCGTGAGGGCGAAGCTCTGCATCAGGTTCGTGAGCACGACCGGCCACGCGAGCGCCCACACCTTGCGCGACGTGGGGAGGTCGGGGCGCACGACGCGGCGCGCGACGGCGCGGAACCCCTCCGACGTCGTCTGCCCGACGGGCAGGCGCGGGGCGGGGGGCGCGGTCACGGGCGCGCCGATCGGCTCTCGCCTATTTCTCTCTGCGCGCCTGCATCACGCGAGGGCCCGCAGCCGCTGCGCGATGACGTCGAGCGTCTCGCGGAGGTTGCGCTGCGGGTCGAAGGCCGCCGCGACGCGCCGCGCCTCGTCGGCGCTCATCGACTCCGCGTGGCGCGTGATGAGGGGCACCGCGCGGCGCACGTTGTCCGTGATGCTGACGCTCGCGCTCTTCGCCGTGCGGCTGAGCGGGTTGAGGTCGACGACGATGACCGTCTTCCCCATGTTGCGCAGCGCCTGGCAGCGGTCGCCGTCCTCGAGCGGCACGAGCACGACGTCCGCGCTGAAGATGCCCTCGCGCGTGCTGCGGCCGCGCTCGCTGTCGAGGCCGGGGATGGTGGGCTCCGCGCCCGCGCCGAGCACGTTCGTGCACCCGTGCTTCTCGAGGTGCGCGACGAGGCGCGTCACGCGCTCCTCCGTGCGGTGGAAGAGGTTGACCTCCATCTTGCAGCCCAGCGTCCTCTGCAGCGCCGCGAGCTCGTCGGGCACAAGGACGGCGGTGTTCCCGTTCACGGAGAGGACGGCGTTGCGCGCGAGGCGCAGGTGCGCGGCGGCGGCGCGCGCGGCCTCCTCCGCGGGCGCGATGGTCGCCTCGCCCAGCAGGTAGTCGAACGCCTCGCCGCGCCCGTGCGCGATGAGCCCCTGTGTCGCGACGAGGCCGGCCTTCACGCCCTCCTCGACCTTCGCGCGCGTCATCAGCGACTCGTAGCGCGGGTGCGAGCGGGGGACGTCGGCCATCGGCGCGGCGAGCGGCGCTCCGTCGCTTGACCCTTGCGCGGCGTGGTGCCGGCCGCGCTCACCGCGAGGGCTCAGGCCAGCTTCGCGTAGCGGACCTCGCTGTTCGACGTCGCGCCGTCGTGGCCGTAGGCGACGTGGACGCTGCCGTCGGGCGCGAAGGTGAGGCCGAAGTAGTCGAGGAGGTCGCGGTCGGCGCCGCTGCCGCACGTGACGCCGGTCATGCAGAAGCCGCCGACGTGGTTGGGCGTCGTCGTCACCTGCGTCACGGTGACGCTGGGGCTCGCGCTCCAGAAGCCGGTGATGCGCGCGACGTAGACGTGCCACGAGCCGCCGAACGTGGAGGCCGAGGGGTTGCCGGCGGTGGTGCTGCCGTACCAGCCCACGGCCACCTCGCCCGTCGCGTTGTTGACGGCGATGGCGCCGAAGGTGTTGCTCTTGAGCTCGGCGGGCGAGACGGCGAGCGTCTTCACGCCGCCGGTCGTCTGGCGCGCGTGCACAAGCATCTGCGCGTTGTTGCCGGAGGGGAGCGCGCTGTAGGGGCGGCCCTGCGCGTCGACGGCGGTCTGCGTGAGGATCTGCGCGCCGCCGTTGGGGTGGTCGACCGGGAGGGGCGGCTGCAGGCAGGTGGTCCAGCGGTACCACGAGGCGCCGTTGGAGTACCAGAGGCGGCCCTGCGGGTCGTACGCCATGCCGCCGGTGTTGGCGACGCCGGGCGTGATGAGCGTGCGGTCGAGGAACGTCGCGCCGCCGTCCGTGCTGCGGAAGCACTCCTCGCCGTGGCCGGCGTTGTAGACGATGAGCGTGACCTCGCCGTCGCCGCGCGCGGCGAGCCAGGGGCGGTCGGCGATGGCGCCGACGGCGACGACGCGGCTGATGAGGTCCCACGAGGCGCCGTTGTCGGAGCTGCGCGCGACGCCGACGATCTGCCCCTGCGTGTGGGCGACGTAGATGCGGCCCACGTCGTCCTCCGCGATGGCGCGCCCGTCCGTGAAGGCGCCCTGGAGGAACGGGTGCGAGAGGCGCGTCCACGTGGCGCCGCCGTTCACGCTGCGGTAGACGCCGGACGAGTCGCCGACAAGAAGCGTCGTGCCGTCGCGCGTGACGTGGATGATGGGCTCCGCGCCGCCGCTCACGGTGCCGGCGGGGAGGACGACGTCGTCCTGGAGGTGGGCGCCCAGCGCGAGGCGCGGCGTCGCGTCGTGCGTCGCGGAGCCGACGAGCGGGACGATGGCGAACGAGACGAGCGTCGCGACGCAGACAAGCAGGAGCCCCCGGGCCATGCCGCCCCGAACGCGAGGTGCCCTGATAATGCGTCCGGTGCCCCTGGGCTGGAAGCGTATTCAGGTGAGCGCGGGCAGCTTCGCGTAGTACGTGCGCGCCTGGCTCGTGGCGCCGTCGGCCGCGTAGGCGACGTGGAGGTTCCCGGCCGCGTCGTAGGCCGTCGAGAAGTAGTCGAGGAGGTCGCGGTCCCCCTGGCCGTTCACGTCGCAGTTCGTGCCGAGCATGCAGATGTCGCCCACGTGGTGCGACTGCGTCGTGACCTGCTGGAAGACGATCGTCGGCGTCGCGCTCCAGAAGTCCTTGACGCGCGCGTTCGTGACGTTCCAGTGGCCGTTGAAGCTGGGGTTCTGGAAGTTGCCCGGCCAGGCCGTGCTGTACCACGTGACGGAGAGCTCGCCGTTGCCGCGGATGGCGATGGTGCCGAACGTGTTCCCGAGGAGCGAGGGCGGGCTCACCGTGAGGCGCTTCATCGTGGAGGCGTCCCACCCCTGGTAGCCGACGATGGTCATCGCCTTGTTGTCGGGCGTGGGTGTCGCGAGGTAGATGCCGCCCGAGGGGTCGGTGACGACGTGGGTGGAGAGCTGGTCGCCCACCGGCGGGAGGTCGAGCTCCTGCATGACGCCCGCGCAGGGGGACGCCGTGGGGTAGCGGAAAAGCGTCTCGGCCGCGCCGCCGACGCCGCCGTTGCCGGCGTAGACGAGGCGGCCGCCGGTGTGGAAGGCGGGGATGCCGCCGATGGGGAGGCCGTTGGTCGTGAGCGCCGGCACGGTCCGCGACCAGGTGAGGCCGCCGTTCGTCGTGAAGGCGCAGCGCTGCCAGAAGCCGCCCTCGTTCCACGTCACGGCGACCTGCCCCGCGCCGCGCGCCGCCATCCAGGGGCGGTCGGCGATGACGCCGGGGTCGACGACGAACGTCGAGGGGGTGATGTCCCACGTGAGGCCGCCGTTCCGGCTCGAGGCGACGTTGATGATGGCGCCGTCGGTCGTCGAGGCGTAGATGGTGCCGGCGTCGTCCTGGGCGAGGCTCCAGCCGTCGTAGATGCCGATGCCGAAGATGGGGTCGTGCCCGGGGATGAACGGCGGCGTGTTCGGGAACCACGTCTGCCCGCCGTCGAGGCTGATGGAGACGCCGAGCTGGTCGCCCACGAGGATGGAGCGGCCGAGGCGGTCGACAAGGATGTGCGGCTCGGCGCCGTCCGACACGAGCGTCGCCGTGCCGCCCTGCGGGTCGACGCCAAGAAGCGCGAGGGAGCCGTCGGGGCGCAGCGTGTAGGTCATGCCCGCGAAGGGCTGGGCGGCGGGGGCGAGGGTCGGGAGCGTGAGAAGGACCGTCGCCAGGAGCAGCCAACCCGTGCGGGGCATGCGCCTGACCAGCGTCGCGCGCGGCTTAAGCGGTCTCGTGGGAGCATGTGCGGGCCGCATGCTCATACGGCGGCGGCACCGTCGCAGGCCGGCCTTGGGCTCGGGAACCTTCTTCTGCGACATGTGCGCCTCGCCGATGCTGAACCTGCACTGCAAGCTCACCTGCACCCGGTGCGGCTACAAGCGCGACTGCTCCGACCCGTAGGGTCGACCGGCCGCCCGGCAGGCGGGGGCATCCAGGCGAAGCGGCCACGACCCTTATCCCCGCCTCGCTCAGAATTGTCCGGCTTGTGACGGTCAAACCATCCTTCAAGGCGAAGATCCCGCCGCTCACGCGGATGGCTTCGCCCGACTTCGACGAGGCCGCCGCGCGCGTCTACGTCGAGGCGCTCGAGGCGCTGGAGGCCGACCGCGTCCCCTACCTCGCCGGCGGCGCGCTGGCGCTCAACGCGCACACGGGCATCTGGCGCGACACCAAGGACCTCGACCTCTTCGTGAAGCCGGAGGACGCCACGCGCTCGCTGGACGTGCTGCGCAAGGCCGGCTTCCAGACGGAGGTCGTCTACGAGAGCTGGCTCGGAAAGGCGTGGAAGGGTGACGTCTTCGTCGACCTCATCTGGCGCAACGCGAACGCGCTCCTTCCCGTGCGCGACTCGTGGCTCGCCGACCCGCCGCACGTCGACGCGCTCGGCCGCAGCATCCCCGTCCTCCCGCTCGAGGAGCTTCTCGCGAGCAAGATGATGGTGATGAACCGCTACCGCTACGACGGCGCCGACATGCTCCACATCCTGCACGTGGCGGGCCCGCGCGTCGACTGGGAGAAGCTCGGGCGCATCTGCGGCGAGCACGCCGGGCTCATGCTCGCGCACATGCACACCTACCGCTGGGCCTACCCCGCCTGGGCGGAGCGCGTGCCCGACGAGGCCATCGCCCTCTTCACGCGCATCGCGGCGGAGGCGGCCTCGACGTTCGGCCCCTTCCGCGGGCGCCTCATCGACATCCAGAGCTTCCACGTGGACGTGGCGGAGTGGGGCATGCCCGACCCGCATCGGCACGCGCTCGAGCGCATCTTCGGAGAGGTGGACGGGCACGCATGAGGGTCGCGGCCTCGGCCGACCTGCACGCGCGCTGGGGCGACGAGGCGCGCATCGCGGAGCTCTACGCGGGCGTGAAGGACGAGGCGGACGTCCTCGTGCTCGCGGGCGACCTCACCGACCACGGCCGCAGCGAGGAGATGGAGGTCGTCGTGCGGGGCCTCCACGACGTGGGCGTGCCCGTCGTCGTCGTGCTGGGGAACCACGACCACGAGACGGGGAACGAGAAGGACCTGTTCCGCATCCTCGCCTCCGCCGGCGTCCACATCCTTGACCGCCGCCGGCCCACGACCGTCATCGACGGGGTGGGCTTCGCCGGCGTGAAGGGGTTCGGCGGAGGCTTCGGCGACCGGCTCGTGCGCGCCTTCGGCGAGGAGATCCAGAAGGCCTTCGTCTCCGCGAGCGTCGTGGAGGCCGAGGCGCTGCGCGCCGGCCTCATGTCGCTCGACACGCCGAAGAAGGTCGCCGTCCTCCACTACGCCCCCATCGCCGCGACGGTCCAGGGGGAGCCCACGGAGATCTGGCCCTTCCTCGGGACAAGCCGCCTGGAGCAGGCGCTCGACGAGGGGGGCGCCGCGCTCGCGGTGCACGGCCACGCCCACCACGGCGCCACCCACGGGACGACGGCGAAGGGGGCCCGCGTGCACAACGTCGGCATCCCGGTGCTGCGCCGGTCAGGCCACACGAAGGCGTACGTCGTCCTGGACGTGTGACGGCCCACGCCGCGCTTCCGCGGATCCGCGACGGTGGTCAAGCGGCGCACAGCAGGCAACATATATGGCATCGCCAGAGAAGTCAGCGCCGAGGAGGCCAGCCATGCGCACGCCCCTGATCTCGATCGCCCTTCTTGCCGCCGCGTGGTCGCTCGCGCCCGCCACGGCGCAGAGCTCCCAGGACATGTTCAGCAAGTGCGGCGACCCCGACCTCACGCTCGTGTTCATGAACCCGGACCTGCGCGCGAAGGAGGACGGCTACGTCCACGCCTCGGGCACGTTCTTCATCCAGTTCCAGGCGCGAGGCGAGCGCGCGTTCGACATCGAGTCGCTGAAGTTCTCCTTCGGCGCCGAGGCGAACGGCATCTCCCACTGCGACGGCCCCGAGTGGGTGAGCGAGGCGATGTTCCTCAAGAACTTCCGCGCCGACTACGAGCCGCGCGACGGCTTCTTCGTCCCCATCAACACGTGCAACGTCCCCAACGGGACCTACATCGCGGGCATCAGCGTCTACGACAAGGACCTCAAGGAGCTTGTCCGCTACTGGACGAAGGCGAAGGTCGACAACGGCCCGGGCAACTCGAAGGCCGAGCGCTGCGAGAACCCCGACACGACCGCGCCCTGGCCCATGCTGCTCCCCGGCGACGGCGAGCGCCTCGACGGGCGCCAGGGCCTCTACATCGAGGTCGGCGAGGAGCTCAGCGCCATCGAGGCGTGGGTGAACGGCCTGAAAGTGCAGCTCACCGAAGGGCTCGGCCCCGAGCGCGACGACGACATGATCGTCGACCTCGGCTACCACCCCCTCCTGCGCGACAGCGGCCTCACGCAGGCGCAGATCGAGAAGCGCCAGTACCCCGCGTACACGTGGGACGGCACCGTGCGCAACGGCGACGTCGTGAAGGTGCGCGCGGTCGACCGCTGGGGCAACGTCGCCGAGAAGATCGTGCACGTGGGCGACCCGACCATCGGCGGCCGCGCGACGCTCGCGGCGCCCGACTTCGAGCTGCGCGTCCCCGAGACGGACAAGACCGCCAACGCGGACGGCATCGCCGTCTACAACGTCACGTACATCACGAAGAGCGACGAGGGGCTCCACGCGGACCTCTACATCCGGAACGAGGAAGGCGGCGCCGTCCTGCCCAAGGGGATCACGTACCGCCTCTCGCCCAACCACGTCATGATGGGCGGCAACGAGGACCTCGACGGCGCCATCACGCTCATCGCGACGCCCGACGCGAAGATCGGCACGTACCGCATCCTCTTCGCCGCGAACTACCTCGCGGGCGTCGAGCGCCTCGAGAAGGTCGTGCCCCTCACCTTCCGCGTCGACAGCATCCCCGGCAGCGACTACACCCAGAACGAGACGTTCGCGAGCGACGTGCAGGCCATCCCACAGGAGCGCGTGCGCGACGGCTCGCTCGACGGCGAGCGCGTGACGCCGGCGGAGGACCCGCAGGACAAGAAGCGGACGCCGACGCCCCTCTTCCTCGCGCTCGTGGGGCTCGCGGCCGCGGCATCGATGCTCGGGCGGCGTCGCCCATAAGGGCGTAGCGACCACCGAGAAGCGTGCCGTGGCAGGACGCCTATTTCGCGGTGACCGAGCTTGTCGGCCTCGCGCTCCTCCTCTGGCAGGCGCGCGACGCCCGCACGCAGGTCGCGCGCCCGGTGAGCCTCCTCTACGTCGCCATCTGCGCGGGCGGCGCCATCGCCGGCTTCACGCTCGGCTGGGTGCTCTGGCCGCTCGTGAGCGCGGCCGCCGCCGTCGCGTGGCTCGCCATGGCGCTCGCGCGCGCGCCGCCGTCAGCGGCGCCCGCCGGCCGCGTCGGACTCGCGAGCAAGGAGTAGCTCCAGGTAGCTGCGCCGCTCCGTCTCCCGGATGCCCCAGCGCGCGAGAAGCGCGAGCGCCTCCCGCTCCACCGGCGGTCGGCCCCCTCGGGCAGGACGCGCTCGAGCTCGACGTACGTGCCCAGGCCGGGCACCTCGTCGAGCGCCACCTCGAAGCCTTCCGCGCGGAAGAGGCGGCGCGTCTTGCGCACCTCGCGCACGGCGCGGAAGCCGAGCGCCTCGAGCATCGCGCGCGCCGCCGCGGCGTCCGGCACGGGCACGACGATCTCGCGGCGCGCCTTGGAGCCGGCGTCGAGCTTCGGGCCCTTGTAGGTGATATCGCTGCGCCCGCCGCGCGAGGAGAGCCGCAGCGCCTCGTCGGTCGCGGCGAAGTCGCGCGCGGGGTGCGCGAGGTAGAGGTCCGCGTGCTCCTCCACGCGCTCGGGGCCTCCCAGCTCCCGCAGGAGCGCGGCAGGGTCCGGCACGCGCGCCTTGACCTCGAACTCGATCACGAACGATCCGCACGTCTTTTCTGCCACATGGACGTTCGCGGCGGCGTGCCCCTCCGGCCCGGCGCGTCGCGCCTCGTCGCGCTCGTGCTCCTCGTCGCGTTCACCACCGGGTGCGTCGAGCTCTCGCCCGCGCGCATCCCGGACCGCCTCCTCGAGGGGCCCGGCGGGAACGGGTGGGAGAAGAACCTCACCGCCTCGCAGACCGGCGCGAGCGGGAGCGCGTTCTCGAAGAGCCAGGCGCTCGTCTACGAGGACCGCCGCAGCAGCGACGGCTACCCGGGCACGATGACCGTGAGCACGCTGCGCACGCTGTTCCGGCCGACGGAGGAGCGCGTGCGCGACGTCGTGCAGGAGCGTATCCGCGAGGAGGCGGAAGGGCGCGGCGTGCGCATCGAGGGGACGCCCACCACGGGGGAGCGCCGCCTCGCGAACGGCGAGGACGCGTACTGGTTCGTCTACAACGGGACCGTGCAGAGCTCGAGCGGGTTCTTCCAGAGCCGCAACGCGCGCGTGAAGATCTACGGCGAGGTCTTCCAATGCGACGAGGAGAAGACGGTCGTCGCCGTCGTGGGCCTCGCGCAGATCACGGACGTGCGCAGCGTCGGCGGGGTCCAGCTTCCGAGCGAGGCGGACCCGACGACGTGGCGCGAGATCGCCGCCGACCCGCGAGGCACCATCGAGGGGATCCGCGGCAGCGACGGCTTAGCCTACAACGTGCAATGCTGAATCTTCGAGCATTGATCACGCGCCACGTGCCATGAGCGATATCGATCGCGCGTCGCGCGCGGCGCGCTATGCGCCTCGGCCTCGTCGCGCTCGCCTGCCTTCTTCTCGCGCCGCACGCGGTCGCCAGCGCGCCCGCGCCGCTCGCGATCGTCTACGACCTCGCCACCGGCGCCGTGCACGCGGGCCCCCTCGCGACGGCGGCGCCCGTGCTCGAGGCGGACGGCTGCGCCACCGCGTGGCCCGCGAAGCTCACGTGCAGGGGCGTCCTCGGCACGCACGAGGCCATCGACGCGCTCAGTGGCTCTTGTAGACGACGGCGAACGTCATGCTGCCCACGAGCGTCGCGCCCTGCACGCCCTCGAGCCGCCACGCCTCGTCGCGTTCCCGAGCCTTCATCGTCCCGCATGCGTGCTGCGCCAGGCATGGGAAGGCCCGAGAGGACGCGCAAGGAGGTCGTCGCGGACGTGGAGCTCCCGACGGACCTCG
>DASRYU010000131.1:0-9842 GCA_035687045.1 Thermoplasmatota archaeon | reverse complement strand
CGCCCGCCCGCCGCTCGCGTCCGACGTGGAGGTCGACGTCGCCATCGTCGGCGGCGGCATCACGGGCCTCACCGCCGCATACCTTCTCGCGAAGGAGGGGCGGCGCGTCGTCGTCCTCGAGCGCGACCGCCTCGTGCACGGCGTGACCGGGAACACCACGGCGAAGGTGACGTCGCAGCACGGGCTCGTGTACCGCTCCCTCGTGCAGCGCTTCGGGGAGGAGAAGGCGCGCCTCCACGCGCAGGCCAGCGAGACGGCGAAGGAGACGCTGGCGCGGCTCGTGGACGAGGTGGGCGCCAGCGACGCGAAGCTCACGCGCGCGCCGAGCTATCTCTGGACGAGCGACCCGGCGCAGGTGGGGACGCTGCGCGAGGAGGCCGACGTCTGCCGCCGGCTGGGTCTCCCGGCGAGCTTCACGCTCGAGACGGAGCTTCCCTTCCCCGTCGAGGGCGCGGTCCGCTTCGACGACCAGGCGCACTTCCACCCCGTGCGCTACGTCCTCAAGCTCGCGGAGCGCGCCGAGGCGATGGGCGCCCGCCTCTTCGAAGGCTCCGCCGTCGTCGACGTGAAGGACGGCGAGCCCTGCGTCGTGCGCACCGACCGCGGAAGCGTCCGCGCCGCGCACGTGCTCCTCGCGACGAACGTGCCCATCCTCGACAAGGCGTTCTTCGTCACGCGCATGAAGCCCAAGCGCGACTACGGCCTCGCCGCGCGCAACGAAGGGCGGGCCCTGAAGGGCATGTACGTGAACGTCGACCAGCCGCACCGCTCGGTGCGCCCGTACGAGGGGGACGACGGCCCGATGCTCGTGTTCGCGGGCGACAAGCACGAGGTCGGCGAGCGCGACCCGAGCGACCACTACGCGAACCTGGAGCGCTTCGCGCGCGAGCACTTCGGCGTCGCGCGCGTCGACTACCGCTGGTCCACGCAGGACTACTTCCCCGTCGACGAGCTCCCGCTCATCGGGAAGGCGTCGCCCACGGCGAAGCGCACCTGGGCCGCGACGGGCTTCCGCGCGTGGGGCATGACGCAGGGCACGGTCGCCGCCTCCATGTTCGCCGACTTCGTCCTCGGCCGCTCGAACCCGCTCAACGACGTCTACGACCCGTACGCGCCCAAGCGGCTCGCGAAGGAGGTCAACAAGGAGCTCTTCCAGCTGCAGGCGACCGCGACGCGCAACCTCGTGGGCGAGCGCCTCCTCCCGCACCCGGTCGAGGAGCTCGCGCCGGGCGAGGGGCGCGTGATGCGGGCAGGCGCGAAGATGCTCGCGGTGAGCCGCGACGAGGGCGGCACGCTCCGCGCCCTGTCGGCCGCGTGCACGCACATGGGCTGCCTCGTCGCGTGGAACCCGAACGAGAAGAGCTGGGACTGCCCCTGCCACGGCTCGCGCTTCGGCGTCGACGGCCGCGTCCTCCACGGCCCCGCCGTGACGCCCCTGGAGGAGGTCGAGCCGCCGCGCGAGCTCGCCCGCCGCCCCGCCGACGGCGCGCGGACGCAGTAGCCTCGCGGGCGAAACCTCATGCGCGCCTCCGCGCTCGCCGGCGCGTGGCGTTCCACAGCGCGTGGCTCCTCGTCGGGATCGCCGGCGTCCTCGAGGTCGTCTGGGCGACGCTCATGAAGCAGAGCGCCGGCTTCACGAAGCTCGGCTACACCGTCGCGACGATCGTGACGATGGTCGCGAGCTTCCTTCTCCTCTCGCAGGCGATGCGCGTCCTGCCGCTCGGGACCGCCTACGCCGTCTGGACGGGCATCGGCGCCGTGGGCGCGGCGGTCGTGGGCATCGTCTGGCTGGGCGAGCCGCGGACGGCGTGGCGCATCCTCTGCATCGGCGCCATCGTGGGCGGCATCATCGGCCTCAAGGTCGCCTCGCCCGCTTAGCCGGGCGGGGCGGCGCGGCGCGCGAGGCGCGCGCCAAGCTCCTGCGCGACGGCGCGCGCGCGGCTGCGGGTCGCCTCGTCGGGCGCGTTGGCGGCAAGCTCCAGCGCCAGGACGATGCGGTCGCGAAGCTCCCGCGCTTCGAGCGCGTGGAGCGCCTCCTCGAGGGGCACGGCGCGAGGAAGGGGCGCCGCGTGGCTAACGCTTGCGTGGCCGCTGCCGAAGGGCTGCAAGCGGGCGCCGCCGCGCGGACGACCCGTTCAGGTCCACGAGACGCCGCCGGGGGCGCGGGTTGCGACCATCGCGCCGCCGTGCGCCGCGCCCCCCTCATGGGCTGCGTGGCTACCGGGAGGGGTGGTGGGCGCTGGCCGCTCCGCCGCCCGCGGCGCCTGTGAGGCCCGAGGTTTATTCCCCTGCGCGCCTCCCTCCCCCGCGCAGCATGGGGGACACGCGGTTCGAGCGGCCCTACCACGAGGTGCGCGACGCGAGCGACCGCGCCGCCGCCATCCACGCCCTTCCCGACGAGGACGTCATCGGGGCGCTCGTGGTCGCGAGCGCCCAGAAGGACCCGTACCTCGCGAACGTGCTCGCCTCCGAGGCGATGAACCGCGTCCGCCGCAAGGGCACCATCGTCCAGACGGCGAACGAGGGGCTCGTCTCGCAGGACCTCGAGGGCCGCCTGACGTACATGAACCCGGCCGCGGAGCGGATGCTGGGCTGGACGATGGACGAGCTCCTGGGGCGCCGCGTGCACGACATCGTGCATCTCGACGAGCAGGGGAGACCGCTCGACGACTCCGAATGCGCCGCCTTGTCCGTCGCGCGCTCGGCCGAGCCCGCCGGCCGGCAGGAGACGTGGTACACGCGCAAGGACGGGACGCGCTTCCCCATCGAGCAGACGGCGGCGCCCATCCTGCGCGACGGCGACGTCGAGGGCGTCGTCGTCACCTTCACCGACATTACCGAGCGCAAGCGGGCCGAAGGCGCGATGCGGCAGCTCGCCACCATCGTGGAGGCCTCCGACGACGCCATCGTGCTCTACGCGCTCGACGGCACGCTCCTCACGTGGAACCGGGGCGCGCAGACGCTCTACGGCTTCACCGCCGACGAGATGGTCGGGCGCAGCGTCCTCGACCTCGAGCTCGCCGAGCGGCGGGAGGCGTTCGGGCAAGCGATGCAGGAGGCGGCGCGCGGCTCGCCCGTCCGGAACTTCGAGACGACGCGCCTGCGCAAGGACGGGAGCGCCGTGGAGGTGAGCGTGACGCTCTCCCCCGTCCGCGACGGCTCCGGCCGCGTCGTCGCGCTCTCGGGCGTCTCGCGCGACATCACGCACCGGCGGCGCATGGAGGCGGCGCGGCGCGAGTCGGAGGCGCGCAAGGCGGCGATGCTCCACGCGTCGCTCGACGCCATCATCACCATCGACGCCGAGAGCCGCATCCTGGAGTGGAACCGCGCGGCGGAGACCATCTTCGGCTGGAGCGCGAGCGAGGCCATCGGGCGCGCGCTCCCGGACCTCATCATCCCGCCGCGCTACCGCGAGGCGCATCACCACGGGCTCGCGCGCTACGTCGCGACGGGCGAGGGGCCCGTCCTTGGGCGGCGCATCGAGCTCCCCGCGCTGCGCCGCGACGGGAGCGAGTTCCCCGCGGAGCTGAGCATCCTCCCCCTCCAGGCGGGCGACAAGCCGCTCTTCACGGGGTACCTGCGCGACATCACGGAGCAGAAGCGGGCGCAGGTCGCGCAGCGCGAGAGCGAGGAGCGCTTCCGCCTCCTCTTCGCCGCGAACCCTCTGCCGACGATCGTCTTCGACGAGGGGACGCTCGCGATCCTCGACGTGAACGACGTGGCGGTGGAGACGTACGGCTACAGCCGCGAGGAGCTCCTCGCGATGCGCGCGACGGACCTGCGGCCGGAGGCGGACGTCGAGCGCTTCCTCGAGTACGTCCGCCAGCACCCGCGGGGGCCCCGCCACTCCGTCGGCTGGCAGCACCGCCTCAAGGACGGGCGCCTCATCGACGTCGAGGTCGCGACGCACACCGTCGCGTTCCGCGGCCGCTCCGCCATCCTCGCGGTGGTGAACGACGTGACGGAGCGCAAGCGCGTGCACCGCGAGCTTCTCGCGAGCGAGGAGCGCTTCCGCGCCATCTACGAGAGCAGCCCGACGATGTACTTCACCGTCGCGGCCGACGGCACCATCCTCTCCGTCAACGGCTTCGGCGCGCGCTACCTCGGCTACGCGCCGGAGGAGCTTGTCGGGCGCAAGGCGTGGGAGCTCTACCACCCCGACGACCAGCCGGCGGCGCAGGCGAACCACCTGGATCTCATGGCGCGGCCCTACCGGCTCGGCGAGGTGCGCCAGTGGGAGGGGCGGAAGGTCTCGAAGCAGGGGAACGTCATCTGGGCCCGCGAGGCGCTGACGCGCGTGCCGCTCTCGGACGAGCGGGTCGCCGCGCTCGTCGCGTGCTTCGACATCAGCGACGCGAAGCGCACGGCGGCGCAGCTCGAGGCGGAGCGCGCCCGCGTCCTCGACATCCTCGAGAGCATCACGGACGCCTTCCTCGCGCTCGACCGCCAGTGGCGCTTCACGTACCTCAACGAGGCCGCGGAGCGCGTCATGGTCGCCTCCATGGGGAGGGGGCGCGAGGGGCTCCTCGGGCGCACGTACTGGGAGATGCTCCCCGAGGCTGCGGGCACCGAGTTCGATCGCCAGTTCCGCAAGGTCATGGAGACGCGCGAGCCGGCCCACTTCGAGGCGTACTACGAGCCGTTCCGCAGCTGGTTCGAGGTGCACGCGTACCCGACGGAGGAGGGCGTCTCCGTCTTTTTCCGCGACGTGACGGAGCGGCGGCGGACGGAGGAGGCGCTGCGCGAGGCGAAGGAGGAGCTGGAGCGCCGCATCGGCGACAGGACGCAGGCGCTCGCGGCGGCCAACCGGGAGCTCGAGACGTTCAGCTACCTCGTGAGCCACGACCTCAAGGAGCCCGTGCGCGCCGTGGAGGCGTACCTCGACGCGCTCGCGGAGGACCACGCCGCGGCGCTGCCGCCGGACGCGCGGGAGCTCGTGGAGCGCAGCCGCGCCGCGACCGCGCGCCTGGACAACCTGCTTCGCGGCCTTCTGGAGCTTGCCCGCATCGGGCACGTGGCGACGCAGGAGGAGGCGCGCATCGACGTGCACGCCGCGCTCCAGAGCCCGGACTGCTCGGCCCGCTACGAGCACGCGGTGAGCGAGCGGCGCGCGCGCGTGGAGGTGCGCTCCGAGCCGGGGCTCGTCGTGCGCGCGACGGACGCGGCCATCTGCCAGATCGTCGGGAACCTCATCCTCAACGCGGTCGTCCACAACGCGAACGAAGCGCCGCTCGTGGTCGTGAGCGCGCGCCGCGAGGGGCACGCGGTCGTGCTCGCCGTGGAGGACAACGGCGGCGGCTTCCCGCGCCAGGTCGTCGAGGCGTTCGAGCGCCCCGTGGCGAGCGCCTCGGCGCTCCTCCCCTCGCGCGGGAGCGGCTTCGGCCTCCTCATCGCGCGCCGGATGGCGGAGCGCCTGGGCGGCCGCATCAGCATCGGCGAGAGCGAGCTGGGAGGCGCGCGCGTGCGGGTCGAGCTTCCGGCGCACGCGTAGCGACCCGGCTGCGCCGTCTCAAACCTCAAGCCCTGCGCGGGGAAGGGTCACCCATGTTCCGCGCTTCGATGACGCTCCAGGAGCTGTGCGCCGACTGCTGGCATCGGCGCGACGAGCACGCGAGCGACGGCGCATGCCCGCCGGCGCCCGACGCGGCCGGCGCGCGAGCGCCAGAAGCGTGAAGGCGCGACAGGCGCTCGCCGCGCGCGTGCCCGCGCCCGCCGCGCGCCCGCTCGTCCTCGCCGGCGCCGTGCTCGGCTTCGGCCTCGGCGGCTTCCTCGACGGCATCGTTCTCCACCAGCTCCTCCAGTGGCACCACATGGTGTCGGCGCGCACGGACAGGATCGACGCGAACATCCTCGCCGACGGCCTCTTCCACGCGTCGATGTGGCTCGCGACGGCGCTCGGCGTCTGGCTCCTCTGGCGCGCGTGGCGCTCCGGCGCCGCCCGCTCGCCCCGCGCGCTCGCCGCCGGCCTCCTGGTGGGCTCCGGCCTCTTCCACGCGCTCGACGGCGTCGTCTCCCACTGGCTTCTCGGGCTCCACCACATCTGGCCCGCCGGGCCCGGCGGCGCGCTCGCGTGGGACGTCGCCTTCTTCGCCTTCGGCCTCGCGCAGCTCGCCCTCGGCTGGCGCCTCCTCCGGCGCGCCTGAGACGCTCTCGGAGGCTCTTTCGCGCCCCCCTGCCCGTCGCGCTTCTCGCCTGCGCGCGCTCCCTCCGCCGCGTGCGCGACGACCCGACGTGCCTGGACTGCGACGCCGCGCTGCGCGCCGCCCACCGCGGCGGCGGCCGCTGCCCGGCGTGCGGCGGGCTCGCGCTCTGAGTCCGCGGTCACCGAAACCTACTTCTTCGGGTGGCCGTGCTCGCTTCTTGATGGCCGACGCGCCCTCGACCCAGCCCCGCGTGATCATGGATGGCAAGCTCGTTCCCTGGGAGGGGGCGACCATCCACGTCTCCACGCACGGCTTCCTCTACGGCACCGCCGTCTTCGAGGGCGTGCGTGCCTACTGGGACGAGCGCGCTCGACGCCTCAACGTGTTCGAGCTCGACGCGCACAGCAAGCGCCTCGAGCGCAACGCGAAGCTCATGGGCTTCAACAAGACGCCCGACTGGAAGACGCTGCGCGAGTGGCAGCTCTACGCGCTCTCGTGCAACGACTTCGCGAGCGACGTCTACCTCCGCCCGGTCATCTACTACGGCGAGGGCGGCATCGGCATCTACCCGAAGACGCAGGCCCAGAAGACGCTCATCATGGCCGTCCCGATGGGCTCGTACTTCGGCAAGTCGTGCCTCGCGGTGAAGGTGTCGAGCTGGCAGCGCATCAACGGCAGCACCATCCCGCCCATGGCGAAGGTCAACGGCGGCTACGTGAACAGCTACCTCGCGGCGAAGGAAGCGCGCGACGCGGGCGCCGACGACGCCATCATGCTCAACTCGCGCGGCTACGTCTCCGAGGGCTCGGGCGCGAACGTGTTCGTCGTGAAGAACGGGGAGCTCATCACGCCGAGCTACTCGAACGACATCCTCGACGGCGTGACCCGCATGCACGTCATGCGCCTCGCGCGAGACCTCGGCATCCGCGTGAACGAGCGCACCATCGCGCGCGGCGAGCTCTACACCGCGGACGAGCTCTTCTTCTGCGGCACCGGCGTCGAGATCAGCCCCATCGGCAAGGTCGACCACGTCGTCCTCGGCGACGGCGAGCCCGGCCCCATCACGCTGCGCCTCAAGGAGCGCTTCCAGGACAGCGTGCGCGGTCGCATCCCCGAGTATTCGCACCTCCTGACGCCCGTGCCCCAGGAGTGCCCGCTCCCGCTCACGCCGCTCTGAGCCGTTGGGCTCGCGTTGGCCGCTCACCGCGGGGGCGCGGGGAACGCGGGGGCGCGCGGGGCAGGAACACCCTCGTCATCGCGCTCTTCCCGCTCACCGCGGAGAGCGCGGAGGACGCGCGGAGGAAGAGTTGACCGCCGTTCACGACGATCCTCGTCCTCGGCCTGCGCTCCTCGTCCTGCCTCGTCCTCGTCCCCGTCCTCGTCCTCGTCGTCGTCCTCGTCCCCGTCGGCCTCGGCCCGCGCCTCGCGCCTCCGCCCGTGCCCGCTCTCTTCGTTCCACGCTCCACAACGCGCAACCTGCGTCCTGCGACCGTGGGCGCATGAGCCTCTCGCTCACGCCCGGCGCCTACCTGGTCCGCGTCGCCGTCCCCGTCGCCGGCGTCCTCGGCTCGGTCATCCTGCTGGGCGCCGCCGCGAAGAGCCCCTGACGCAGCCGGTCGGTGCCCACGTCGAGAAGGATGGCCGTCGCGGCGGGGGTCCTCTCCTGGATGTTCGGCATCGGCTGGGGCGTCATCGTCAACGCGAAGCCTCTGCCTCCATCCAGCCAAGGCTGAGCGCCGTCCGGTAGATGCGCTTCGCCGCGAGCTCCGCCTCCGTGAGGGCGAGCGTCGAGCCGACGGTGTGCTTCGTCCCGCTGTCGTAGTCCTTGAACGCCTTGCGCACGACGTAGGTGCGCGGCTTCTCGTTCGCGAAGCCGTCCATCTGCGCGGCGAGGCGCGCGTCGCTGAACGTGCCGGCGAAGATGCGCACCTCGCGCCGCGCGAGCACGGCCACCTTGTCGACGACGCTGTCGAGGAACCAACGGTCGTGGCTCACGACGACGAGCGCCCCCTTGTACGCGTTGAGCGCGTGCGCGAGCGCCTCGCGGCTCTGGAGGTCGAGGTGGTTCGTCGGCTCGTCGAGGATGAGAAGGTTCGACGGCGCGATGATCGTCTTCACGAGCTGCAGGCGCGAGCGCTCCCCGCCCGAGAGCGTGCCGACCTTGCGGTGCATGTCGTCCTCGCGCTTGAAGCCGAAGCGGCCAAGGAGCGCGCGCACGTCCTCGTCGGCGATGCCCGGCCGCGCGTGGAGGATCTCCTGGCGCAGCGTGTTCTCGGGCGAGAGCGTCTCGTGCCCCTGCGCGAAGTAGAGCCCCTTGGCGCCGGGCGCCACCTCGATGGTGCCGACGTCCTTCTTCTCCTTGCCCACGAGGACGCGCAGGAGCGTCGTCTTGCCCGCGCCGTTGGGCCCCACGAGCGCGAGGCGCTCCCCCTTGCGCACGTCGAGGTCGAGCCCGTAGAAGAGCACGCGCTCGCCGTACTTCTTGCCCAGGCCGCGGACGCGGATGACGTCGTTGGACGACTTGAAGGACTCGGGGAACCCGACCGACATCTGCACCTTCTCGATGAGCGGGTCGGGCGTGCGGTCGGCGGCCGCCTTGAGCTTCGCGACCTTCAGCATGCGGCTTGCCATCTGCCCGTCGAAGCGCTTCTGGTGGCGGAACTGCTCGATGACGGCCTTCTGGCGCTCGAGCTCCTTCTCCTCGCGCTCCTTCAGGGCGACCAGCCGCGCGCGGTCCTCCGCCCGCTGCGCCTCGTACTCCTCGTAGTTCCCGGTGTACGCGACGACGCGGTGGTCCTCGAAGGCGAGGACGCGCGTGGCGATGCTGTCGAGGAACGCGCGGTCGTGCGCGACGACCAGAAGCGCTCCCTCGAACGCGCTCAGGCGCTCCTCGAGCCACTCGATCGTCTCCACGTCGAGGTGGTTGGTCGGCTCGTCGAGGATGAGGAGGTCCGCCGGCTGCGAGAGCGTGCGCGCGAGAAAGAGGCGCGTCCGCTCGCCGCCCGAGAGGCTCGCCACCTTGCGCTCGAGGTCCGCCTCGGTGAAGCCGAGCTCCTCGTAGAGCGCCATGTCCGTCTCGCTCGCGGTCGCCTTCGCGCGCGCGGCGTCGCGCTGGAGGTCGCCGTAGCGCGCGAGGACCTCGTTCGCCTCCGGCGACTCGTAGAGCGCGGGGTCGACCAGGCGCGCCTCGAGCGCGGCGAGCTCCGCCGCGAGCTCGGGCGGCACGCTCGCGCCCTCGCGCAGCACGTCCTGGATGCTCGCGTCCTTCGCGAACCTCGGGTGCTGGTCGAAGGCGACGAGGCGCGCGTGCGGGACGAGCCGGATGGCGCCCGCGTCGGCGGCCTCGGCGCCGCGCACGAGCGCGAGGAGCGTCGACTTGCCGCACCCGTTGGGGCCCACGAGCGCCGCGCGGTCGCCCGCCGCGAGCTCGAACGTGACGTCCTCGAACAGGGGCATGCCGGCGCGGCTCTTCGCGACGCCTTCGAGCGTGAGGACGGGGCGGCCCATGGGGCGGGCGAGGGGGCGCCCCCACAAGAAGCCTCGCGCGACGGCGGCGCCGCGCCCTCATGCTCGCGGCCGGACGCGGTCCCGACGCGCGCGAGGGACGCCCGTGGGCAGTGGGTCGCGCGGGGCAGGAACACCCTCGTCATCGCGCTCTTCCCGCTCACCGCGGAGAGCGCGGAGCGCGCGGAGGACGCG
>DASRYU010000130.1:0-4141 GCA_035687045.1 Thermoplasmatota archaeon | reverse complement strand
CATCAAGCTCGACGCGGACGCGCCGGCGAAGTAGCCCTCACAACCAGGGCCAGCAGCGGTCGAGCGTCGACGTCGCGGCGCCTTCGCGCAGCGTGCACTCCGCGCTCTTCTTCGTGCCGCAGACGGAGGGGTCGCCGGTGCAGGCGGAGGCTTCGGGCGTGGCGGCGAGGCCGGCGAGGCCGGCCCCCACGAGGAGGGCCGCGAGCAGGAGGACGCGCATCGGCCGCGGACGGTGCGCGAGCCGCTTGAGCGGGAGGGCGTACGCACCCCTCCGGGGGGACGGCGGTGGCCGCGAGGCGCGGGGCCGAGGCCGACGCGCGGCGCCGACGCGGGGACGAGGACGAGGACAAGGACGAGGGAGGACGAGGCGCGGGGACGAGGACGAGGCCGCCCTTCTCGTCTCCGCGCCACCCCGCGCTCCCCGCGCCCCCGCGGTGAGCGGGCGCGACGCGCGCTGAGCGGGCGCGACGCGCGGTGAGCGGGCGCGACGCCCGGTGAGCGGGCGCGACGCGCGGTGAGCGGGCGCGACGCGCGGTGAGCGGGCGCGACGCGCGGTGCGATCACTTCAGGCGGATGGTCTCCAGATCCATCGGCCTTGGTCGCGCCTGCGGGCGCGACCGGCCCATGAATCTTCCAACGCTCCGCCTTCCGTTCGCTGCGCTCACTTCAGGCGGATCGTTTCCAGGTTCATGGGTTCGGACGTGCCTGCGGGCACGTCCTCCCGATGAATTTGTGGACCATCTCCTTCCGTTCGCCCCTTCGGGCCTCACTTCAGTCGGATGGTCTCCAAATTCATCGGCGCCTCCGTACGGATGTGGTACTTCTTGTGGATGGAGGTCGCGAAGTCGATGCACTTCGACTCTTCGCCGTGCATCGTGATGACGTGGTCGGGCTTCGGCGTGATGTTGTTGATGTAGTTCATCAGCTGGCGCCGGTCCGAGTGCCCCGAGAAGCCGTCGACGGTCTCGACGTCCAGCTCGACCTTCACGACGCCGCTGCGGCCGCCCCCGGCGGCCATGGGGATCTCGCGCCACCCCTGCTGGATGCGGCGGCCGAGCGTGCCGCCGGCCTGGAAGCCGACGAACACGAGCGCGTTGCGGCGGTCCTGCGCCCAGTGGCGGAAGTATTCCATCACGGGGCCGCCCGACATCATGCCGCTCGTGGCGAGCACGACGCACGGCTCGTCGCTGTCGAGCACCTTGCGGCGCATCTCCTGGCTGTCGACGCGCACGAAGATGTCGGAGAGGAGCGGGTTCGAGCCCTCGTGGAAGATCTCGTTGCGCAGCTCGTTGTTGAGGTACTCCGGGTAGGCCGTGTGGATGGCGGTGGCCTCCCAGATCATGCCGTCGAGGTAGACCGGCACGCGCGGGACGTCGCCGTTCCGGATGAGCTCCTCCATGACGAGCATGATCTCCTGGCTGCGCCCGACGGCGAAGCACGGGACGACGAGCTTCCCGCCGCGCGGGAGCACGCGCTGGCAGATCTCCTTCATCTGGTCCTGCGCCTGCTGGCGCGTCGGCTGGAAGTCGTTGCGCCCGCCGTAGGTGGCCTCGATGATGAGCGTCTCGAGGCGCGGGAACTTGTTGTTCGTGGGGTTGAACAGCCACGTGCGCTCGTACTTCATGTCCGACGTGCAGCACACGTTGTAGAAGCCGTCGCCGATGTGGAAGTGCGAGACCGCGGCGCCGAGGATGTGCCCCGAGTTGCTGAACGTCAGCTTGACGTCGGGCGCGATGTCCGTGGTGTCGCCATATTCGAGCGTCACGGAGTGCTTGACGAAGTCGCGGATGTGGTCCGACTCGTAGGGGGGCTTCTTCCCTTCCGCGGCGGCGATCTTGATGTAGTCCATGCAGAGCAGGACCGCGAGGTCGCGCGTGGGCGGCGTGAGGTAGACGGGGCCGTCGTAGCCGTACTTGAACAGCAGCGGGATGAGCCCGCAGTGGTCCATGTGGGCGTGCGTGAGGATGACCGCGTCGATCTGCGTGAGCGGCCAGACCTCCGAGAGGTGGAGGTAGGGCGTCGCCTTGTCGTCGTTGGAGAAGTTGACGCCGCAGTCGATGAGGATCTTCGTGTCCTGCGTCTGGAGGAGGTGGCAGCTGCGGCCGACCTCGCGGTAGCCTCCGAGCGACGTCCAGCGCACCCACTGGTCCTCCTTCACGCCGCCGCGGTAGATGCGGCGCCCGACGCGGTGGAGGATCTCCTTGCGCTCCTCCGCGACGGTGCGCAGGAACTGCCGGATCTCCTTCACGTTCTTCGACGGGATGGGGGGCGTGCGGATGACCTTGGGCGCCCAGCCGATGGCCTTCTTGATATCATTGAGCGTCGTGCCGTGGCGGCCGATGACGAGGCCGGGCTTTCGCGCCTCGATGATGACCTCGCCGATGTCGGGCTCGAAGTAGAGCTCCGTGATCTCGGCCTCGGCGGGCACGAGGTCGCGGATGGTCTTGTCCGCCTTCTCGATGTTGGCGAGGACGCTCGGGTCCGGGCGGACCACGACGCGCTTGCGGAGCTTCTTCGCCAGGCGGCGCACCAGGTCCTCGTCCTCCGCGAAGCGCTCGGGGTGCTTCGTGTAGATGACGAGGACGGCGGCCTCGAACTCGATGTCGGTGATCTCGACCGTGGCCGGGATCTCCTTCTTGACTTCCTCTCGGATCTCCCTGAGGAGCTCTTCGACGCCCATGTGATATCAGTCTCAGGCTGTGGTGTTAGACGCCCATGCGCTTGCGGCGCGCGGCAACGTCCTCGGCGGAGAGGAGCTTGAAGCCGTCCTTGCGCGTGATGGAGCAGACGTTCATGCCGTCGCCCGACGCGCTGTCGCGCTTCATCGCCGCGGCAAGGCCGCGGACGGCGAGGTCGAGCCCCTCGTCGAGGCTCATGCCGTCCTTGTAGTGGTCCTCGAGCACGCCGTAGACGAAGACGCTGCCCGAGCCCGTCGTCACGAACTTGTCGGGGATGCTGCCGCCGGCCGCGTCGAGCGAGTAGATGGCGGGGCCCTCGTAGTCGACGCCGCCCACCAGAAGCTGCACGTAGAAGGGCGTGAACTTGCGCTGGTTGAGGATGTTCGCCATCAGCGTCGAGGCCGCGCGGACGCTCATCTCGGCGCCGCGCTTGACCTTGTAGATCTCGACCTCGGACGTGAGCCAGCGCACCAGCGTCTGCGCGTCGCCGACGCTGCCCGCGATCGTCATCGCGAGGTGGTTGTCGATCTTGAACAGCTTGTCCGTGTTCTTGTGCGCGATGAGGTGGCCCATCGTGGCGCGCATGTCGGCGCCCATGACGACGCCGTCGCGGCAGACGACGCCGACGGTCGTCGTGCCGGTCTTGAGCGTCTTGAGCGGCGGCTCGCCCGCTTCGTGGGCGGGGGCGCGGGGGGCCGGGAGCGGGACGTCGGTGCGGATCGGGAAGTTGATGTCCATGGTCAGGTCAGCCCCATGCGGGTCTTGCGGGCCGTCCACTCTTCCTTCGTCAAGAGCTTGAAGCCGTCCTTCTTCGTGATGCTCGCGACCATCATGCCGTCGCCCGAGGCGCTGTCGCGCTTCATGGCGGCGGTGAGGCCGCGGACGGCGAGGTCGAGCCCCTGCTCGACCGTCATGTCGTCCTTGTAGTGGTCCTCGAGCACACCGTAGACGAAGACGCTGCCCGAGCCCGTCGTCACGAACTTGTCCGGGATGCTGCCGCCGGCCGCGTCGAGGGAGTACATGTGGTTCCCCTCGTGGTCCACGCCGCCGACGAGCAGCTGGACGTAGAAGGGCGCGAACTTGCGCTGGTTCATGATGTTCGCGAGAAGCGTCGAGGCCGCCCGGATGCTCATGGGCGTGCCGCGCTTGACGCGGTAGAGCTCCACCTCCGCCGTGAGCCAGCGGGCGAGCACCTGCGCGTCGCCGACGAGGCCCGCGATGGTGAAGCCCATGTGCTCGTCGATGCGGAAGAGCTTCTGGGTCTCCTTGTGAGAGATGAGGTGGCCCATCGTCGCGCGCTGGTCGGCGCCCATGACGACGCCGTCCTTGCAAACGAGGCCGACCGTGGTCGTGCCGGTCTTGAGTACTTGCGTGCCGTCCATCGGTATGTTCTCCTCGGAAAAACCCCTAGAAGAGCGAGGGGCCAACCTTCGCACCAGGTAAAAGGTTTGCTTGTCGTCAGG
>DASRYU010000129.1:0-4835 GCA_035687045.1 Thermoplasmatota archaeon | reverse complement strand
ACCCCGGCCAGTGCGCGTCGAACGCGATGACGTGCATCCCGCGCGGCGACGACCCGAGCTTCACGAACCGCATCGACGCGGTGCGCCTCGCCCAGGCCGGCTACGCCGTCGTCATCTCCAACGTGCGCGGGACCGGCAACTCGGGCGGGTGCTTCTCGATGGGTGGGCTCGACGAGCAGCTCGACCAGGTGGCGCTCGTGGAGACGCTCGCCGCCGCCGAGTGGTCGAACGGCCGCGTCGGCATGATCGGCCACTCCTACCCCTCCTTCACCGCGTGGATGGGCGCCGTCCACGCCCCTCCGGCGCTCAAGACGGTCGTCGTGAGCGGGCTGATGACGGACCTCTACCTCGCCTACCACACGCCGCAGGGCGCCGCCTCGGCCGACGGCGGCCGCTTCCAGGCGGCCTACTCCGCCTCCATCGGGCTCGTCCCGCCGCTGGGCGCGGGTCCCGCGCACGCGCTCGTCGAACACGCGCCCGTGCTGCCCGAGCGCCTCTGCCCGGAGGCGGCGCAGGCGATGCTCGAGACGCAGCGTGGCGGCCTCGTCGACGACCGCGACGCCGCGTACTGGGAGGAGCGGCGGCTGAGCTCCTCGTTCGAGAACGTCAACGCGTCCGTCCTCGTCGTCTCCGGCTTCGAGGACGCGTACATGCTCTTCCACGCGTTCCAGGACGACGACGTCTGGAACGCGATCCGCGCGCCCAAGCGGGCCATCCTCGGCCACTGGGGGCACGTGCTCCCGCCGCCCAGCGACAGCACGCGCGGCTCCCCCTTCGGGCCCGACTGGTACGACGACACGCTCCTGCCGTGGCTCGACCACTGGCTCAAGGGCGTAGGCGACGCGCGCGGCGTCGGGAGCGTCGTCTACGAGGCCGCGCCCGGCGTGTGGCGCGAGTCGACCTCGTGGCCGCCGGCGGAGGCGCGCGAGGAGGTCCTCTACCTCGCCGACGGCTCTCTCTCCGCGAGCGCGGGAGGCGCCGACGCGCGCCTCCTCCCCGTGCCCACCGGCGCCCTCGCCGGCTGCGCCCCGGGCGCGCTCGTGTTCCTGACCGAGCCGCAGGACGCGCCCTTCACCGTCGCCGGGAACGCCTACGCGCACCTCCGCGTCACGAGCGACCGCCCCGGCGGCATCGTCTCGCTCGACCTCTACGACGTCGGGCCCGACGGCTTCCGCTGCGGCTCCCCGCTCGAAGCGCCCGCGCGGTGGCTCGCCGGCGGCGCGGCGGACCTGCGCTTCCACGACGGCCGCATGCGCGGCGCGGACTTCCCCACCGGGACGCCGACAAGCGTGCGCGTCGACATCCACAACCAGGCGTGGACGGTCGAGCCGGGCCGCCAGCTCGCGCTCGTCGTGAGCGTCGACGGCTGGATGACGCGCCTCGGGCAGCCGTACGCGCCGACGCTCACGCTGGGCGGCGGCACGGACGCGGAGGCGAGCCACCTCGTGCTCCCGCTCGTCGAAGGGACGCTCGGCGGCGCGGCTCCGACGCTCGCGTACCCGCCGAAGCCGTTCGCGCCCACGCCCGCGCGCTGAGCGCCTACTTCGCGCGCGCGACGGGCACCTTGCGCGAGCGCGCCGGGGCCGGCGCCGCGACCTCGCGCGCGAGGAGCGGCTTGAGGTACTGGCCGGTGTACGACTCGGCCACCTGCGCGACCTCCTCGGGCGTGCCTTCGGCGACGATGAGGCCGCCCTTCTCGCCCCCCTCGGGGCCGAGGTCGACAATCCAGTCCGCGTGCTTGATGACGTCGAGGTTGTGCTCGATGACGAGCACGGTGTTGCCCGTGTCCGCGAGGCGGTCGAGCACCTTGAGGAGGCGGTCGATGTCCGCGAAGTGGAGGCCGGTCGTCGGCTCGTCGAGGATGTAGAGCGTCTTCCCCGCGGCGCGCTTCTGGAGCTCCGTCGCGAGCTTGACGCGCTGCGCCTCGCCGCCCGAGAGCGTGGTGCTCGACTGCCCGAGGCGCATGTAGCCCAGGCCGACGTCGAGAAGCGTCTGGAGGCTTCGCTTCATCGCGGGGACGGCCTCGAAGAAGGTGTACGCCTCCTCGACGGTCATGTCGAGGACGTCCTTGATGGACTTCCCCTTGTACTTGACCTGGAGCGTCTCGCGGTTGTAGCGCGCGCCCTTGCAGTCCTCGCACGGGACGTAGACGTCGGCGAGGAAGTGCATCTCGATCTTCGTCACGCCGTCGCCCTCGCACGCGTCGCAGCGGCCGCCCTTCACGTTGAAGGAGAAGCGGCCGGGCTGGTAGCCGCGCGACTTCGCGTCGGGCGTCTGCGCGAAGAGGTCGCGGATGTTCGTGAAGAGGCCCGTGTACGTCGCGGGGTTGGAGCGCGGCGTGCGGCCGATGGGCGACTGGTCGATGATGATGACCTTGTCGATCGCGTCGAGGCCGTCGATGCGCGTGTGCTTGCCAGGCGTCTCGGTGGCGCCGTTGAGCTTGCGCGCGAGCCCCTTGTAGAGCACGTCGTTGATGAGCGTCGACTTGCCGGAGCCGGAGACGCCGGTCACGCAGACGAACTTGCCGAGCGGGAAACGCGCGTCGACACCCTTGAGGTTGTTCTCGCGCGCGTTCTTGACGACGAGGAACTTGCCGTTCCCCTCGCGCCGCGTCGCGGGCACCTCGATGCGGCGCTTGCCGCTCATGTATTGGCCCGTGATGCTGTCGGGCGCGCGCTCGATCTCCTCGGGCGTGCCCTGCGCGATGATCTTGCCGCCGTGCTCGCCGGCGCCCGGCCCGAGGTCGAGGACGAAGTCCGCCGCGCGGATCATCTCCTCGTCGTGCTCGACGACCAGAAGCGTGTTGCCGAGGTCCTGGAGCCCCTTGAGGGAGCGGATGAGGCGCATGTTGTCGCGCTGGTGGAGCCCGATGCTTGGCTCGTCGAGGATGTAGAGCACGCCCACGAGGCCGCTGCCGATCTGCGTGGCGAGCCGGATGCGCTGCGCCTCGCCGCCCGAGAGCGTCATGGCGCTGCGGTCGAGCGTAAGGTAGTCGAGCCCCACGTCGATCATGAACTTCAGGCGCTCGCGGATCTCCTTGACGACCTCGTGCGCGATGTGGCGCTCGCGGTCGTTGAGCCCCTGCTCGTAGTCCAGGAACCACCCGTGGAGGCGCCCGACGGGCATGTTGCACACGTCCGCGATGCTCTTCCCGGCCACCGTGACCGCGAGGACCTCCGGCTTCAGGCGCTGACCCTTGCACGCCTTGCACGGCTTCGACGCCATGAGCCCCTGGATGCTCTCGCGCTTCGACTCGCTCTCTGTCTCCTTGTAGTAGCGCGTGAGGCGAGGCACGATGCCCTCGAACTGCTCGTAGCCTTCCCAGATGCGCCCCGTCGACATCTCGTAGCGCACCTTCGTGCGGCGGTCGGCGCCGTAGAGGATGACGTTCTTGGCGGCCTCGGAGAGGTTCTTCCACGGCGCATCGAGCGAGAACTTGTAGGCCTTCGCGAGCTGCTCGATCTCGTAGAGCACCCACGGCGACGCGCGCTTCACGGTGCCATGGAGGCAGCCGTCGTTGAGCGACGCGTCCGGGTCGACGATGACGACCTCCGGGTCGACCTCGAGCGAGAAGCCGAGCCCAAGGCAGTCGGCGCACGCGCCGTGCGGCGAGTTGAACGAGAACGACCGCGGCGCAAGCTCCGCCATCGAGAACCCGCACTTCGTGCACGCGAACTTCTCGCTGTACACGTGGACCTCCTCGCGGCTGCGCTCCTCGCGCCCTCCTCCGGAGGTCGCTGCGGCGCTCGCTTCCACCAGGACCCGCAGCTCCCCCTCGCCAAGCTTCAGCGCCTGCTCGACGCTGTCCGTGAGGCGCTGCCGCGCGTCCTGCGATCGGTCCTCCTTGCGGACGACGATGCGGTCGATGATGAGCTCGATGGTGTGCTTCTCGTAGCGGCCCAGCTTCCACTCGTCGTCGACGGTGCCGAGCTTGCCGTTGACGCGGACGCGCTGGAAGCCCTGCGCCTTGTACTCAGCGAAGTTCTTCCTGTACTCGCCCTTGCGGTCCTTGACGACGGGGGCCATCAGCTGGAGCTTCGTGCCCTCGGGGAAGGCGAGGAGGCGCTCGACGATGCCGTCGGGCGTCTGCCCCTTGATGGGCGTGCCGTCCTTCGGGCAGTGGGGCTGGCCGAGGTTCGCGTAGAGGACGCGAAGGTAGTCGAAGATCTCGGTGATGGTGCCGACGGTCGAGCGCGGGTTCTTCGACGTCGTCTTCTGGTCGATCGAGATGGCGGGGGAGAGCCCTTCGATGCTGTCGGCATCGGGCTTCTCCATCTGGCCGAGGAACTGGCGCGCGTACGCGGAGAGCGATTCCACGTAGCGCCGCTGCCCCTCCGCGTAGAGGGTGTCGAACGCGAGCGAGGACTTGCCGCTGCCCGAGAGCCCCGTGATGACCACGAGCTTGTTGCGGGGGATCGTCACGTCGATGTTCTTGAGGTTGTGCTCGCGAGCACCCCGGATGACGATAGCGTCCTTCACCGAGAATCGCCGCCGATGACCCGACATGCTATTTCAGCGTTTGTTGCATGGCGTGGGGGCGGCGAAAGTGCCCCGATCCTTCGACGGGCGCCCCGCAAGAGTGAACCCCTCCCGCGGGCCCGTCCGGCTCGTGCTTGAGCGCGTCGCGGCCATCAGCCTGCTGCTCGCCAGCCTGTATCTCGTCACCGCCATCGCGCAGGACGAGCCGCCGCTCGCGGCCGCCCCCGGCAACGGCGGGGACGCGCCGGAGCTTCCGGCGGCGACCGCGCCCGAGGAGAGGAAGGAGGGGAAGAAGGGGCGGGGCGAGGAGCGGCGCGAGCCGGAGCCCGAGCCGGATCCCGCCCCTTCTTCCCCTC
>DASRYU010000128.1:0-4587 GCA_035687045.1 Thermoplasmatota archaeon | reverse complement strand
TCGCGTGGAGGAGCGGCGCCTCCTTGCGCAGGTCATCCTCCATGGCGCCCGCGTAGAGGCGCAGCTCGTAGAGCGCCGTCGGGTGGTTGCGCAGCCCGACCATGTTCGCGAGGCCCAGGCCGCGGAACGTCCAGACGAAGGTGCGGAACTTCGCGAGCGTCTCGAACCAGCTCGCCATCTCGCGCGCGACCTTCTTCTCCACCCACTTGCGGTAGAGGCGCACGCCTTCCGCGTTGAACGCGTTGAGGTCGTCGATGAACTCCTGCGCCATCGCCGGCTCCGCGACGCCGCGCTCGTAGTTGAGCGGGTGCCCCTTCTGCGTGCGCACCTCGTCGAGGTCGAGCTGGATCCACTCGTCCATGAGGACGCTGTAGCGGCCGCTCTCGCCGTTGGGGCTCGACTTGCGGTGGCGCACGAGGTCCCAGAAGACGTGGATGATCGCGCGGATCTGCCACGTGAAGACCCAGAGGTTGAGGAGGTTCGGGCGGTGGCGCGCGCAGTAGGCGACGACGTCCGCGTCGGGGAGCCCCTGCACGCGAGGCCCGAGGTGCTCGCGGATGGCGCGCACGCAGTCGGCCTCGGTCGGCGGGTTCGCGAGCACGCGGACGTGGGCGAGCGCGGGCGCCGCTTCCGCCTTGAGGGTGTCGAGGTCGATGCGCTGGCTGCGCAGGTACGCGCTCGTGCCGTGCTCGACGCCCTCCTCGTGGAAGCGCAGGAGGATGGCCGACGCGAACGCGAGGAGCTCGGGGTCGCCGGTGCGGCGCGCGCGGCGGTGGAGCGTCATCGCGTGGCGGAAGTTCGCCGTCCACGGGAAGCTCATGCGGCCGCCGTGGTGCTCCGCGTCGATCTCGTCGGGCACGAGGTGGTGGAGCGCGGCGGGGGCGTCCTTGACGAGGAACAGGACGCCGTGCTGCTCGCACGGGGTCTCGTGCCCCTGCCCGAGCAGACGATAGACGAGACCGGCCTGGACGGGGCGCTCGCCCTCCTTGAGGTGGCGGTTGCGCTCCTCGGCCTCCTCGGGCGTCAGGACGTCCTCGGCGGTGAGCTGCGACTTGTGCTTCGCGAACGACGCGCGGGCGCCGTTCACGACGGAGAGGTCGTCGGCGCGCGAGGGGCGGCGGGCGATGTAGCCGACCGGCTTGAGGATGAGGCGCGCGTCCTCGGGGACGGTCGTCTTGCGGGGCGGGGAGGCGGAGGCCACCGCGGTCACGACCCGAGCCACGGGGAGCGGGACCATGAACTCTCGTCGGGCATTGCGGGTGGAGCCCGCCACCGCTCATCCATGGAGAACTCTTTTGAAGGGGAAGGAGGGTCGCGAGGCCGTATGGCCCAGAGGTACGTGATCATCGGTGATGGCATCGCGGGCGCGACCGCCGCCGAGACGCTCCGGGCCAACGACGCCGACGCCTCCATCACCATCCTCACGAGCGAAGGGGAGCCCCTCTACAACCGCGTCCAGATCAAGGACTACGCGAAGGGGATGAAGGAGGAGGCGAAGTGCCGCATCCACGACACGAAGTGGTACGAGGCGCGCAACATCGACCTCCAGCTCTTCACGACGGTCACGCTCGTGGACGACAAGCACAACACGGTCATCTGCGAGGACGGGCGCCGCTTCGAGTACGACAAGCTTCTCGTCGCGACGGGCGGCCTCCCGCGCCCCTACCCCGTGCCGAACGGGCAGGCCGAGGGGGTCTTCACCTTCTGGACCTTCGCGGACGCGCGGCGCATCCGCGAGACGGCGGAGAAGAGCGAGAAGGCGGTCGCCATCGGCGCGGGCCTCCTCGGCATCGACCTGGCCGTGATCTTCGCGAAGCACGGCTGCGACGTGAAGTACATCATGCGCGGCAACCGCTGGTGGCGCGAGGGCCTCAGCAAGGAAGGCAGCGCGATCGTCGAAGGATACCTCAAGGAGATCGGCGTCGACTGCGTGTTCGGCGAGACGCCGACGCACTTCACGGCGGACGACAAGAACCACGTGAGCGGCGTCGTCACCGACAAGGGCATCACCTACCCGGTGCAGGCCGTCGGCGCGGCCATCGGCCTCAACATGAACCTGCGCGCCGTCGCGCCGTCGAACATCAAGACGGGCGAAGGCATCCTCGCGAACGAGTTCCTGCAGACGTCCGTGCCCAACGTCTACACCGCCGGCGACATCGCGCAGTACTTCGACCCCATCCTCAACCGCGTCAACATCAACGGCTCGTGGGCGTCCGCGAAGCGTCAGGGCGAGGTCGCGGCGCTCAACATGCTCAAGGGGAACCACCTGCCCTTCGAGCACGTCGACTTCTACAGCATCGACCATTTCGACAAGCCGGTCATGTCCGTGGGGAACATCCTCGGCGACGAGATCGTCGAGGGCGTCATCGCGGAGGGCGTGTACCGCCGCGTGATCTTCAAGGACAATCGGATGATCGGCATGATCTTCGTCGGCGACGCGAAGCCGCTCCCGTGGGCGAAGAAGATCATCGCGGCGCGCCTCGACGTCTCGAAGATCAAGCAGGACCTCCTGAAGGCCGACTTCGACTTCAAGGGGCTCGCGTCCTCCATCCCGAAGAAGTAGGTCCGCGGGCACCCTTCGCCGGTCGCTCCGGCTCCGCCTCCTCCTTTTAGAGAGGCCACGGCCACATCGGACTTAATCCGGCGGTGACCGACCTCCACCTCCATGACGTCGTCCGCCGGCGGCCGGCCTTTCACCGATGTGAGCGGAAGGATGGAGGTCTTTGGTCGCCTTTTCGGTGAGCAGGTGGGCGTGCCCGACCTTGCTGCCCTCCCCACCGCCGAGTCGCTCCTCGCCGTCGTCAAGGCGCGCCTCCCGCGCGCCGCGCTCGCGGGCGACGACGCTCCCGTCCTCGAAGGCGCCGCGTACATCGGCGAGTGGATGCGCCAGCGCGCGGCCGCCGCGTGGGTCTCCGAAGGCCCCTACGAGCCGCACCTGCAGCTCGTGGACGACTCGCACGCCATCGTGTACCTCCTCCCGCTCGTGCAGCTCGTCCGCACCGCCGCCACGGCAGGCTACGACGGCATGGCCTCGATGCTCCGCGACGTCCTCGACGACGTCGCCCGCCCCGCCACGCGCGCGCCCCTCGAGGAGCTGCGCGTGCGGCCCGAGCACGAGCGCGCGCAGGTGGTGGCGTGGGCGCGGGCGAACCGCGACGTCGAGCACGCGACGCGCGCCGCGCTGTGGCGCCGCTGCAGCGTCTGCTCGCGCATCGACGAGCGCGCCCTGACGCTGCACCGCCCCGGCGACGACTGGGAAGGGGACGCGGCGACCGCTGCGAGCATCCTCGCGGCCAACCCCTTCGAGTGCCCCTGCGGCGGGCCGCCGGGCGCCGTCACGCGCTTCCTCATGATCCGCCACGCCGACGGCGGGCTGCACCTCGGGGACATCTACGTCGCCAACACGCACACGCGCGTCGGGTGCTGGACCATCCACGACGAGGAGGTCGAGCCGTTCGACGCGCTCGCGCTGACCAAGGACGAGATGCTCGTCGGCTGAGGGGCTAAGGCTAAGGCGTCCGGCTTTGGTAGCCGCGCGTGCGCTCCTGGCAGGAGTTCGTCGACTTCGTACGAGGGACGCGGCAGCGCCCGCCCCCCGGGCGGAAGCGGCCGCTCGTCGCCACGCTCCTCTTCGCGGCCTCCGTCGCGCACCTGCCGCTCGTCTACGCGCTTGTCCGCGGCGTGGAGCTTCCGCCCGCCGTGCCGATGGCCATCGGGCTTCTCGCGATGGGGCTCGCATGGTCCGGAGGCGTGGCCCTCGAAGGCCGGCGCCGCGGCACCGCGCAGATCTTCAGCGCCCTCGCCGTCGCGCAGTCGCTCCTCGCGTTCGTGCCGCCCATCGCCGCCTCGACGGGGTCGCTGCGCTGGCTCTTCGTGCTCATCGGCGCGATGGCCGTCGGCGCGCTCGCGGGCCTGCGCAAGCCGTAGGGCTCAGGCTTCCTCGCTCACGCCGAGATCGTCGAGGTCGATCGGACCCGCGGGCGCCTCGCCCTCGACCTCCACGACCTCCTTCGCCTCGCGCGCCGCGCGGCGCTCGTCGCGCGCCTTCGCCTCGCGCTCCTCGATGCCCTTGCAGCCCATCGTCAGGCACGTGACCCACGGGCCGCGCTTCGACCCCTGGTTGATGACCTGGATGACGGGCGCGTTGCACACGGGGCACGACGAGTGGTCGGGCACGATCTTTCCGTACTGCGGGAGCGGGAACGTCACGTCGCAGTTCGGCCAGCCGGAGCAGCCCACGAAGCGCTTCCCGGCCTTCGAGCGGCGGATGAGCAGCGGGTGGCCGCTCTTCTCGCAGCTCCCGAGCGTGTTCTTCGCGTCGAGCGCCTTGCGGATCTCGCCGCCGATCTGCTCCTTGTTCTGCTGGAGGGCCTTCACGACCTTCTGGAGCATCTCGCGCGAGTCGGTGACGACGTCGTCGAGCTGGAGCTCGCCCTCGGCGATGCGGTCCATCTCCTCCTCGAGCTTCGACGTCATCTCCGGCTTGGCGATGATCTCCGCGTACTTCTCGAGCGCGTCGATCATCGCCAAGCCGGAGATGACGTCGAAGCTCGAGGAGGAGATGGACCGCATCGCCGAGGGCGAGCT
>DASRYU010000127.1:0-9188 GCA_035687045.1 Thermoplasmatota archaeon | reverse complement strand
TCCCCACGTGGCGCCTCGGGCGTGCTCCCGCCCGCGCGCCGCCCGCGTGGCGCCCGTGCCCTCGCCCGTGCCCCGGCCCGTGCCTCGCCCGTCCCGCGCCCGCTCCCGCTCCACCGGAAGCCTCCGCGCCACCCCGCGAATCCATTTAACCCCGGACCCTCTACGCGCGGCCATGTCCCTCCCGCTGGCGCTCGCTCCCGCGGCGCGCCCGAAGCTCGCCGACCTCCAGGAGGCGGCGCGCAAGGTGCGCGTCGACGTCCTCCGCATGACGCACAAGGCGCAGAGCGGCCACCCCGGCGGCTCGATGTCGATGGCGGAGCTTCTGGTGGCGCTCTACAGCACGCGCATGCGCGTGGACCCGCGCGACCCCAAGAAGCCGGAGCGCGACCGCTTCATCCTCTCGAAGGGGCACACCTGCCCCGGTCTCTACGCCGTTCTGGCGGAGATGGGCTTCTTCTCCCGCGACGAGTTCAAGGGGCTTCGCCGGGCGGGGAACCTTCTCCAGGGGCACACGGACCACAAGATCCCCGGCGTCGACATGAGCGCCGGCTCGCTGGGCATGGGCCTGGGCTTTGGCAACGGCGTCGCGCTCGCGGCGCGCCTCAAGGGCTGGGACAGCCGCGTCTGGGTCATGCTGGGCGACGGCGAGCTGCAGGAGGGGAGCGTGTGGGAGTCGGCGATGACCACGCCGTTCCGCAAGCTCGACAACCTCACGGTCATCGTGGACAGCAACCAGATCCAGATCGACGGCTTCGTGAAGGACGTGAAGCCGCTCGACCCCCTGGCCGACAAGTGGCGCGCCTTCGGGTGGGACGTCGTGGAGATCGACGGCCACGACTTCGGCCAGATCTTCGCGGCGCTCGACTACGCCGACAGCCGTGTCGGCACGGGCAAGCCGGTCGCGATCATCGCGCACACGAAGAAGGGGAAGGGCGTCTCGTTCATGGAGCTCAAGGCGGACTACCACGGCCGCGCGCTCACGGACGACGAGATGCGCCGCGCGCTTCCTGAGCTGGGCGAGGAGTTCACGGGGGTGCTCGCGTGAGCGGCAAGGTCCCCACCGCGTTCGACAAGCCTGCGCCCACGCGCGATGGCTACGGCGCCGGCCTCTACAAGGTGGGCGCGCAGGACGAGCGCGTCGTGGCGCTCGACGCCGACCTCGCCGAGTCCACGCGCTCCAAGTGGTTCGGCGACGCGCACCCGTCGCGCTTCTTCCAGATGGGCATCGCGGAGCAGGACATGGTGCTCACCGCGGCCGGCCTCGCGAGCGCGGGCTTCCGCCCGTTCGCGTCGACCTTCGCCATCTTCACCGAGCGCGCCTTCGAGATCACGCGCAACGCCGTCGCGCGCCCGAACCTAAACGTCAAGATCGTCGGCTCGCACGGCGGCATCATGACGGGCGAGGACGGCTCCTCCGCGCACGCGATCGAGGACGTCGCCATCTATCGCGCGCTCGCGAATTTCCGCGTCGTCGTCCCGGCGGACGCGAACGAGGCGATGAACGCCGTCGCGGCGCTCAACGCCATCGACGGGCCCGCGTACCTCAAGCTCACGCGCCAGAAGGTCCCCGTCCTCACCGCGCCCGACGCGCCCTTCGTCGTCGGCCAGTGGCCGACGCTGCGCGACGGCGCCGACGTCACGCTCCTCGCGTGCGGCGCGCTCGTGGCCGAGGCGCTCGTGGCGCACGACCTCCTCAAGGCGCAGGGCGTCTCCGCGCGCGTCGTGAACGCGCACACGGTGAAGCCCGTCGACCTCGCGACGCTCGAGCGCGCGGCGCGCGAGACGGGCGCTCTGGTCACGGCGGAGGACCACAGCGTCCTCGGCGGCCTCGGCGGCGCCGTCGCCGAGAGCATCAGCGAGGTCTACCCCGTGCCGGTGAAGCGCGTCGGCGTCTACGACCGCTACATCGAGAGCGGCCTCCCCACGGAGCTGTACGAGAAGTACGGGCTCAACGGGAAGGCGCTCGCGGCCGCGGCGCTCGACGCCATCAAGACGAAGCGCTGAGCGCGCTCACTCCTTCCGCGCGGCGGTGAGGAGGTACTCGCGGCCCCAGCGCGCCTTGCCGTCCGCCGGCGTCACGTACGTGCCGAAGAACGAGACGAGGTCGGCGAAGAGCGCGTCGCGCTTCGCCCCCTCGAGGCTCGCCATCGCCCGCACGGTCGGCCCGTACTTCGTCGCGTAGAGGCGCGCCATCGTCTCGGCGTTCGGCTGCGTCTCGACGCAGTCGCCGTGCTCGAAGCGCACGTCGCGCACCTTCGGCAGGAGCGCGCGCACGCCCTCCTCCGTGCCCCAGCGGAACGGGCTTGGCACGCCCGGAGGCGGCGGCGCGTGCTTCCCGATGACCTTGAACAGGCCACCGACGCCGCTCTCGGGCGTCCACGCCATGAACACGATGCGGCCGCCGCTGCGCGTCACGCGCGCCAGCTCGCGCCCCACCTGCTCGTGGTCGGGCGCGAACATGTGCCCGCACGTGGAAAGCACGACGTCGAACTCGCCGTCGCGGTAGGGCATCTTCGCCGCGTCCCCCTCTTCGAAGCGGATGTCGTCGTGACCGGCGCCCTGCGCCTTCTTCCGCGCGACGGCGAGGAGGTCGGGCGCGAGGTCGTAGCCCGTGACGTTCGCGCCGAGGGCGCGCGCCTTGAGCGCCGTGTTGCCGGTGCCGGTCGCGACGTCGAGCACGCGCTCCCCCGGCTGGATGTTCGCGACGCGGATGACGTGGTCCTGCGCGGAGTGGAGGTTGCGCGCGACCTCCTCGTACTCCCCGAGTCCCCACATGACCTTGTGCTTCGCCTTGAGCTCCGTGAAGTCCTGCATGCCGATCAAGGGCGGTAGGCGCCGCGAGAGCATAACGCAGACGGGGCGGGAGCCCTCACGGCTGCTGGCGCTCCTCGATGCCAGCCTCGCGCTCGCGCTTGCGCGCCTCGAGCTCCGCCTTGCGCGCAAGAAGCCGCGCGCGGCGCTCCTCCACCGGCTCCTCCTCGGCGCCGCCGCTCCGGCCGGGGCGGAGGCTGAAGCGCCGGCCCGCGGCGCCGGCGGGCCGCGCGGCGAGCACCTTGCGGCGCGTGATCTCGCCCTCCAGCTCCGCCTCGAGCTCGCGCAGCTCGCGCTCCTCGTCCGTCTCGACGTCGACGTCGGGGATGGCCTCGAGCGCGTGCTCGAACTCGTCCATGAGGGCCCGCTCCTCCGCGCGCACGCTCTTGAGCGTGCCGACGTAGAGGACGAGGGCGGCGATGAGCGCGAGCCCGCCGAGGATGCCCATCATCGTCCAGACGGTGGGCGCGGGGTTCGTCGCGAACGCGGCCACGAGAAGGATGACGTTGACGATGCACACGGTCCAGAGCAGCCGCCACGGCAGGCGCGCGCGCAGAAGGAGGCGCACCTCCGCCTCGCGCTCGCCCAGGTGCTGGTAGATGCCGACATAGCCCGCGCGCGACCAGCTCATCGGGTGCGGCTTGAGTCCGTGGAACTTGACGCGGCTGTGGCGGTGCTCCGAGATGAGCGCGCCCCGCTTCTCGAGGATGTCGCGCACCGCGTGGGAGATGGCCTCCGGCTCCGCGTCGTCGAGGAAGGCCGACCGCACACGCGAACCAGACGTTCGGGGCTCATGAGCCTTCCCGATGCGTTCCCTGCGGGAACGCAGGCCGAGGCCGAGGCCGAGGCGGAGGCGGAGGGCGAGGGGACGCGCGCGTGGAGGAGAGGGTGGCCCCGGCGCCAGAAGTTGGGAGGCGAGACGCGCGGGGCTGTGGGATGCACGGGGTGGGATGACTCCGTACCGAGGTGCAGCGGAGGTGTGCCGCGCCTCTGGCGCCCCCATCGGCGCCTCGGATATCTTCTCGCCCCTTCACGCGTGGGGGTGACGCGTCCGCCCCGCGCCCCTCGCCCGCGCCCGCGCCCTCGCCTCGGCCTCAGCCTCGGCCTACATCCCCGGGATGTGGCCTTCGATGGTGAGGAAGGCGCGGCTGCGCATGTAGATGTTCGGCAGCCCCTTGGCGCGAAGCTGCGCGCGCAGGCGCTTGTCGTTCGTGACGACGACCGCGTTGAGCTTCTCCGCCACGCGCAGGATGCCCGTGTCGCCGTCGCCGGGCGACTCGACGATCTGGAACGTCTTCGCGAGCTCGATGGCCATCCGCGCCTCGGTGGCCTCCTTCTGCGCGCCGTCCTTCGTGAGGCGCGCGAGCTCGTCGACGACGATCTGCGGCACGACCATCTGGTAGTTGCCGCCGAGGAGGCGATTGACCTCCTTCTCGATGTCGATGTGGAACTGGAACTGCATCATCAGCGCGTTGCTGTCGAGGATGACGACGCTGGGCGGGCTGCGCCCCGTCGTCTGCTCGAGCGGCGCCTTCGTCATCGTGACGCGCGGCGCCGCGCTTCCAGGGAGCCTTCGAGAGGAGGCCCGTCACACCCTGCTCGGCGACGACCTTCTCCATCGCGGCCTTGCGGTCCGCGGCGCTCGTCTCGCGCACGAACGGGGGCGGCGGGCGGGGCGCTGCGGGCGCGGTCGTGACGGGGGCGACGCCCTCCTTCTCGGCGAGCGCCTCGAGCGCGGCCTTGCGCTCCGCGAAGCTCGCGGCGCGCACGAACTCAGGGTCGGGCTGGGGAGCGGGCGCCTTCGCCTTCGGCTCCGCCTTGGGCGCGGGGGGCGCGTAGGTGGGCTTGGGCGGCGCGGCCGGCTTCTTGGGTGCCGGCGCGGCGGGCTTGGCGGCGGCCTTCTTGCCGCCCGCGCCCTGCTTGCCGTTCGCCTTCTTCGCCGCCTTCTTCGTCGCCATGCTATCCTCTTACTGGATGACGCCGTAGCCGATCAGACGCCACCGCGCGCCCACGCGGCGGGAGATGGCGACGCGCTGCCCCTTCTCGGCGCAGACGGGGAGCTTGAGCGCGACCTCCGAGGTGTCCGCGCGCGCCGACGTGACGACGCCGACCGTGGTGGCCGTGTCGATGTTGAGCATGAGCGGCTCGCGCGTCTTGATGGGCTCGACCTTGAGGTCCTCCGCCGTGCCGACGACGCGGTCGAGGAGGTTCACGGTCATCGTGAACGAGTGCTTGACCTCGGGGAGCGTGCCCGGCTTGCCGGCGATCTTGCCGACGAGGTTGTCCGCCTTCGTGAGGGCGGGGTCGAGGTTGGTGGAGACGCCGAGGAGGCCGCCCGCGTTGGCCTTCTTGTAGGAGCGGCCGCCCGCGATGATGCCCGTGATTTCGGTGATGATGGGCTCCCAGGTCGTCTTGCCGCCGTGCTCGACCTTGCGGCCGGGCGAGATCTCGATCTCGTCGCCGACCTTGAGCTCGCCTTGCGAGATGGAGCCGCCGATGACGCCGCCCTTGATGTCCGCGGGGCGCGTGCCGGGCTTGTTCACGTCGAACGAGCGCGCGATGAACATGCGGCCCGACTTCTTCGGGTCGCGCTTGGGCGTGGGGATGACGCGCTCGATCGTCTCGACGAGCACGTCGATGTTGATGTTCTGCTGCGCCGAGATGGGCACGATGGGCGCGTTCTCGGCCACGGTGCCCTTCACGAACGCCTTGATCTCCTTGTAGTTCTCGAGGGCGCGCTCCTCGGAGACGAGGTCGATCTTGTTCTGGACGATGATGAGGTTCTTGATCCCGATGAGGTCCAGCGCCATCAGGTGCTCCTTCGTCTGCGGCTGCGGGCAGCGCTCGTTCGCCGCGACAAGAAGCATGGCGCCGTCCATGACGGCGGCGCCGGAGAGCATCGTCGCCATGAGCGTCTCGTGGCCGGGGGCGTCGACGAACGACACGCAGCGGAGAAGCTCTCCTTGCACGCCGTCCTCGGACTTGTCCTTGACGCCGTAGGCTTCGGCCCCCTTCTTCCCCGGGTACTTGTAGAACGCGGCGTCGGCGTAGCCGAGCTTGATCGAGATGCCGCGCTTGATCTCCTCGGAGTGCCGGTCCGTCCACTCGCCCGACAACGCCTGCGTGAGCGTCGTCTTGCCGTGGTCGACGTGACCGATGGTGCCGATGTTGACCTCAGGCTGCTTGGGGACCTTCATTCCTCACCGTCAGGGCTTACTTCTTGGCCGGCGTCGCAGGCACGAGCTCCGCGATGGGCTTCGGGCCGTGCGTGACGACCTTCGTGTTGATCTGCACGATCTCCGGGCTGATCTCGCCGCCGCGGAGGCTGACCTTCTTGCGCTTCCCGGGGTAGTCGGTCGGGTTGTAGCCGATCGAGTTGCTGACGAGGAGCTGCTTGCGCGCGGCCGAGTGGATCTCGGGGCGCATGGGGAAGCCGTCGCGGTCGGAGCCGCCGGTGATCTTCACGCGGTAGCCGGGGAGGCCCAGGAACATGCCGTCGATCTCGTCGCCGATCTTCTTGCGCACGAGCACGTTGGCGTGCTGTCCGGAGACAGCGACCTGGTAGCTCTTTCCGTCCTTCGGGTCCGACACGACGACCTTGAATTCAACCATGGGTTTTCAACTTCCTTCGCGAGGGGGCTACACCGTGGTAGGCCTCACTGATGGGGCACCCTGACCAGTGGTCTGGGCTGGGACGGCGAATGACGGCCCCCTATTTAAATGAACCTCGCCCACGGAGAAGGGCCGCGAGGGCCACCAGGCCGTACGCCCAGACGCCAGGGCCGGGGATGCCGTTGGCCTCGCCGATGGCCCCCTGGCCTGGGGGCGTGCCGGTGGGCGCCGCGTCGGGCGTGGGCTCCGCGCTGGGGGTCACGATGACCGTCTTCGTGGGCGACGTCGGAGGGGTGGCGGCGACGAGCGTGTCCGCAGGGAGCGGGCCCGGGACCACGCGCCACACGCTGTCCCACGTGGAGAGGTACAGCCCGTCCGGGCCGACCGCGACGTCGAGGATGCGCGGGGTGCTGAACTTGAGCACGCGCTCGTCCTTCCACGCGCCCGTCTGGTCCTGGCGGACGCGGTGGAGCGAGCCCTTGTTGAAGTCGGTGAAGAAGAAGGCGCCCTCGTACCACACGGCGCCGGTGGGGGCGATGGTGCTCTCGTAGGCGAGGATGGGGTCGACGAAGCCGTCCTGGTCGCACGCGCCCGAGCAGGTGGGCCAGCCGTAGTCGTTGCCGCCGACGAGCAGGTTGATCTCGTCCCAGCTCTCGGGCCCGTTCTCCGTCGCGAGAACGACGTTGGCCGGCGAGACGGCGAGGCCGTAGACGTTGCGGTGCCCCTTCGTCCACACTTCGTTGCCCCACGGGTTCCCGGCGGCGGGCGTGCCGTCCGCGTTGAGGCGGAGCACCTTGCCGTTGAGCGACATGGGGTCGTGCGCGTGCATCGACTTCTGCCGGCCCGCCGTGTCCAGCACGGCGTCGCCGACGCTCACGTACATCAGGCCGTCCGGCCCGAACGCGATGCGGCCGCTGTTGTGGAGCTTCTCGGACTTGATATCATCCAGGAGGACGTTCTCCTGCCCGTCGACGATCTGCGAGAGGCGCGAGACGACCGTGCCGCTCTTGTTCGTCTGGTAGAACACGTAGAAGGAGCCGCCGTCGGGCGCGACCGCGAGGCCGACGAAGCCGCGCTCGCCGCCCAGCTGCAGGTCCGGCGCCGTCCACACGACGCGCTCGCTGCCGTCGGCCGCGACGGCCTTGAGCTCGCCCGACTCGAAGGAGGCGTAGTAGAGCGTCCCGTCGGTGCCGAAGGCGATGTCGACGGGCATGGTGAGGCCGGTGTAGGCGACCTCGGCCGCGGCGCCCTCCTCGAGGCTCGCGATCTCGGTCTCCGTGTCCTGGGCGGAGGCCGGCGCGGGCGCGAGCGCGAGCGCCAGCACGGCCACGAGAAGGAAGGCGCGCATCGGCGGCCCATCCCCAGGAGTAGGTTCTCCCTTTTGGGACGCGCGCCGGAATGGCGGCGCGCTGCGCGCGCCGGGCCCGGGCGGAGGCGGGGGCAAGGGCACGGGGCCCCCCAGCCTCGGCCCGTGCCTCGGCCCGTGCCTCGGCCCTTGCCTCGGCCCTTGCCTCGGCCCTTGCCTCGGCCCGTGCCTCGGCCCGCGCCCGGACGCCGCGCGCCCGCGCGGCGTCAGTGCCACATCGACGTCGGGTCCTTCGGCTCGGGCTTGCGCGGCGCGCGGCGCGCGAGGCCCGTGGGGTCGAGGCCGCGCAGCGCCATCCAGCGCGCCGTGCGCTCTCCGACGACGAGGGGCGCGTTGACGAGGTCCGACGCCTTCGCGGCGTTGGTGAGGAAGCACGCGGTGCGCAGCTCGAGCTTCACCTGCGCGAGGAACGCGCTGGCCTCGTCCGCGCTCCGGTTGGCGGGCGTGAGGATGGCGCTCGCGAAGCCGGCGAGGGTCGCGCCCAGCGCGAGCGCGCGCGCCGCGTCGAGCCCGCTGCGCAGGCCGCCCGTGGCGACGAGCGGGAGGCCGACGTTGGCCTCGAGGACGCTCGCGGGCGTCGGGATGCCCCAGTCGCGATACAGCTGGCCGAGGCGCTCGCGGTCGACGCGCCCCTCCGCCTTCGCGCGGAACGTCTCGACGGCGGCGAACGTGGTGCCGGAGAGCCCGCCGACGTCGAGCGCCGCCACGCCCGCCTCCTTGAGGCGCATCGCGCTCGCGCGCGTCATGCCCGCGCCCGTCTCCTTCGCGATGACCGGCACGCCGAGGCTCTTCGAGAGGTCGCGGATGGCGTCGAGCACGCCCTTCGCGTGCAGGTCGCCTTCCGGCTGGACGGCCTCCTGGAGCGCGTTGAGGTGGATGATGAGCGCGTCGGCCTCGAGCATCTTCACGAGCTCGTCGATCTGCGAGCGCGAGAGCGGCGGCTTCGACTGCTGCACGAGCTGCGGCGCGCCGATGTTCGCCGCGACGAATGGGACGTCGTGGTCTCGGACGACGGTGAAGCTGCGCCGCGCCTCGGGCGAGAGGAGCGCCGCGCGCTGCGAGCCCACACCCATGCCGACGCCGTGCTCCGCCGCGGCCTGCGCGAGGTTGCCGTTGATGCGCTCCGCGTCGGGGTAGCCGCCCGTCATGGAGGCGATCATGATCGGCGCGCGCAGCTCCTTCGCGAGGAACGTCGTGCGAAGGTCGACGCGGTCGAGGTCGACGTCGGGCACCGCCTCGTGCACGAGCGTCACCTCGTCCCACAGGTTCGCCCGCGCGCGCACGTCCTCCTTCAGGATGATATCGACGTGGTCCTGCTTGCGCGAGCGCGTCTGGGCCGCTTCGTCGACGGACAACGCGCCGCGATGCTGCGCGCGCGGGCGAACCTGTGGGACGAGGT
>DASRYU010000126.1:0-4054 GCA_035687045.1 Thermoplasmatota archaeon | reverse complement strand
GGCGGGGCAGGCCAGCCTCGCGCTCGATGAAGCGGAACGGAGCGTGGAGATGCTGCAGCGCACGCTCGCGGACCGCAAGGCGGCCATCCTGGCGCGGCTCCAGGAGCTCGTGGAGGAGGAGCGCGCGTCGCACGTCCACCTCGAGACGGGCGATTTTGAGGCGTTCCTGCGGGAGCCGTACTGCATCGTGCCGACGAAGCCGGGCGAGTGGACCGTCGTCGTCCCGCGGTGGGTCGACTTCCACATCGGCGTCCTCGAGAGCTCGACGCCAAGCTACAACAAGTTCCGAGTGAACAAGTTCGCGAAGTGGCTGGGCAACGTGCCCAAGCAGCTCGAGGCGCAGTTCCCCTTCAAAGACCCCCTCCCGGCCGTGGTGGAGGACGGGTTCGTTCACGTGCGCGGGAAGAGGGACCAGGACGCGGCGTGGGAGCGCTACTCGGACCACTTGGTCCGACGCGAGGGCGAGACGCGGTTGCGCGTGAAGGAGGGCGCGGAGTTCCGGCTCATCGCGAGCATGATCGACGACGGCATCCTCCCCTTCGCGCCCCACCCGGTCCGGAAGGAGCACTTGCGCCAGAAGCCGGCGTGGGCGCACGAGCCCAACCTCTTCAACCAGGAGGGCGAACTCGTGCCGGGCCAGTCGCACGCGCTCACGCTCAGGCCGTACCAGGAGCGCGCGTGGGCCGAGTTCCTCGCCAAGGGCGCCGTCGGCGTCTTCTGGCCCATGGGCGCTGGCAAGACGGTCATCGGCCTCCAGGTCGTCGCGAACCTCGACGGGCCCGTGCTCATCGTCGTGCCGACGAGCACGCTGGTGGAGCAGTGGTGGGAGCGCGTCAAGAAGCACATCCACTACGACCAGCGCAAGCAGGTCGAGATCGTCACGTACGCGGGCCTCGACAAGATCCGCGCGAGGCTCGCGCGCGACCCCAAGTTCCGGTACCGCTGCATCATCTTCGACGAATGCCACGTGCTCCCCGCCAACACGTTCAGCAAGGCCGCCACCATCCCGACCGATTACAGGCTTGGGCTCAGCGCCACGCCGTACCGGGAGGACGGCCGGACGGACTACATCTTCGCCCTCACCGGCTGGCCCGTCGGCTTGGATTGGCAGGAGCTCATCGAGCTCGGCGTCGTCCAGGTGCCCGAGATCCACGTCAGCCTCAGCACGGACGAGCCGTCCAAGCACGCGGTCCTCGAGCGGCTCCTGCAGGACAAGAAGAAGACGCTCGTGTTCTGCGACAGCATCCAGAAGGGGAACGACCTCAGCCGCAAGCTCGGGCTCCTCTTCGTCGACGGCGGCACGTCCAACCGGCTCGAGAAGATCCGCCACCAGATCGCGACGCGCGGCGCCGTCATCGTCAGCCGCGTCGGCGACGAGGGTCTCAGCCTCCAGGAGCTCGAGCGCGTCATCGAAGTCGACTTCCTGTACGGCAGCCGCCGCCAAGAGGGGCAACGCATGGGGCGCCTCTTCCACGCGACCGCCAAGGGGGAGCACTGGGTGCTCATGACGCGGGAGGAGCACGAGAAGTACGACAAGCGCCTCCTCGCGATCCGCGAGAAAGGCTTCCGCATCAAGCTCCACAAGGAGGGCACCGCGTGAAGCTCAAGACGCGGTTCGACGAGGTGAACGAGGCCGGCATCAACCTCGAGGCGGCCGTCGTCGCGGCCGCGACGGACGCGGCGCGCGGGCGGTTCTCGCGAGCCAGCCGGCGCCGTCTCGAGCTCGCGGTCCGCGCGATGCTCGCGACCGACGAGCTCCTCGACGCCATCCGGGAGGAATCGTAAGTGCCGACCGCGACGGGCCAGGATGCGGAGCCGGTCGAAAGGCCGGGCCTGGGGGCGCGCGAGGAACGTGCTGGAGGAGCTCGCTCGGAGGCTCGCGCCGGTGTCGCTCGCGGAGGCCAAGCGTTCGCTGGGCGCCGATGGCGTCGCCTGGAGCGTCGGAACGGTGGTTGAATGAGGTTCGCGCGTGCTTGCCCGTGCTCACGGCACGAACCAGTTGACGAGCGAAGGGCTCGCGGCGAAATGCGTCTGCGCCTGCTGGAGGCTCGCGGCTTGAGCAGGCGTCACGCGCGGCGGTGGGCGCGCTCCTCGCGCCAGGCCCGCGCGAGGATCTGCAGGAACGACAGCGCGAGCCCGACTCCGACGACTTCGAACAGATCCGTCTCCAGGGGCGCGGGGTGCGCGAAGTGGAGGAATCCGACGAGGACGAAGAGTGGCCAGAAGATGAAGACGAGCATCCGAATCAGGTGCATGCAACCCTTCGAAGCGTCCGAGGGGGGATTTCTGGGTTTGGCGCCAGAGCAGCATGGGCCCCGGTTCCTCTTGGGGCAGCCGCGCGCGAGCCGCTGGAGGGCGAGATCGTGACGCGTCATCTCCAGCCGTACGAGCACAAGACGCGGCGCCGGCGCGCGCGCGACCTCACGCCGCCCCGCAGGTGGGCCCGCGCGGCGGCCATCCTGCTCGCGCTCGTGATGCTCGGCACCGTCATCGGCACGATCGTGGCGGTGGTCCTCTGAGCGCGCACATCGCCGGGTGCCCCGGAGACGCCTGCGCGTGCGACAAGATCCTCAGCCAGCACCTCGAAGGCGCGCGGGAAGACGTCCGCGACGCCCGCCGTCACCTGCGTGATGTCGTCGTGTGGCGGCGCAAGGCGGAGCAGGAGTACCGCCGCGCGTTGGCGGCGGAGGGCGAGTACCATGCCAAGCTGACGGCCGCTCTCGCGCGCCGCGCCGAAGTCTTAGGCCGCGTCGCCGACCGCGCCATCCGCGACGCCGTCGCGGAAGCGGGAGGACACGTGGAGGAGGACGCGTGACGCGCCTATTGCTTGACCTCGAACTTGAGGCGGTCCATCGTCTCGTCCAGCATGCCGAGCAGGTCGAGAGCGCGGCAGACGGCCAGATCGAGGGGGTCCACCACGTTGCCGTAGGCGTCGGGAATCGGCACGTGGGCTCGACCCCCTTCCACTTCGAGGATGCGGAACGTCTTGAGCGGGGCGGCGCCGAAGAGGAGCGTCACGTGGGCGTCCTTCGTCGCTTCCGGGCGGATGAGTCGTTCGACGTAGTCCTCTCGGAACTCGGTCGAGTGTCGGTCTCGTTCTTCGCGCAGCCAAATTCGGACGTCCTCCTTCAGGACGTGCGTCCCGTAGTAGTCGTCGTGGAGCCAGTCGCGCGTCCGTGCGGCAGTAACTGCCGCGACCACGTCCTCGTAACGCATCTGCCCTCGCACCCTGCTGCGGAGCATGAAACTTCGCGGACGCGAAGGCCGAAGAGCCTGCGCGAGCTCCTACGGCGCGGAGAAGACGGGCGCGTCGCGGTGGTCCCGTTCGCCGGTCGCGCGCCACCCGTGCAGCATGAGATACTCCGCCGTCCCCACGTCGAGCGCCGGCGCGCGGGCGGCGCCGAGGCTGCGGCAGATCATGAGGAGTTCGGCGCCTTCCAGCGTCGTGCGGCGGGCGGGTGCGACGATGAGGTGCGCCAGGACGTCACCGTCGAGGCGCGCCATGCCGATGCACGCGGCCTCGTCGTAGAAGTGGAGGAAGCCGTTGACGCGTTCGGCCTTGAGCGGCATGCTGTGCGAGCGGTAGCCGCTCCGCTTCCCGAGCACGCGTGGAGCGAGCCGAACCCAAGCTTTGTCCTCGAAGTGCGCCAGGCGGCGCCGCACGGAGAAAGCGCATGCCGCTCACGCGCCTGTGACCGTCCGGGTCGCGCGGCCGCGCGCCCGAGCGGAGCATACAACGCCGCGCCCGCGGGCCCCCTCACCACCCGAGCAAGCCGGCGAAAAGGGGGATTCAACGCCGAATTTTCTCGACGAAACTGCAGCTTCCCGTTAACGCTAGGCGGGTTTATTAGGAAACGTCGGGCGTTCGCAAGCGGATGGACATCGCAAGCACCCTCACACTCGCCGGCGTACTCCTCGGCGCCCTCGAGGCGGCGCTCAGCCTCGCCGCCGCCACGATCGTGCTCCACGCCGCGCGCCGCCGACGCGCCGCCCACCCACGCGCTCACCCTGAGCACGAAGGAGGACCCCAACGCATGAACAACCACACCCAGAC
>DASRYU010000125.1:0-18080 GCA_035687045.1 Thermoplasmatota archaeon | reverse complement strand
CTCAAGATGGTCCTTGACCAGGAGAAGATCGAGTTCCCCATCGTCACGCGCATCAAGGGCGTGAACGAGGAGGAGGCCCGCGCCATCCTCAAGGAGGCCGGCCTCTACACGGCGAACACGCTGCAGGACGCCGCGAAGCTCACCGTCGAGGTGCGCAACGCCGTCGCGAACGGCAAGCCCCTCCCCAAGGTCGGGGGTGCCTGAAATGAGCCACCACACGCACCACGGTTTCCCCATCAACGAGAACACGAAGCTCATCGTCCAGGGCATCACGGGCCACCAGGGCCAGTTCCACGCGGAGAAGATGCTCGAGTTCGGCACGAAGGTCGTCGGCGGCGTCACGCCCGGCAAGGGCGGCGAGACCGTGAAGGGCGTCCCCGTGTTCAACTCGTGCTTCGAGGCCGTGGAGAAGACGGGCGCGAACGCCTCCGTCGTCTACGTGCCCGCGAAGTTCGCGAAGGACGCGGTCCTCGAGGCGGTCGACGCCGGCATCAAGGACGTCGTCGTCATCACCGAGCACATCCCCTTCCACGACGCGATGGAGTTCGTCTGGTACGCGAAGCTCCGCGGCGCGCGCGTGCTCGGCCCCAACTGCCCCGGCATGGCGAACCCGGGCGAGAAGTGCAAGATCGGCATCCTGCCGAACAAGATCTTCCGCCCCGGCAACGTCGGCATCGCCTCGCGCAGCGGCACGCTCACCTACGAGATCGTGAACGCGCTCAGCGAGAACAAGGTCGGCCAGAGCGGCGTGCTCGGGCTTGGCGGCGACCCCGTCAACGGCACGAACTTCATCGACGCGCTCGAGATCTTCAACAACGACCCCAAGACCGAGGCCATCGTGCTCGTCGGCGAGATCGGCGGCACGGCGGAGGAGGAGGCGGCGGCGTACGTGAAGAAGCACGTCGAGAAGCCCGTCTACGCCTACATCGCTGGCCGCGCCGCGCCCGAGGGCAAGCGCATGGGGCACGCGGGCGCCATCGTCTCGCGCGGCATGGGCACCGCCGCCTCCAAGATGGAGGCGTTCAAGAAGGCGGGCGCGAAGGTCGCGACGTTCCCCACGGACATCGCGCGCTTCGTCATCGAAGACCTCTGAGCGCACGGACGCACCTCCTTCTTCTCTCTCCCGCGACCTCTCCAGCGCGAGCTCCCCCGCGCAGGGTCCGGGGGTACTGGGTGGGGGGCCGTAGCGCGCCCCCAGGCGCGCGGAGCGCCCCCTTTGGGAAGGAGCCTGTGCCGGGGAGGCCGGCGCGAAGGTCGCGACGTTCCCCACGGACATCGCGCGCTTCGTCATCGAAGACCTCTGAGCGTAGCGGTGCATCGCGCCCTCGCTGCAGCCTTCGCGCTGCAGCGCAGGCTTCTTTCCTTCTCGCACCTTCTTCCCCGCGAGCCCATGCTGCGCACCGCCACGCTCGTCGCCGCGCTTGCCGTCGCCCTCGCCGCCGCCCCTGCGCCCGCGCAGGCCTCCGACGAGAGCCATCTCTTCACGCTCAACCTCGTCGGCAAGGAGCGCCCGATGCCGGTGCCGGGCCACGACGGCGGCCACCGCATCCTCGTGCCCCTCTGGGGCGAGTGCCGCATCGACCTGAGCGAGGGCGACTTCGGCACGACGGACAGCAACTGCACGGACAACGGCCGCGCGGGCTTCCGCCTCCCCAACCCGGACCCCGAGTCGGACGGCGTCTCCGCGTACCGCGTGTACGTGCGCGCGCTCGGCCAGCCCGGCGGCTCGGCGACGCTCAACACGTGCGTCGAGGACAACGACGGCACCTGGTGCAGCACGGAGACCGTCGTCGTCGCGCGCGTCGCGGGGCAGTCCCCCTCCATGGACGTGAGCCGCGAGACGCTCACCGTCTGCAGCGACCGCGACGGCGACGGCACGGTCGAGCGCGAGACCATCTTCAGCGACGAGAACGCGGACTACTTCTGGAAGTACACCAACAGCGGCCTCCGCCTCGCGCAGCTCAAGTTCGTCGCGGGCTCCGCCGACATCGGCGGCCCCTGCCCCGCCGTCTGAGCAGGTTCCGCGCGGTTGATGCTACCGAGCGCGCTTCCTCCCGCGTGACCGCTCGCGTCGCCCGGTTCCGCCGCATCGCCACCGGCCTCTCGTTCTTGGGGGCCGGGCTCCTCACGCTCGTCGGCATGGGGCTCACCCCCTGGGAGGGGAGCGACGACGCCCGCGCCTACGTGCAGGCGCTCGCCGACCACCCCACGCGCGCGCAGGTCGCGCCCCTCTTCCTGCACTACGGCTTCGCGCTCTTCGCGCCCGCGCTCTTCGGCGCGCTCGCGCTGCTGCGCGGCCGCGGCGCGACGCTCGGGCACATCGCGGCGATCGCCGCCGTCCTCGGCCTCACGAGCATTCCCGGCATCCTCATCATCGACTGGTACGACCTCGCGCTCGCGCAACGCTACGGCGTCGAGGAGGCGGCGGCGTTCCGGCAGACGATGGAGGAGAGCTACCCGCTCCTGCTCCTCCTCGTGGTCCCCGCCGGCCTCGGCTTCCTCGCGGCTCTCATCGTCCTCCCCTTCGCGCTCTGGCGCGCCGGCCACGCGCCGCTGTGGCTGGCCATCGCGAACGCGGTCGCCGTGCTCCTCGGCGAGGCCGCGCCGCCCGTCCTCTGGATGATGATGGCCGCCTTCGGCGTCGTCTTCCTCGCGTACGCGTACCTCGGCGCGCGCATCCTGAGGATGGACGACGCCGCGTGGGATGGAGCCGCCCCGGCGGCGCGCGCGTGACGGCTCACCCGCCGATGGACGAGCGCTGCGGGAGGAAGCGCAGCGTGGCGGCCGCCGTCGCGTCGGGCGCGCTGTAGTTCGCCGCGTGCGGCGCGCCCGGCAGCACCTCGACGCGCGCGTCCGGCATGCGCGCCGCGAGCTCCTCGACGAAGCGCTGCGAGACGAGCCGGTCCTTCGAGCCCCGGAGGATGAGCGTCGGGGCGGCCACGCGCGGCGCGCGCTCCTCCGGGCGGTCGCGCATCACGTGCTCGAGCGTCTTGAGGTAGCGCCGCGGCGTCACGCGCAGGTAGTCCGGGACGTGCGCGAGCGGGAGCGACGGCTTCTCGCCGAGCATGTCGTAGGCGAGGAGCGCCGCCTGCTGGGGGACGGTGCGCGTGTGCGGGTCGGTCGTGGGGCCGATGAGGACGAGCCGGTCGACGCGCGCCGGGTGCCGCTCGGCCGCGGCCAGCGCGACCTGGCAGCCCATGGAGTTCCCCACGAGGTGCGCGCGCGGGAGGTCGACGGCGTCCATCCACGCGACGAGCGCGTCGCCCAGCTGCGCGATGCTGAGCACCTCGCGCGGCTTGTCGCTGCGGCCGAAGCCGGGGAGGTCGGGCGAGAGGACGCGGAAGCGCGGCGCGAGGCGCTCCGCGAGGGGCGCCATGTAGCGCTGCGAGATGATGAAGCCGTGGAGCGTGACGATCGCGGGCGCGTCCATCGGGCCGCGCTCGACGAACGCGACGTTCCAGCCGCCCACCTTCACGCGCCTCATCCGAGCATCCCCCACGCGAGGACGAGCGTGGCGACGGAGAGCGGGAGGCCGAGAAGGGTGAACTGGAGCACGCTGAAGTCAGCGCCCTCGTGCCGCGCCGTCTCGGCGACGATGACGGTGGCCGCGCTCCCGAGGAAGGTCGCGTTCCCGGCGAACGTGCTCGCGGCGGCGAGAAGGAGCGCCTGCGCGTCGCTCTCGACGGTCGGCAGGAGAAGAAGGACGGCGGGCACGTTCGAGACGAGGTTCGAGAGGACGGCGGTGCCGACGACGAACCCCGCGCTCCCCATCGTGGCGAGCGCGTCGGCCATCCGGTCGAGGAGGCCGCTCGCGCGCACCGTCTCGAGAAGGACGAAGAGGCCGACGAAGAAGACGAGGATGCCCATGTCGACGCGCCGCGCGAGCGCGAGCGGCGACACGCGCGCGGCGGGCGCGAGCGCGAGCGCCACGGCGCCCGCGCCGAGCGCGGCGAGCCAGAGCGGCACGCGCACCCGCGGGCCGAGGAGGAAGCCGGCGAGCGCGAGCGCGAGGGCGGCGAGCGCGAGGGCGAGCATCGGGACGTTCGAGATGCGCGCGCGCGGCGGCGCGTCGGCGGCGTCCGCGGCGCGCGCGCGGCCGAGGTCGCGCCAGAAGAAGGCGAGGGCCGCGCCCACGCCGAGGACGAGGGCGAGCGCGGCGACCGGGAGGAGCGGCAGCGTGAACTCGAGGAAGGAGAACTCGCGCGCCGCGGCGATGGCCGCGTTCTGCGGGTTCCCCGTCGGCGTGGCGGCGCTGCCGAGGTTCGCGGCGATGGCCTCGCCGACAAGGAAGGGGACGGGCGAGGCGCCCATCGCGCGGGCGGCGCGCACGAGCACGGGCGTGAAGAAGAGCACGACGGCGTCGTTGAGGACGAGCGCGGAGAGGACGGCGACGACGAGCATGCTGCCCGCGAGAAGCATCGCCGGCGTGCGCAGCCAGCGCGTGAGCGCGCTCGCGAGGACGGCGAAGGCGTTCGCCGCGTCGAGCGCCGCGACGAGGAGCATCATGCCCGCGAGGAGCGCGAGGATGCGCAGGTCGATGGCGCGCAGCGCGTCGAGCGGGGCCACCTGCAGCGTGAGGACGACGAGCAGCGCCCCCGCGAGCGCGATGCCGGGCCGCCCCGTCGCGAGCGCGCCCCAGCGGCCCCAGCGCGCCGTCGCCGCCTCCCGCAGCCGCCGGCCCAGGCGCGGGACGGCAAGAAGCGCGTAGACGGCCGCGAAGATGGCGAGCCCGAGCCACACAGGGGGCGCGAGGGCCGCTTCCCCGGATAATCCTGATAGGAACGCTTTTGGCACGCGTGGGCCAGTGGTCCTCGCTTGCTGGGCGGTCTCCCCCTCATCCGCGTCCTCGGGATGGCGGCGGGCCTTCTCATCCTCCTCATCGGCGTCTTTGTCTGGCGCGCGAAGCCCGATTCGAGGCTCCACCAGCTCTTCTTCGCGCTGGCGCTCGCCGACGGCGTGAGCACGTTCGCCTTCAACCTCGCGCTCTCGCCCGTCGACGAGAACGTGCGCATGCACGCGTTCCTCGCGTACTACTACGGGTTCCTCGGCTTCCTGGCGCTCCTTCTCGCCTTCGCCGTCGCGTTCCCGCGCCCGATGCTGCCGGACCGCCGCCTGCGCGTCGCGGCCGTCGGCCTTGCTGCGGCGTTCCTCGTCCTCGCGCTCCTCCAGGGTCTCGACCACACGCGCTTCTGGATCGCCTACCGCTCCAACGGCGTCCTCGCCTTCGCGCTCACCCCGGGCGGCCGCCTCGTGGCCACCGTGTTCGTCCTCACGACGGCGTTCATCCTGCTGCGCGCCACGTTCCTGCTGCGCAACGAGCCGTCGCCGTCGCACCGGCTGCAGGGCGCGCTCGTGCTCGGCGGCATGGCGCTCGGCTACGCGCCCTTCTCCACCACCGTCTCGCTTGTCGGCTTCAGCGACGGCATGGCGCGGACCTACTTCTCGCCGCAGTGGGACGTCTCGCTCACCTACTGGGCCGCCTTCTTCACGTTCCTCTGCGTCCTCGCCGCCGCCGGCGCCGTCTTCATCGAGTCGCGTCCGGACCGCAGGACGGAGCGGAACATCGCGCTCGCGTGCCTCGGGGGCGTCCTCGCGCTCACGCTCCTCTCCCTCTTCGGCGCCTCCCGCACGGCCGCCGACCGCATGCAGACGCTCGCCGTGCTGTTCTACCCGATCCTCCTCGGCTACGCCATCGCGCGCTACGAGGTGCTCGACATCGACGCGCAGGTGCGACGCGCGGCCGCGGCCTCCTTCCTCGGCGCGGGCTTCACCGCGGCGTTCCTCCTCTTCGAGGTGTTCCTCGAGCAGATCCTCGAGACGGTGCTGGCGGTGGGCGTGAGCGCGACGCTTGTCGCCGGCATCGCCGCGGCGCTCCTCACCGCCGTCATCTCGGTGCCGCTCGCGCGGGCGGCGCGCAAGGCCGCCGCGCGGCTGGTCCCCACGCTCTCGGAGACGGACATCGCGCTGCGCAAGCGCGAGATCTACCGGCACGCCTTGGCCGGCGCGGCGATGGACGGGGTCATCGCGCCGCACGAGCTGCGCGTGCTCCAGCGGCTGCGCGAGAGCCTCGAGATCAGCGAGGCGGAGCACACGGCCATCATGCGCGAGGTCGGAGGGGCCGCGTAGGCCTCAGCACGAGCTGACGTCCTGGCCGTTGCCGGCGAACGAGTTGTCGTGCATGTTCACGTCCGCGTTGCAGTAGTGGATGCCCGTGCCGAACCGGCTGATGGAGTTGTGCGCGACCTCGATGGGCCCCACGCCGTCGCGGATGTCGAGGCCGCGCGTGGGCGGGAGCGACTGGTCGTTGAGCTGCATGTTCGTCATCGTGCAGCGGCTCCACGTGAGGAGGACGCCGTCGTGCACGTCGAGCAGGGCGAGGTGGCGCAGCACGCAGTCGACCGCGTGGAGCTGGAGCGCGAGCGTGTCGCCGTGGAACGTGAGGTCCTCGAGCGTCGGCGCGCCCCCCGTCGCGTTGAGGCCGACGAGGTTCGCCTGGAACGTGTTCTCGCGGAAGGTGCCGGAGAAGTCCGTGAGCCGCACGGCGGGCGCGCCCAGCTGGAAGTAGTTCCCCTCGACGAGCGCGTCGTTCGAGGCGAGGCTGAGCGTGAGGTAGGTGAAGTTGGAGCCGACGACCTGCACGTTCGCGCCGGCGTCGAGCTGGAGGACGGCCGTGACGTCCCCCGCGGAGCCGGAGAGGGAGGAGCCGTCGATGACGATCGTGCCGCCCGCCTCGACGCGCAGGGGCTGCGCGCCGGAGAAGGAGACGTCGCTGAGGATCATCTCGACGAGGCCGCCGCTCTGCACCGTGACGTTGCCGTGGAAGACGTACGTGCCGTTGTTGTAGCGCTCCGTCTGGCCGTCGCCGACGATGACGTCTCCGAGGACGAGCGTCACGCACGGGATGGGTCCTCCGAGCGCGCAGGTGCTGACGGTGGGAACGGGGGCGGCGCCGGCGAGGCCGACGAGCATCACGGAGATGAGGATGGCGGTGCGCATGGTTCAGGCCTCCTCGGGGCGCGACGGGCGCGCCTGCGCGAGGTCGATGCGGAAGGACAGGGAGAGGGGAGCGGCGGCCGGCGCGGCGATGGGCTCGGGCGCGAGCGCGCGCGGGTAGGCCATCGCCTGGCCGTGGTCGGAGGGCCCGACGGCCCCCCAGCAGGCGATGGTGCCCGTCGCGCGCAGGACGCAGCCGTGCGTGTCGCCCGCGGCGAGCGCCACGGCGTCGCCGCCCGCGTAGCCCGCGGACTGGCCGTCGCGCGTGGCGCCCCAGCAGACGACGTTGCCGCCGGCGACGAGGGCGCACGCGTGGTCGCGGCCGCTCGCGATGGCCAGCGCGCCCCCCTGAACGGCCAGGGGCACGGGGGCGAGGTCGCCCCAGCAGCGCACGCCGTTCGCCGTGGTGCGCGCGCACGTGTGATAGCGGCCGGCGGAGAGCTCCACCACGTCGCCGGTCGCGTCGTCGGCGGCCTGGCCGCGGTCGTCGAGCCCCTGGCAGTCGACAGCGCCGCCCGCGAGAAGGAAGCACGTGTGATAGCTTCCGGCCGCGATGGCGGCGACGTCGGCCGCGCGTCCGGCGGACTGGCCGTACGCGTTGGAGCCCTGGCAGACGGCGGCGCCGCCCGCGAGGAGGAAGCAGGTGTGCGTGCCTCCGCTCGCGACCCCCGCGGCGTTGCCGCCGAGGTAGGAGGCCGCCTTGCCGTACGCGTTGTTGCCGTAGCAGTCGACGTTGCCGTTCGCGAGAAGGACGCAGGTGTGCGACGCCCCGGCGGAGACGCGGAGGGCGTCCGCGCCCGCGAGGTGGTCGCCGCTCTGGCCGGAGGCGTCGTCGCCCCAGCAGTCGACGCGGTGGTCCGCCAGCAGCGCGCACGTGTGGCGGCCACCGGCCGCGACGGCGAGGATGCCCGCGGACGAGCCGTCGGTGCAGGCGACGACGCGCGTGGTGGGGTCGCGCGTGCACGAGCGGTACGTGTCGGGCACCGTCGGCTCCGCCGTCGGCTCCGCGGGCGTCGCGCCCATCGCCTCGGGGCTCGCCGGCCCCTCGCCGGCCGCGTTCAGCGCGCGCACGACGTAGTGGCGCGCCGTCGCCGGCTCCGCGTCGTCGACGTACGAGAGCTGCGAGCCGGGCACCGTCGCCACGAGCCACCGCGCGGCGCCTGGCGCCGTGGACGCGTAGATGCGGTACTGCTGGATGGCGGCGCCGCCGGTGTGGGTGGGCTGCGTCCACTGGAGCGTGATGCTCGGCTCGAGGGTCGTCGCCTGGAGCGACGCGGGCGCGCCGGGGGAGGAGATGGGCGTCGCTTCGAGCTCGACGGTCGAGGCACCTTCCCCGACGAGGTTCACGGCCGAGACGCGGAAGCGGTAGGCCACGCCGTCGACGAGGCCGGCGGCCGTGTAGGACGAGTTGGTGCCGATCTCCTGCAGGAGCGTGCCGTTGCGGTACACGCGGTACGCGCTCACGGCGCGGCCGCCGTCGAAGCCCGGCGCGCTCCAGTCGAGAAGGACCTGGCGTGAGCCGGCCTGCGCGGTGAAGCCGGCGGGCGCGTCGGGCGCCCGCGCGGGCGTCGCTTGCACGATGGCGCTCGCTGGGCCGACGCCGACCGCGTTGCCCGCGACGACGCGGAAGCTGTAGGTGACGCCGTTGGAGAGGCCGCCGACGACGTAGCTCGTGTTCGTGCCGGTGCTTCCCACGGGAGCGAGGGCGCTCTCGTTCGCGCCGGCGTGCACGGTGTAGCTCGTGACCGGCTCGCCGCCGTCGAAGCCCGGGGGCGACCACGTGAGCGCGACGCTGCCGTCGCCGAACGACGCCTGGAGCGCGGAGGGGGCGTCGGGCGTCGTCGCCGGCTTCGCGCTCAGCGCGTTGGAGACGCCGCTCGTCCCGACCGCGTTCGTGTGGCGCAAGGCGAAGTAGTACGTGACGCCGTTCGTGAGGCCCGTGCGCGTGTAGCTTGTCTGCGAGGGGGAGAGGGGCGGCGCGAGCTCCGTGTAGGAGCCGGGCGTCGTGCCCATGAGGATGCGCGTGCTCGTGAGCGCGCTCCCCTCGTCGTGGCCGTTCGCCCAGCTGAGCGTGACCTGCCCGTCGCCGCGCGCGATCGTGAGGAGCTGGGGCGGGTGCGGGACGGCGGCCGGCGTCGCGCGCGCCTCCGACGAGAGCGCGCCCGTGCCCACGACGTTGCGCGCGCGCACGTGGAAGGCGTGCTCGACGCCGTTCTGCAGGCCGTGCGCGACGAACGACGTGTTCGCGCCGCTCGACGTCTGCGCGAGGAGCGCGCCGTTGAGGAGGATGTCGTAGCCCAGGAGCGGCTCGCCGCCCGTGGCGCCGGCGCTCCAGGTGAGCGTGGCGCTGCGGTTGCCGCGCGCGGCGCTGAGGGCGCTTGGCGCGCCGGGCGTCGTGGCCGGCTTCGCGCTCAGGACGTTCGACGCGTTGCCCGCGCCCACGTCGTTCTCGTGGAGGAGCGCGAAGTGGTACGTGACGCCGTTCGTGAGGCCGGTGCGCGTCAGGTTCGTGGCGCTCGGGGAGAGCGTGGCGACGACGGCGAGCGCGTCAGGCGACGTCCCTTGCAGGAGCTTCGTCGCCGTGATGGCGTCGCCGTTCGCGGCTCCCGGCGTCCACGCGAGCGCGACCTGGCCGTCGCCCCGCGTCGCGCTCGTGAGAGTGGGCGGGTACGGCGCGCCGGCGGGCGTGGCGCTCGCGACGGCGCTCGCCGCGCCGGCGCCGACGACGTTGCGCGCGCGCACCTGCAGCGCGTACGTCTGGCCGTTCGTGAGCCCATGCAGCGTGAAGCTCGTGTTCGCGCCGTTCGACGTCTGCGCGGCCAGCGCGCCGTCGAGGAGGATGTCGTAGCCAAGGAGCGGCTCGCCGTTGGGCGCGGGGGCGCTCCAGGTGAGGCTCGCGCTTCCGTTCGCGCGCGCGGCCGCCACGTCGCCGGGCGCGCCGGGCACGCCCGCGGGCTTCGCGCTCAGCACGTTCGAGAGCGCGCTCGTCCCGACGCCGTTCACGTGGCGAAGGGCGAAGTGGTAGGTGACGCCGTTGGCGAGGCCCGTGCGCGTGACGCTCGTCGCGCCTCCCGCGAGCGTCTGCACCACGCTCAGCGCGTCCGGCGACGTTCCCTGCAGGAGCTCCGTCGCGCTGATCGCGCTCCCCTCCGCGTCGCCGATGCTCCACGCGAGCGCGACGCTGCCGTCGCCGCGGAGGGCGCTCGCGAGCGCGGGCGGGTGCGGCGGCGCGGCGGGCGTCGCGCTCGCCCCCGCGCTGAGGCCGCCGGGTCCGACGGCGTTGCGCGCGCGCACGTGGAACGTGTAGGGGACGCCGTTCTCGAGGCCGTGGACGACGAACGACGCGTTCGCGCCGTTCGACGTGCTGGCGTGGAGGACGGGGTCCGTCATGGCCGTGCTGACGTAGACGTCGTAGCCCAGGAGCGGCTCGCCGTTCGACGAGGGGGGCGTCCACGAGAGCGAGGCGCTGCGGTTCCCCCGCTGCGCCACGAGCGCATCGGGCGCGGCGGGCACGCCGGCGGGCGTGGCGCTGAGGGCGTTGCTCGCGACGCTCGTCCCGATGCCGTTCGTCGCGGTGACGCTGTAGGTGTAGGCGACGCCGTTCGTGAGGCCGGAGTCCGTCCACGTCGTGCCGGACGTGGTGGCGGCGAGGACGGTGCCGCTCGCGTTCGTGCGGTACACCTTGTAGTGCTGGATGGGCGAGCCCTGCGCGTTCCCCGGCGTCCACGCGAGCGCGACGGTGCCGTCGCCGCGCGAGGCGGTCGTGAGGAGGGGCGGGTCCGGGATGGACGCGGGCGTGAAGCTGAGGGTCGCCGTCGGGTTCGACCACATGCCGTTCGATGCGCGCACGTTGGCGGAGTACTCCTGGCCGTTCACGAGGTTCGTGAACGTGGCCGAGGTGAAGGTCGTGCTCGAGTAGTACTCGTGCCAGCTCGTCCAGAGGATGTACTGCGTGAGCGCCCGCCCGCCGTCGTCGAGCGGCGGGTCCCACTGGAGCGTGACGCTGCGGTTGCCGGGGATGACGACGTAATTGCGCGGCGGGTAGGGCGGGCCGACGGGCGTGCCGTTGCGCTCGTTGCTGGTGGCGCCCTCGCCGACCGCGTTGATGGCGCTCACGCGATAGTAGAAGGCCTGGCCGTTCGGGCGCGCGAGCTGGACCGACGTGTTCGCGGTGACGAGGATGTCGGTGAGCATCGTCGGCGAGGTGCCTTCGTAGACGCGGTACGACTGGACGGGCTCGCCGCCGTTCTGCGTCGGCGCCGTCCACCACAGGGTGATCGAATGGTTGCCCGTCGCGAGCTGCGTCAGGTTGGGCGGGTACGGCACGGTGGCGGGCCGCGCGCTCGCGGGGTTCGACGGGTTCCCCTGGCCGAACGCGTTGACGGCCGTGACGTGATAGGAGTAGGTGTAGCCGTTGGCGAGGCCGTTCACGACGAAGCTCGTGTTCGCCCCGTTCGACGTCTGCGCGATGAGCGTCGCGCCGCCGCCGGTCACGTTCCAGATGCGATAGCCCGTGAGCGGCGCGCCGTTCGTGGCGCCCGGCGTCCACGCGAGGGAGACGGTGCCGTTCCCCCGCGTCGCCGTGAGGCCGGCGGGCGGGTCGGGCGGAGCGCCCGGCGTGGCCGTCGCGACGTTGCTCGATGCGCTCCAGCCGTTCGCGTTCTGCGCCGTGACGTTGTAGGCGTACGTGTACCCGTTCGCGAGTCCCATGAGCTGCACCGTCGAAGCCGTCACGGTCGCGACGAGCTGCGTGCCGTTCCAGACGCGGTAGGCGGTGATCGGCGAACCCTGGTCGTAGCCGGGGGCGATGGTGAGCGTGACGCTGCGGTTGCCGGCGGTCGCGGACACGACGGGCGGGTTCGGGATGGAGCTCGGGGTGCCGCCGAGCGCGTTGCTCGCGGGGCCGTCGCCGAGGTCGCTCGTCGCGATGACGCGCCAGTCGTAGCGCGCGCCGTTCGTGAGCCCCGTCGGGGCGTGGCTCGTCGCGCTCGCGCCAAGCGTCGCGTGAAGGACGAACGGAGCGCCGTCCACGCTCACCTCGAGCTTCTGCCCCGTGATGGAGGCGCCGTTGGGGACGCCTCGCACCCACGCGAGCGACTGCGTCCTGTTGCCCGAGGTGACGCTCGTCATCGTGCCGGCGGTGGGCGGGCCCCACGTCGTGGCGTTGAGGTACAGGGGGACGCCGTCACCCAGGCCGCTCTTGGAGAAGAGCATGCGGTACGCGTACGTCGTGTTGTTCGCGAGGCCACGGTGCGAGGCTGTGATGATGCACTGCCCGTTCGAGTCGGCCGTCTGGATGGCGATCGATGTCCACGGCTCCCCCTCGGCCGCGCGCGTCTCGATGCGGCACGCGGAGCCGGGCTGCGGCATGGTCGAGCCCAGCTGCGTCGCGGTGCCGCTCATCGAGAGGTTCACGCGCTCGATGAAGGGCGTCGCGCTGCCGGAGGGGGGCCCGAGCACCGCGACCTCCGGCTGCAGGCTCGCGAAGGGGAGCGAGGACGGGTAGTTCCGGCGGTAGATCATGTCCGGGAAGTTCGCCGTCGTGAGCGTCTGCGCGACGCCGCCGGGGCGCGTGACGCGGAGCGTCTGCTCCTCCGCCCCCTCGTCGTCGCTCGAGACGAAGGTGAACCAGCGGGCCTGGCCGGCGGTCATGCTGAGGTTCCCCATGCGGAAGGCGCGGTCGTCGCCGTAGTTCGTGACGAGGAGCGCGCGGCTCGTGACGAGCGCGTCGTCGGTGACGGAGAGGGCGAGCTCGCTGCGGTTGTCCGAGCGCGTCTCGAAGCGCCAGACGCCGGAGACGTCGGGGACGAAGAGGAAGCGGTACTCCGTCGCGAAGAAGTCGCGGACGTTCGTCTGCGGCGCCGTGCCGTTGCAGGCGTAGCCGTACTCGACCTTCGTCCGCGTCACCGCGCAGAGCGAGGGCGAGAGGTCGCGCGCCGCGTTCGCCGTCGAGTGGTTGACGATGGGGCAGCCGACGGCGGCGACGGGGGACGCGCAGTTCGCGACCTCGACGCGGATGCCGTTGGCGACGAACGTGGCGCTCAGCGACGCCGCGCTCGTCGCGTCGGGGTTGCCGTAGTAGGCGACGAGCTGGACGGACGAGCCCGCGACGATGGAGGGGGCGCGCACCCACACGCGCGTCGTCTTCGTGTTGCAGCCTGACTCGATCCAGTGGGGCAGGTCGGTCGTCCCCGTCGTGCGCACGCGGAGGTCGCCGCAGTCGCTGCGCATCTTGCCGTCGACGATGAGCGCCTGCGTGTCCAGCGCGAAGGGGACCTGCACGTCGCTGAGGTTGAGCGAGCTGTTGACGAGGATGTCCGCCTTGTAGCGCCACCCGTCGGGCCCGTTCGGAAGCTGCGGGGCGGCCTCGGCCGTCGGGAGCGCGAGCAGCAGGGCTGCGACCACGACCAACGCGCTGCACGCGGCGCCCGCGGCGCGCGCGACCCGGACCTCCGACGACGACATGCTGACCGGACGGCGACGGCCTCCGCCCCGCGTAAGGAGCGGGCTGGAGGGTTCCGCCGCAAGCCTCCCGCGCCGCCAGGCACGCACGTCGAGTGATAAACGTTGGCAGGGGTTCCTATGCGGGTCGGCCGACCCGGAAACGTATTTGTAGGCCCCGCAGGGCTCCGGCGGCTGATGCGCTTCACCGGCTGGACGGCCCTGAGCGTCCTGGTCCTGCTCCTCGGCATCGGCTTCTGGCTCTACATGGGCCTCAACTACGGGAACTGGACCGACATCGGCGTCTACTCGGTGGGCATCGTCCTCGTCGGCTTCGGCATCTTCGGGACGCTGGCGAGCCTGAGCCGCCGCACGGTCGCCTGAGGCGGCGTGTGGACGCGCTCGAGCTTCTTCTCCTGCTCGCGATCGCGCTCGCGCCCCCCGTCATCCTCTCCTACCGGCTCCGCAACGCGGAGCGCCACCGCCCGGAGCCGTACCGCGTCCTCGCGCAAGCTTTCGCTTGGGGCGCCTTCGTCGCCGCCGCCATCGCCATCGTCGCGCAGTACGCGCTCCTCGCGCACTTTGGACGCGCCTACGTCTTCGACGTGCGCCTGACCGTGATGGTCGTCCTCGTCGCGCCCGTCGTCGAGGAGCTCGCGAAGGCGCTCGGGCTCCGCCTCGTGCGCGAGCGCCACCCGGAGCCCGAGGACGGCTACATCTACGGCGGCGCGGTCGGCCTCGGGTTCGCCGCGACGGAGAACGTCATCTACGTCCTCTCCGCGCTCCTTCTCGCCGGCGAGGAGACGGCGATGGCGACGGCGCTCTACCGCGGCATCGCCACCGTCGCGCTCCACGGCGCCGCGAGCGCGGTCGCCGGGCACGGCGTCTGGCGCGCCCGCTACGGCGGCTCCCCCTGGTGGGCCGTCTGGGGCATCGGCTCCGCCATCGCGCTCCACGTCGCCTACAACGCGCTGAGCGCCCTCTCGCTGCCCTGGGCGACGCTGGGCGCGGCGGGCATGGCCGTCGTCGCGTACATGCGCATGATGGTGCGCGTGCGCGCGCTCGACGACGTCAACGCGCCGCGCTAGCGCGCGGGCGCGGGCCGAGGCGCGGGCGGAGGCGGGGGCCGAGGCCGAGGCGCGGGCGGAGGCCGAGGCGGGGACGAGGACGAGGACAAGGACGAGGACGAGGAGGACGAGGACGGGGGACGAGGACGAGGACGAGGCGGGTCTGTTCGTCTCCGCGCGTCCTCCGCGCGCTCCGCGTCCTCCGCGGTGAGCGGCTTCGTTCCGCCCCGCGCGCCCCCGCGACACCCGCGCCCCCGCGGTGAGCGGGCGCAGGCGAAGGAGCGAGCGGAGCCGCGCGCGGCACAGCTTTTTCCCCAGGAGCCCCCATCGCCGCGCGTTGAGCGCGACGGCCGTTCTCCCCATCGACTGGTGCGAGAAGCACCGTCCGCGCACGCTCGACGACCTCGTCGGGAACGGGAAGGCCATCGAGGAGCTGCGCGCCTGGGCGGAGGGGTGGCAGGAGGGGACGCCCGCCAAGGAGCGCGCCGTCATCCTCGCGGGCGACCCGGGCATCGGCAAGACGAGCGCGGCGCTCGCCCTCGCGAGCGACATGAAGTGGGGCGTCATCGAGATGAACGCCTCCGACACGAGGAACGAGGAGGTCGTCAAGCGCATCGCGGGCGCCGGCGCGTCCAACCGCGCGTTCGGCGCGGACGGCACGTTCACGCGCGAGAGCGGCGGCCGCCAGCTCGTCGTCCTGGACGAGGCGGACAACCTCTTCGGGCGCGAGGACCGCGGAGGCATGAAGGCCATCGTGGAGGTCATCCGCGAGGCGAAGCAGCCCATCGTCCTCATCGTCAACGACCTCTACGAGCTCCAGCGGCGCAACAGCTCGCTCAAGACGCTCGCGCGCACGATCAAGTTCACCAAGGTGCACTCGAACAGCATCCCGCCCGCCATCCGGCGCATCGCGCAGAAGGAGGGCGTGACGCTCGAGCCCGGCGTCGACAAGGCCATCGCGGAGCGCGCGGGCGGCGACATGCGCAGCGCCGTGAACGACCTGCAGGCGCTCGCGCTCGGGCGCACCGAGGTCACCCTCGCGGACGTCGAGGCGATGGGCCGCCGCGACAAGACGGGCGACATCTGGGAGCTCCTGGGCAAGGTGTTCTACGGCTCGTCGCTCGACGAGGCGCGCAAGGCGTCGTGGGACCTCGACGAGACGCCCGACAACATCGCGCTCTGGATCGACGAGAACATCCCCGTGATGTACACGAATCCCGTCGACCGCGCGCAGGCGTACGCCGTCCTCTCGAAGGCGGCGCTCTTCCTCAGCCGCGTCCAGCGCCGCCAGCAGTACGGCCTCTGGTCGTACGCGACGGAGCTCATGACGGGCGGCGTCGCCGTCGCCAAGCGCGAGCGCCCCAGCGGCGCGCGCTTCGCGTTCCCCTCGTGGCTCTCGAAGCAGTCGCGCTTCAAGGGCGTGCGCGAGCTGCGCAAGTCGACCGCGCTCAAGGTCGGGGCCGTGCTCCACACCTCCGCGCGCCGCGCGTACCAGGACATCTTCCCCTACCTGCGCGCGCTGATGAAGGACGACGAGGGGTTCTCCGCGTGGGTCGCGTGGCAGTTCGACCTCGAGGCGGAGGAGCTCGCGTTCCTTCTCGAGGCGAAACCCACGAGCCCCGAGGTGAAGCGCATCCTCGAGGACAGCCAGAAGCGCTTCTCCGTCCCGTCGCGCGCGACGAGCGGCGCCTTCGGCCGCTTCGGCGCCGCTGCCGAGCCGGAGCTCGACGAGGACGACGCGGAGGAGCCCGTCGCGAAGCCCGTTGTCGCCGACGACGAGGACGAGGAGGAGGCGCCCGCGAAGCCGGCAGGCAAGCGGGCGGCCAAGGCCGCCGACGCGGCGCCGGCGAAGAAGGCGGCGGAGGAGAAGCCGGCCGACAAGCCCGCGCCCAAGAAGCAGCGCAGCCTCGGCGAGTTCTAGGGCGACAGGCGAGGGCCCTTCGACGAGCACACCACAACGGGCATCACCCCCGTTCCCCCACGAGGGGGCCGTGCGCTCTCATCCGGTCGCGGGTTGCCTGTTCATCCTTCTCGGCCTCGGCTTCTTCGCCGCCGGCACGTTCGGCACCTGGACCCCCTCGGACCTCCCGGGCCCGCTCCCCGCGCCCATCGTGGTCCCCTTCATCCTCTGGCAGCTGGGCGTGTGGTCCATCCTCTTTGGCGCGTTCTTCCTGCGCCCCCGCGGCCGCGTCACGCCGCGCCGCGCCCGCTTCAGCCTCTGAAGCGTCGTGAGAGCCTAGCTTGTTCGCGCGTCGCATCCGGCGCGTTCATGACGGCCGGCGGCGTCTCCCGAGCATGCGCGCCTTCGCCGCCACCCTTCTCTGCCTCGCCCTCGTCGCCGGCGCGGCCCCCGCGCTCGCGCACGTCCCAGGCGGGTCCCAGACGGCCAGCTGCCAGGGGCCGACGCTCTCCGTCTGCACCACCGGCCTCCACCTCCGCACCGACGGGACCCTCTCCCACGGCTTCGCGGGCTTCGTCGGCGCGAGCTACACCGGGTCGCTCGAGTCGCGCCTCACGTGGCAGGCGCCCGACGGCTCGAGCGGCGAGCGCTCCTTCCGCTGCACCTACGCGAACGGCGCGGTGACCGGCAGCTGCGCCTCGACGGGCGCGCTCCCGCCGCTCGGCTCCGTCTTCGTGCACACCTGCTACAGCTACGTCGCACACACGACGACGCTTGGCGGCACGGGCGCCTGGGGCTGCTCCGTCTCGCACGCCTGAGCGGGCGCCTCAGCGCCTCAGGATCAGGGTCAGGACGTCGAGGTCCTGCAGCTTGTGGTCGATCCGCACGCGCGTCCGCTGCGCGGACCGGCGCTTCGCGCCTCGCGCGTACTCTCTCCCACGCGCTGCGTCGCCTCGACGTCGCGGACCCCGCTCCTTCGGCTAGCGCCTCAGGATCAGGGTCAGGACGTCGAGGTCCTGCAGCTTGTGGTCGATCCCCACGATCTGGTTCTCGAACTTGGCGCTGGGTCCGCTCACGATGGCGTAGCGGAACTTCAGGCGGAAGTCGCGGTGGAGCGCGTCGCAGACCATGCCGACGTCGGAGCCCGACTTGATGACCAGAGGCTCCTCCATGTCGGCCTCGCCGCCTTGCGGCTTCATGAACACGCGGATGAACTTCAGCTCGTCGTAGATGACGTCCTTGAGCCGGTCGAGCCCGAGCCCCTTCTTCGCGGCGATGGGCACGACGGGCCAGCCGCGGTCCTGGAACATCTGGATCGTGTTCTTCGTGTACTCGAGGTCCTGCAGGTCGACCTTGTTGAGCGCGACCATGGCCTGGATGTACGTGCGGTTCCCCGCGAGGACGTCGACAAGCTCGTCGACGGTCGCGTCCTGGCGGACGACGACGTCGGCGTTGACGATGCCGTACTCCTTCACCATGTCCTTGACGAGGTCCTCGTCGAGCCCCTTCGTCTGCGCGACGGTGAAGTTGACGTTGATGCCGCCGCGCTGGCGCGACTTGTAGAGCTTGATGTCCGCCGGCGCGCGGTTGAGGCGGATGTTCGCGTCGTAGAGCTCGTCGACGATGACGAAGATCTGCTCGGGGTTGAGCGCGTCGGCGACGAGGAGCACGAGGTCGGT